>JADFOW010000038.1 GCA_022562615.1 Nitrososphaerota archaeon
AAAAAAATTCAACCTAACATAAGCTCAAGTGCAAAAGAAAAATCCATTGATTGTGAGGGATTATTATTAATTCCAGGATTTGTTAATTGTCATACTCATATTGGCGATTCAATTGCAAAAGATATCGCTTTGAATAGTGCTGTAGACAAACGTATTCATCCAGTATCAGGGATCAAGTCAAAAATTCTAAAAGAAACAGATCCTAAACACCTTAAAAATTTTATGAAAAATTCTTGCTATTCAATGTTAAATAAGGGTATTACAACTTTTGTAGATTTTAGGGAAGGTGGATTGGAGGGAATTATGATGTTAAAAGAAGTATTAACTAAAATCCCCATACGTTCAATAATTCTTGGAAGATTAGAATTTTATCAAAACAATATTGAAATAAAAAAAAATGTTTCATTTCCAAGAAACAAAATTGAAGAATTAAGAAAATTACTTAAAAAATGTGATGGACTTGGAATAAGTGGAGCAAATGAAAATAGTCAATCAGTCTTGAATTATTATTCAAAGACCACTAAAATAAGAGCCATTCATTCCTCTGAAACAAAACAGAGTGTTGTTACATCAAAAAAGATCACGGCTAATTCTGAGACAGCAAGAGCCTTGAATCTTAAACCTCATTTTATGGTTCATATGACCTATGCATCAAAGGAAGATCTTTTTGCCGCTGCCAAAAGAACCAGAGGTATTGTAATTTGTCCACGAGCTAACGCTTCACTCGCAGAAGGTATTCCGGACATTGATTTAATGAAAAAAACTGGATGTACCATTGCATTGGGAACAGATAACATTATGATAAACTCTCCAGATATGTTTCGAGAAATGGATTATTTATGGAAAGTCTCGATGGGAATTCGTAAAACAAGGGTGAATCCAAAAGAAATCCTAAAAATGGCAACGGTAAATGGTGGAAAAGTTTTGAAAAAAGAAATAGGAGTAATTGAAACTGGAAAATTTGCAGATGGAGTATTCATTGAAAAACATTCTCTTGATTTAGAACCAATGCATAATGTTTATGCATCTATTGTTCACAGAGCTTCAGAAATTGATATCAGAGCAGTAATGATTGGAGGTAATATAGTTCATGGAAAAATATAATCCAAAAATAATTTTAAGTGCAGCAATATCAATAGATGGCAAAATAGCAACTAGATCTGGAGATTCTAAACTTTCTTCTAAAAAGGATCTAAGCAGACTTCACAAATTACGTTCACAAGTAGATGCTATACTAATTGGAAAAAATACGGTTCACAAAGATGATCCTTTACTTACTGTAAGATACTCAAAGGGAAGAAATCCTATTAGGATAGTTTTAGATTCTTGTGGAACAATTTCAAATAAATCAAAAATATTGCAAACAAGCAATAAAGTAAGGACCATTATTGTTGTTTCAAAAAAAATTACAAAAAAAAATTTACAAAAATTAAAAAAGTTTCCTATAGAAATTTTGATTATAGGTGAAAATCAAGTAAATATTAAATCTTTAATAAAAATTCTTAGCAAAAGGAAAATTAAAACAATACTTCTTGAAGGAGGGGGTACAATAAATTGGGAATTTATAAAAAATAATTTGGTGGATGAATTTTTCATAACCATTACGCCGTTTATTCTAGGGGGAGAGAATGCAATCAGTTTGGTTCAAGGTGAGGGATTTGATAAAATTACAAAATCACATAAACTTCGACTAAATCGGATCAAAAGGCTTGAAAATGACCTTTTTTTGTGTTATTCAAAACTGTAAGTTATTATACTTAATTTGAAACAAAAGTACGAGAAATTGGCAGTAAAAAAGAAAACCACAACAAAAAAGAAAGGTACAAAGAGCTCAAGTAAAAAAACTAAATCTTCCACTAAAACCAAAAAGCCAGCATTTGGTGGATATGCTATCAACTTTGCAGGTCGAAAAGAAACTGTGGAGCAAGTCTTTGGTAACAAACCAATTGCCCCAAGTGAAATGACTAAAAAAATTTGGGTGTTTATTAAATCAAACCATCTTTCTAACAAATAGAAACAATTGGTTAACAAAAAATTTTGTTAACTCTTATTTTATATTTTAATTATTTTCTAGTTAATTGAATTAAATTCAAAAAAAAATTCAATGATTGAATTTATTCTACGTAATGATGGTGAGTTAGATTTTCATAGAATCTAACTGCTTTAATATTTACAAATTCTAGCATCCCATATCTTGATAATTCTCTTCCAAACCCACTATGTTTTATCCCACCAAAGGGAATTCGTGGATCTGAAAGAACTACATTGTTTACACTAACTATGCCTGATTCTATTCTTCTTGACATTTTATCTGCTTTTTCTAAATCTTTAGTCCAAATGCTGGCTCCTAATCCGAATTCAACATCATTTGCTAATCTTATTGCTTCACTTTCATTTTCGACTATTGTTATTGGAGCAACTGGACCAAATGTTTCTTCTTTTGCAATTCGCATATTTGGTTTGATGTTTGTAAGAATTGTAGGTTGATAGAAGTTACCCTTTCCTTCAATTTTTGAACCTCCCAAAAGAATTTCAGCACCTTTTTCTTTCGCATCCTCAACAATTCCTGAAATTGTTTCTAAACCTTCTTTACTAGCAAGTGGACCCACATCGGTTTCTATAGATGTAGGATCTCCCACTTTTAACCGAGAGGTCCTTTTTATAAACAACTCAATGAAATCTTTGGCAATGTTTTTTCCAACAAAAAATCTTTTAGAAGCAACACAACTCTGTCCACAATTGATGAACCTTCCCTTAACTGCTCCCTCGGCAGCCTTTTCAATTATTGCATCATCTAAAACTATGAATGGATCACTTCCTCCAAGTTCTAGCACGCATTTTTTCAAATTCATAGCTGCCCGTTGGCCAACCTTAGCCCCTGCATTTGTGCTTCCAGTGAAGGTTATAGCACTAACATTAGAATCAATGAGATGATTGGCAGTATCAACACTTCCTACCAGTGTTTGAAATATCCCATCCGGCATACCTGATTCAGTAAAGGCCTTTTCAATTTCAATACCAGACTGAAGAGTTATACTGGAGGGCTTCATCACAATCACATTTCCTCCCATCAAACATGGCGCGGCAAATCTTAGAGCTTGCCAATAAGGAAAATTCCATGGCATTATAGAACCAATTACTCCAAGCGGTTCAAAGGTTAGGAAACTTTTTCGGGCATCTGTGTTTAATACCTCATCAGCAAGAAAACTGTCTCCATGATCAGCATAAAACTCCAAGGCCCACACACATTTTTCAACTTCACCAATTGATTCTTTGAGAACCTTTCCCATCTCTAAGGTGACGGTTTTAGCTAGTTCAGTCTTGTTTTTTTTCAAATATTCGACTAAATTGTAAATGTAACTTCTACGTTTTCCATAGTCTTTTTTCCACTCTGGAAAAGCCCGTTTTGCTTTACCTACTAACTGAAAAACTTGGTTTCTATCCATGGGGGTAAATTTTGAAATCTCTTCACCGGTGGCTGGATTTACAGTAGTAATTTGAGTCAAGGATCTTCTGCAATAATTACTCTTATTTATTCTACTTACTTAAAATTGGAATTTTTTGGAAAAATCTGAAATTATTTTTGCATATGAATCCATCATTACATGAGCAAATTTATCATAGGATCTCGTTCCGGAAGTTCTCATTTTTGAATACCATTTTAAGAAACTACTATAATTTTCAACTTGATTACTATAGATTTCTGTGTAGGTTTTTCCATAAGAACTCATTATTTTTAAAATTCTATCATCTATATTCATTTTATCAAAAAATTCTTTTTCTGAAAGGTAACAAGTTCCAAAAAGATCATCAATCATATGCAAATATTCTTTGTACATATCCGAATAAATTTGGAAATTTACTGGTATTTGTGATTCCATTTTTTGAATAATGACTGAAGTGTTTCCCTTCATAATGTCACAAATAGAATATTTTTCATTTGAAACCATAAAATTATGGTTAAGTTTTTGTATTTAGGTATTTTCCAGTTCTAATTATTTAAAACTACTTATTTTAGTTTTATTCAGAAGACCTGTTGCATATCTTTTTTTATCTCATCAATTTTCTTTGAAAATGCTTTTTTTGATTTATCATTTTTCTTTAAATTCAATACATTTTGGCAGGAGGGACACTTGAACATTCCCTCCAAAGCATCTTCAAATGTAACTCGAGGACAATCCTCATTACCACAATGATAAAAATCTGAATGATTTTCAAAATCTAATCTCTGCTGTAATCTTTTAGTAATTTTCTTTTTTTGACCTTCAATAAAATGCTCTACTTCTTCTCTTCTAGTTCTCCATCTATAGACAAACCAACCTTTTCGTTCGTCTTTTACTCTTATTCCTGTTATTAGTGATTTTCCAAACAGGTCATACAAAACCTTTCTAACCATGTTTATTCTTAAACCGGTAGAACTAGCTATTTCCTCATCAGTTGCATCTTCAGCTTTCAAAAGTGATCTTGCCACTTTTAGGTATTCATCACCCCCAATCATGGATGCAATTCTTACAAAGGGATCTTCGTACTTATCAACCAACTTTAATGACTTACTGTATTCTATTATTAATCCCTTGTTTCGTTCATTACTACGTTTTTGCCTTTTTTTGTTGGTATGATCTTTCTTTTGGCATTTAGAAAAATTTTGTTGAACTGATTACCATCCTGAATCCGGTCTAAAAGTATGGCTAAAGCACTAATTTCGGAGTGAGGTTGGCACCCTATTCCTACATTATAATCCGCAAATTTAAAAATTTCTCTGGGTACTTTTTCAGCACCAACTACAATTAGCAAATTTTCTTCTTTTTTTAAATTAGATTGTATTTCATTGATATTCTCTCCATACATTGTGAGATGAACAACTTTGAAACCATTTTCTTTCTTCTTTCTTATAATAGGTTTCCAACTATCAAAAAATTCTATTGAAAAATTTCCTCCCCAAGTATCGCTTATTTTTTCTAGGGTTTCCTTGATCTCTAGATTTACCTCATTCATTAAAATTGTCGTAGCACCAAATGCTCTTGCAACCAAAGCAATATGGGTAGTTACTCTATCATCTCTAACAATTCTTTGACCAATTCTTACTACTTCAATTACCATAGGGATCATTAAACTCCTTTGTAATGTTCTTTTTGTAATTCAGCGAACTTTTATTTTCAATGATATCTTTGATTAAAATTTTTAATTCATCCAAATTTTTTTCTGCCAAGGCAGATACCACAACCCATTTTTTATTTTCCTCTAAATTTAGGATTTTCACTCTTTCCTGAACCTGAGAATTTGAGACTAAATCTGACTTGTTTAATGCAAAAATGATTTTATCTCGTTCCACTCCTAAATCACTTAAAGTTCGCATACAACTGGCAAATTTTTTTTTTAAATCAGATAATGAATCGCTTACATCAATTACTAGAATAATAATATCTGTGTAAATTAATTCCTCTAATGTGGACTTGAACGCTTCTATCATATATGCGGGTAATTTTCTGATAAAACCAACAGTATCGGCAATTAAAAAAGGCTCATGATTGATTGTTATTCTTCTTGTTGTGGTAGTAAGTGTCGTAAACAACTTCTTACTCTGTTCTTTTGATTCTCCAGTTAATTTATTAAACAATGTTGTTTTTCCTGCAGAGGTGTAACCTGCCAAAGATATAGTTTTGAACCCTTGTTTTTTTCTGGCTTGACGATGTAGTAGTCTTTGTTTTCCAGCTTTTTCTAATTTTGATCTTATAGTTTGTATTCTATGTTTGATATTATTGTAGTAAATATCAACTTCAAACTGCCCGATTCCCATAAATCCAGGCTGTTCTCCCCCTCGAGACAAACGTACTCTTTCCTTTGCTCTTGACTTTTCATATCTTAACTGGGCTAATTTTACTTGTAATTTGGATTCTGAACTAGATGTTCTGCTTTCAAAGATCTCAAGAATTAGAGCTTCTCTGTCTAAAATTTCTCTGTGAAGTTCAGAAGCTAAATTATAATTTTGTCTGGGTTTTAAAATTTCATCAAAAATAATTACATCTGGCCGAAGTTTTTCAGTAATTTCTTTTAGCATTTCCAGTTTTCCACCACTAATTCCATATTTTGGTTTCTTTAGGAAATTTTGTGTAATGGTATGTACTACTTGATATCCTGCAGCCTCACATAAACCGATTGCTTCATTTATTGAATCTTCTTTATCATATGTGATTAAAATTGCAGAATTCATTTTTCTAATTAATTCCTTTTATCGTAAATTAAAACCTGACTACCTTTACCATTCAAAAAATCATGCCTTTTTCTTTAAAGCTTTCTCAATATTCATATTTAGAACAATTTCTGCAATATCACTAGCATATTCTGAAATTCTTTTTATGCTTTCGGTGATCCTTCTTATTCTGTAAATCTCTTCATCATCTTTTAGTGATTTTGAACAATCGTGAATTTTTTTCTCATATTTGGTGATTTCAAGTGTTTTTTCTATTATCTGTTCAGCTTGAACATAATCTTCTTTGAATAACGCTAAACATGAATCATCTATGACACTTAGACAAAATTTATTCATATCTTGAATTTTATCTAAAATTTCTTTTTTCATAGGCTTTTTGAATTCTAAGAGATCCTTTGCGATAAAGGCAGCCTGATCTCCTGCTCTTTCAATATTTTTTACAACTAATCTATAACCAAGACAAATTCTGGCATTTCTAAATCCCATTTCTTTTAGCATATGTTCATTCTGAATTGCAATTTTTAATTGACGAATAATATAAAATCCAAATCTATCTACTTCATCATCTGTGTTGATAACTTCTTGCGCAAGTTCCAAATTATTTTCTTTTACTGCCAAAATTGCATCATTGGACATTGATTGTGTAAGGTGAAGCATTCTTTTGAATGCCCCATCAACCGAAAGTTCTAAAAGATTTACCAAAACTTGAATGGTGATTCCTCCTGTAGAGTCTGAAATAATTTCAGAACCCATTAACATTCTTCTAACCGCCTCCTTTACCGCAGTCCTTTGGTTTGGATTTAATCTTCCAATTTTGGGTTTAACATTGATTGTCTTATAGCCTAAAAAGTAAAGAGAAATCAGTTTTCTAACAATAGTTGAGGGTTTCTCCTCCAGGTCAATCTCAATTGTAGCATCTTCTTTCTTCTGTAATCTTGTTTCAAACTTTTGAGGATAAAGTTCTAGGGTAGATGCACCCTTTCTTACCATCCTAATTTGATCCCCTTGTTTTAGACCAAGTTCCATTATCCAAGGCTTAGGTAGAGAAACTATGTAGGATGATTTCCCAGTAAACTGAATTTTCCTAGTTTCTCCCCTTTCATCCATAATCTAAAGAAAAAAATCTCATCTATATAGTTTAATATCAAAAATCGTAAAAGCATTGAACTAATATTTAGAATAAATCTTTTCTATGTATATGGATCATATTCTTAAACTTAGGCAAACTATTGATGCGCTGTTTGGAAAAGGAGTATCAAAATATCTGCCAAAAGACGTTGAAATAATTTTTTCAAAAAAAAATGGTAGAATTAGAACGGTTCATCATCAAGAAAAATTACTATGTACATTGAGAATAGATGGAGGTTTGGCCATAACTCCTTATTTTGCACAATTATTACTAAAAAGTAAAAAATTCAAAGAAAATTGTCTTGAAATAAATAAAGATGCAGAACCATTTGTTAAAGAAGGTCGCTCTGTTTTTTGTAAACATGTTACTTGGTGTGGAAAAAATATCCAAATTACTGCTGATACACCTATCTTGTTTCAAAACAAAGTAATTGCAGTGGGTAGGGCTGTCCTTTCTTCAGAAATGATTATGGATTTTGAAAGGGGAATAGCAGTAAAAGTCAGAGATAGTTTAAAAAGTCGAAAGGGGGGAATATCATCATGATGCGAGGCGGTAACCGTGAAATGCGAAGAATGATGGATAAGATGGGTCTTGATATGAAAGAGGTCCCCAATGTTCAGGAAGTAATCATTAAGACAGATAAAAAGGAAATTATTATTTCAAAACCGTCAGTTACTGAAATGAAAGCACAAGACAATTCAATTTTTACAGTAACGGCAGATAGCTATGAAGAAATGGAACTTGAGGTACCGATATTCTCTGAGGATGATATTCAACTAGTTAGTCAGCAAGCCGGCGTTGATGAAGAAAAAGCCAAAAATGCTCTAGAGGAAGCAAAAGGTGATCTTGCAAGAGCAATTCTACTACTAACCAGTGGATAATTTTATGTACTAGATTTGTATTCAAAAATTCAAAAAATGAATGATTTAAGTAAAGGATTGAAGAGATTTTAGGTAAATGAGCACCATGGCTGAATCAAAGGTCGCAGGAATTATCAAATCTTTAAGTGAACTTGAGGGCGATTTAGATTCTCTTAACAACAAGGTTACTGATATGAAAAAACAACTTTCTGTAAAAACACAAACAAAGATTGATAATCTTTTAGAAAAAACAAGAGAAATGGCAACAAAAGAAGCCGAAGCAATAATTAATGCGTCTAAAGAAAAAGCCAATGCAGAATCAGCAAAGATCGCTCAAGAAGGAGAAGCAAAACTTTCTGAAATTAAATCAAATATTGATGCCGGCTTTGATGAGGCGGTACGACATGTTGTGTCAACTGTTTTGAAGGCATAAATCTAAATCTGAGAATTATTTTCTTTAATTATCGATCCCTTACTTAATACTCGTATAGGAATTGCCACCACATACGGTAAACCATATTATGGATTTTCGAATTTATTGAAGGTTCTCGATTTACCTTTTGATTCTATATTACCAGAAGAAATTTCAAACTATAGTGGAAATTTAATCCTCACAACTAGAAAAGAATCTCCTCCTAATTGTAAAAAACCCATTTTACATGAGGATGTATTAGAACATGATTTTACAGTAATTAGAGGTTTGATGATCCAAAAATTAAATTTGGATTACGAGGAAAAGGATCTTGTTATAGGAATTGATCCTGGTCAACAAATTGGCTTGTCAGTTTTTTACCTTGGAAAAGAGATTGAAAGCTCCTTTCATTCATCTATAGAAAAATTGATTTTCCATATTATTGGAATTTTAGGAAATTTAAGAGCTAAACAAAAAATTATAAAAATTGGAAATGGAAATATGGATATAGCTAAAAAAATAGAAAAGTTGCTTAACCTAAGATTTTGTTCTTCATTCGATTTGGAATATGTGGATGAAAGCAAAACTAGTCTAAAAATTAAAAATTTTAATCAAAGAGGAAAAAGAGATATGCTTTCTGCTAAATTTATTTCACAAAGAGAAGGTTATCGTTATTCTATCCTGCCACTTTCATTGACCGGATAAAATAACGATAAAATAATAAAAAACTTCCTAAATTAGTTAAAGAAAATTTTTAATTTATCTAGATTTTCTTTACTGGTTTGAGAATATATTATATCATTCCTTCTTATGAAATTCATTATAATCCGTCTAACTATCATTCCAATAATCGATTTAACAATTTTTTTTGGCTAAAATTTATGTAAAATTAATTAGAATTTTATACTTTCTGCAAATTTTTAGTTAAAAAGTGAAAATTTCTCTCAAACATCTATATTGATTGGTATTTAAATTTCAACAAAATCGATATTAAATAAAGCATACATATTTATTGAAGTTTTTTTGGTTTTTTTTCAAACTAATAACTTTGATCGCAACAAAAGACCAAATTTCTATATGATTTTCAAAAAAATTCACTAAAAATTATCGATCTATCCTTATATAGTTATGAATTCTATAATGTAATTATAAGATGACTTGTAAAGGAATTTGCGTAAGATATAAGGCTCAAAAGCCAGTAGGCACTGGAAGATATGCCTCTGGACAAAGAAGATGCCAAATATGTGAAATATTCATCAAATGGGAAGGTCTATGGTGTCCATGTTGTGGATATAGACTTAGAACAAAACCCCGAAATCTCAAGTACAAGGCTAAACTTCGTGCAAGAGTTGAGGCTGACTCAATTGAGGCTAAAGCAATTGCTCAAGAAAAGCAAGAAGAGATTATTGAGGAAGTTGTAGCAGTTAAAGCAAAACCAAAAGCTGCCAAAACTACAGTAAAGGCAAAAGCTGTCAAAACTAGAAAAACTAAAGCAAAAGATCTACCAAAAACTGAATCAATAGCAATAAAAGCATAAGACTTGTTCAAAAATTATTGAACTCTCCAAATGGGTTTTCAAAGAAAACCGTTGATTTGGGAGGCCGTAATTTTTTTTTACAAATACTTAAGTTTGAGAATGGATATTTTGTTTCTGTAACTGAGGGTAGCTCTAAACTGGGATCTTTGGTTGTTTCATTGACTGTAGGACAAAACCCTATCACTACAACGGTTATTCCCTCAAAATCCGAATCTCTTTTTTTAAAATTAATTGCTGAACGAATTAGTACTAAAATGCGTGGAATAGCAGTAGTATCAATCTTTGTTCAAAAAGAACTAGATCCAGAGACTGCAAAAGTCTTAATGACAGAAATTATGGAGATTGTTCAAAATTGACTGATTTACGCAATTATATTTCATTAATTAAAAAAAGTGGAGACCTAAAAACTATCAAATCACCAGTTTCAATAAAATATGAAATTGCAGGAATTACTGCAAAAGTTGATGGCTCTTTTGCGGTATTGTTTGAAAATATTAAAGAAAGTGATTTTAACCTAATTGCAAATCTTGTGGGCACTAGGAAGAGATTTTCCCAAGCAGTTGGAAGCAACGAAACAAAAATTCATGAAAAAGTAATTTCGGCCATTAAAAAAGCAAAAAAACCAAAGGTTATCTCTTCTGGAAAATTCATGGAAAATAAATCAAGGCAGTTGTCAATAATGCCCATTGTAACTCACTTTGAGAAAGAATCAGGTCCGTTCATTACATCCTCAATTGTATATGTACAGAATTCCGAAACAGGAAAACAAAATTCTTCATTTCATCGAATGATGCCCATTGATGACATCCACTTTTCCATCAGGATGGTTGAGGGAAGACATCTACATCGATGTTTCATTGATGCAAAAGAACATGGAGAAGATCTTAAAATTGCAATAACTATAGGCGTACATCCAGCAGTATCAATTGCAAGTGCGTATCAGGCTGAATGGGGAAAAGATGAAATTAATATTGCAAATTCTCTCTTGGAAGGAAAACTGACTCTATCCAAACTCCCCTTTACTGGTTTAAAAGTTCCCTCAGGAACTGAAATTGTTATAGAAGGAAAAGTCCTCCAAGATAAAACACATCAAGAATGGATGGTAGAAATGCTTCAAACCTACGATCAAAAGCGAGAACAACCCATTTTTGAATTAGAACATCTTTATTTTAGAAATAATCCGATCTTTCATGATGTTTTGTCTGGTTTCTCTGAACATCGATTATTAATGGGAATGCCTATGGAATCCAAACTCAATGGAGAACTGAAAAAAGCATATCCTCAAACAAAACAAGTTTCTATAACTAATGGTGGATGCAATTGGTTACATGTAGTAGTGCAGATAAAAAAGAAGAATAAATTAGATCCAAAAAAAATAATCAAAAAAATATTCGAATTACATCGTTCCCTAAAACAGGTAACAGTGGTAGATGAAGATATAGATCCCAATAATGCTGAAGCCGTTGAATATGCTATGGCTACACGGTTTCAAGCTGACAAGGATCTGATTATACTAACCAAAGTACGTGGCTCTAGCCTTGATCCATCAAGTGACCAAAAGAAATTACAGACAGCTAAAATGGGTATTGATGCAACGAAACCTTTTTCAAAGCGACTTGAGGGATTTGAGGTAGCTAAAATTCCAAAAATTGATAAAATTAAACTAGAGAATTATTTCAAATAGTAAAAGTCATACCTAAACTAATTAAATTAAATTAAACCAAAAACAGATGTTAGCAAAAAAATTAAACTAAATTTTATGGATCAATTTAAGAGTGTGGATATTTTCTAGTTAATTATGTCTAAAGAAGAAAAGTCAAATGAATGGGATTTACTTTGGCAAGAATATACAAAATCTCTTGAAAATTGGAAAACCATTTTTGAAAAAGTTCAAAATGCAAATAATGACATGCAGGCAAAATTTAATGAGGTATGGGAAAAAGCTACCAAAGAATCTAGTCTTGATACTATGAAATTATTTGGAGAAAACTGGCAAAAAGCCTTGAGCGATGCAGGAATGAAATCTTTCAAAGAATTTAGTGATGCTTGGCAAAAAGCTGTGAATGATACAGGCGCAGATTCATTTAAAAAATTTGCCGAAGACTGGCAAAAAAATCTTGTAGGTCCTGGAATGGAACAAATGGAGGCGTATGGTGAGATGATGAAAAAATTTGCTGAAACTTGGACTTCAATGTGGCCAAACAAATCAGGATAAATCAAATTAAATTTGAGCCTGAACATGTATAACTAACTTTACCAAATCCCCTAGAATTAATAACTCCTTGTAAAATACTAGGATCTAGGTGTT
>JADFOW010000102.1 GCA_022562615.1 Nitrososphaerota archaeon
CATCTGGTACTAGTGGATGTTCAAGATCAGCATCAAATCCTGTGTCTCCAAGGCCCAAAAAGTTTGAATCATAAATAATTGCTTCATTAATTCCATTGAATCCATCAATCTCTAAATTAATCCCAAAGTTACTCAATAGGTATCCTGAGATTGTTGCATGGTTATCTCCATGAGCTAGTCCATCAAAGTCTATGAGTGATTTTCCAATTTCTACAGATATACTCTGAGCAGTGAACACGTCTACTCCTCCATCAAACAAAGGAATGGAAACACTAGTACTTGCAACATATCCATCTGGCAAGTCTATCAAGCCAGTTGCTATGATGTCATCAGGATTGTGAGTTTTTATACATTCCAGATGAACATTTGTAATTCCTCCAGAATCTTCATATTCAACTTGCATACAACGAACATTGTTTGCATTTAGAGTGATTGTTTGAACTGAACCATCAGGGTCATTTGGAATTTCACTAATTACAGCTGTTGCAACTAAACCTGTACAATCAGGATTTGTATAAGCTCGCGCTTCTCCATCATAGTTTCTATCATAGTCTACAAAATCAAATGATCTTAAGAACCATGGCTGATCAAACACCCAAGTTTGAGTACCTCCCCATGCACTATCATCTGGTATATCTACAATCCCATCTCCTGCTGAGCCGGTAATAAATTCAGGAATTACTGCAATGTGCATGCCCTCACCATTTGGTTTTAGACAATCAGTACAAATTCCTCCTACTCCTACTGTTTCAAGGTCTGGATCATCATCTATGAGATTATTGTTATCTGAGACAAATATCATAACCTCATCTGGAAAGTTTCCATTTGCCTTAGCTGTTACAGTGACACCAGGAATTTGTGTATTTAGAAGAAGACCATGTTCAAATTCATCCAAGCCCATCCATAAATCTACACAATCATCATGTGTATCAAGAATCCTGCAGAGTATACATATTGGCTCATCAATGTCTTCGTCACTATGAAACTCACATTCAGTAATCCTATTGTCAAAGTATAGTGGAACCCCATATTCATCTTCAACAACTACTTTCCCAAGTCCAAAGCTAACTGTTGCATGATCAATGAAACCTTGTGATTGACCAGACAAGAATGCTAAATTAAAAAACGGAAGACCATTAGACAAAACTAAATTTTTTGGTAACAGATTTTGTATTTTATACATAGTTGCAGAGTCATCTATTAGACCAAGGTGCATCCCTGCACCGAAACCAATTCCTGCTATTGAGAAAATTATTATTGCAATAGATGCAGCTCCCATCTTCTAAAATGCCTCTCTTTTTCTCAATAATTTAGGGGTATATCCTTCCATGAACAAAAAATATTGGAAAAACTACAATTATACCATTATGAACATCATTGTCGGTATTGTAAAATACATGTTTTACACCACTTTTGAATAAGACGCGATCCGCATGAGATCAAAAATGGACTAATTAGTACGCATTTGTTAAATATGATTTTTCAAGAGTGTAATGGGGAATCCTGCACGCCCAAAACCAAGGTGAGTAATCATTTTGGCTCTCAGTGTCCGGATCCCCCACTAATAGATTGATTTGTCAGTATGAAGAAATGGCTACTATACATTACTTCATTTTTTATTTCAAAAATACCTCATTTATAGGACGATTCGAAAAATTAAGTTTAATAAACTCCTAAAATCAGTTTAATTAATGGGGCGTCGAAAGACCCAAAAAATCATCAAAACTGGACCAAAAAATGTCACTACAGGAATGTGTCCATTGTGCAAGACTATTGGTAGAATTTTCATTTTAGGCCAACCAGGAAAAGAAAGAGCAAAGTGTCCTGCATGTAATCAGGAATTTGATTTATAGCAAAAAATTCACCCAGCCCTCAACAAATTTACCCTAATCTTTTTAAGGTCTTTTTTTACCTTTAAATTAATATGAGTTCAGCAGATGCAGAAACAATCTATGAGAGAGTAGCAAAAATAGAAGACGAACTTGCTACATTAAGAAATGAAGTAGATGTTTTAAAAAAAGCATTAAGAAATAAAATTGCTAGACATGAAATTGATATGATAAAGAAAGGAAAAGATATTTCATCTATCGTTGATTAATTTTTTCGCGTATACTTTTAATCAAATCTAATACAAAATCAACATCATCCGCATTAGGATTTATTTCTAAATATTGATTCAAACTGGTAAGAGCTTGATCATGATTTAGTAATCTTTCTTGTAAAATTCCTTTATCACGAATCTCTTCAGAAGAAATTGGCTCTAAAGCTAGAGTCATATTGATACAACGCATGGCCATATCATATGCATATGATTGTACATAGGAATTTTTTAAATTCCTAGTCATTCGAATTAAAATTTTTTCAGGCATGATCTCATTTAGATATTCTGGTGAAAATTTTACTTCCTCCCCATACTTTTGAAACAAAATATCATTTAGATCGTCAATGCTTAACAATTTTCCCCCGTTAAATGGATCAAGAATCATCTCCTCTCCATATTTTACTACTATGTGACTTGGAAAACCAACAATTCTCAAATCCAATCCTATGTACTTTGCAATCTCAGAATAAATTATTGCCAAAGTAATTGGAATTCCAGATTTTTTTTCTATTACCTCATTTAGAAAATTATTTTTTGGGTTATAGTAATCATCTTTATCTCCTATAAAACCACAATTCTCAAACAAATGTTCATTTAATATGGAAATTTTGTAAGTAGGATTATCATTTTTTTTAATTGAAAATTTTAGTGAATTTCCAATCTCATTTAATTTTTCAATATATTTTGAAATATCAAGTTCTGGATATTCTAAGATTTGAGATAATTTAAGACATTTTTCAACCAAACTATAATTTTCACTTGATGCAAACGATTTCCATTCGGCTACGACGGGATCAAATTTTTCACTCATTCTCAAAATACTATTTTTGACTGACTCTTTTTAGATATCGTTGTGGTTCTTTTAGCTCTAGAGTTGACGGGGAATCCTCAATCATCATCTTAAAAGATTCTTTACCGTATTTTTCAAAAACTGTCTGTGTAAACTCTTTTCCCATGCTTTTTCTTACCTGATAGGCAGAAAAATCAGTTCCCATAAAGGTGGAAAGATAGTTTTGAAAATCTGAATCATCCTTTAGAATATTTTGAACAGCAAACTCTGCCATGCCCTCCATGGTAGTAAATGCAGCATGGTGTGTTTGGATTGGCTTGAGCCATCTTTGGTAAATATCCAACAATTGGGGAATCATCTCTGAGATTTTTGGGTCTACCTCAACTTTGGTATAGGTCATA
>JADFOW010000103.1 GCA_022562615.1 Nitrososphaerota archaeon
TTATCTGCGATCTCAATTATTTCATAATCGACTTCAAAGCCATTAACTAATACTGCAAATTCATTATTTTCTGCACGAATAAGATCATTTGGTAATTTAATTTGAAATTGTGAATCATTTACATTTTCTGTAGCAATTAACAAAGAAATTGTTTCTTTATCAATTGCCATTGCAATAACATCTCCGTTAAAATCATATTCTATATCATAAACTTCATCATCAATTTCTAAACTATAATTTCCAGCATATGCAGAAAGATTAGGAAAAAATAAAAATGTAATTAAAAATAAGAAAATTAAAGACTTGTTTAGGGATTTAAATGTCAAACTTTTACTTGCATTCCTTTTTGCTCTTTAACAATGTATTTGTCTCTAATTTTTACACTGACAAAATCAATTATTAATACGGTGATTAGTACTACAATCATAAAGACCGCAGCTTTTCCATATTCAAAGAATTTGATATAATTAATTATGTAAAATCCAATTCCTCCAGCTCCAACTAATCCCAGTATACTTGTTTGTCGTACATTATAATCAAACATATACAATACTTGACTAATCAAATGTGGCGCAGACTCTGGAATTACAACGTGACGAATTAATTGCAATTTGGAGACACCGATTGAATTAACTGCTTCTACTGGTTCAGAATCTACTGCTTCTATAGATTCGTATTGTAATTTTGCAATAAATCCTATTGTATACATAATAATTGCTAAAACTCCCGCAAAAGGACCTAATCCCACCATAATTACAAACAAAATTGCCCATAGTATTGAAGGAAATGTACGTGTTGCAGCCAAAATTCCTCTCAAAGGAACATAAATTAATTTACTGTTTAGATTTCGAGCTGCCAACAAACTTAATGGAAGTGCAATTACTACTCCAACAACAGTTCCAATAAACGCCATTTCAATTGTTTCAAGCATTGACCAAAAAGCAATAGCAAACAAATCAGGTTCTACTTCAGCCATTTCTTTAACTACAATTGCCAAATTAGGGAGTCCTTCTACAAATTCAGCTGGATTTGCATCAATGTTATAAGACATTGCAATGATTCCCGCTATTATTAATCCAATAATCAAGTTATTTTTAGGATTCATTATTGTATAATTCCATTATTTCTTGTTGTGGCATGTTTCCTGATTGAAAATCTATTATTTTATCACCATCTATTCCAATTTCTAGAATTTTTTGGCCTTCTTTAATTACTGCCACTCGATTTGCGTATTCTAATGCAAGCTGCATGTCATGATGTACCATTACTGCGGTGAGATTTAGTCGTTTTTGTGCATCTGCTACCAAATCCATTATTTCTCTTGCAGTAACTTGATCTAATTCAGATACGATTTCATCTGCAAGTAACAAAATAGGTTTTTGCATTAATGCTCTAGCAATTGCAACTCTTCTTTTTTCTCCTCCACTCAACATGTATGTTTTCCTGTTTTCTTTTCCATTAAGACCTACAAGTTTGATAATTTTTTTTGCTTCTTCTATTTCATGTTCTGGAAAATTTTTTAAAAGGGAATTTAGTGTTCCAATGCGAGGTAATGCGCCAATTAAAACATTCTCCAATACAGAGATGTTTTTTACCAAGCCTAAGCTTTGCGGAATATAACCAATTTTTGACATTTCTCGCCTAAATTGTTTTTTGTTCATGTTAGGTGTTTGATAATCAACTTTAATCTGACCTTTACTAGGATTCATCATGCCATTGATTAATTTTAGCAAGGTTGATTTTCCAGAACCGGATTGACCTACTATAGCATAATTTGTACCTCTTTCAATTGATAAAGTGATTTCTTTTAATGAATAATTTTTTCCGTCGTAGGATGCCCAAACATCGTTCATGTGAATCAAAATTTTAGTGTTAATTGTTGAAAGTTTAGAAATAGAAGAAGATGGCGTTGATTTTTTTAAAAGTTTTTTTAATGACATTATTTTTGAAAGTTATACTTGTTTAAGATTTGTTGATCAAGCCCTGTAAGGGAATCAATGTATGTTCCAAATTCACCTATATGCATTGTAGTTGTAGTTGGAAGTAATGCTTCTGCGCCATATACATTCTTGAGAATGTGATTATTTTCATCTTTATTTAATTCAAGCATTGCATCAACAAAAAGTTTTTTTGTTAAATCTGACATGTCGGAACTAACTACTAATACATGTGAAGGTACAGGACCAATTTGTTCAACAATTCTAAGCTGATTTTGTTGTTCAATTGTTAGATATTTTTGTGGTGCAATATCTGAACCAAATGCTACGTCCACATTATCATTTAACAGAAGTTCAAGTGCTGCCTTGTAACCACCTGCAAAGGTATATTCTTCAAAAGTTTCGCTTAATGCTGCTTGTAGTGCTACCAAATCATTTCCTTGAATTTGTATATATCCATTTGCCACCAAAGTACCCATTGGCTTAATGAAACCTGAAGATCCAGTAATGCTAGTAAATGCTACTCGTTTTCCAATGGTTTCTGCTAGAGAATTAACAGAATCATTATCTGCTTTTGCCCAAACTGTGGCTTGATAATTTACTTTACCTGCAACTACTTCAGCTGCAACTACTTCTGCACCAGAACGTTGATGTGCAATCCATCCAGGTCCTGTATCCATAAATGCCGCATCAATGTGGCCAAATCGCAATCCTTCTATGATAATTTCATAGTTTGTAGGGACCACAATTTCTACATTGATTCCCAATTTTTGTTGTAGAAACTCTTTCAGCTCTTCAGCTTTTGGAGTTAATTCGTCTGCTTTTTCAGTTGGAATAAAACCAATTGTGATTGTGTCAACATCTGGAACAACTGGGAAACTATGAACTTGAATTGTGCCTTGCGTAATCAGGTATTCTATTGCATTCATAAACTCTACATCTGAAATTTTATCATCTGCCCAAAAGCCCGCAGTGCTTTTTATCCAACTTGGGACAATTTCAGATTCTGCATTGATTGTAATTGGAATTGCAGCTAAAGTCACTATTACTGCTAATGTAAGAATCAAAATTGATTTTTGTTGCATGTAACCAGTTAGGACCCCCTAACATAATTTAAAGTGCAAAGTAATTCTATATTATGATTCTATAGTGATAGAATGTTTAATTGTTACTTTTTCCGGGATTTGCGTATAAACTCAATATAGGTTCGTTGTCTTTTATAGTAATAACTACCTGACCAATTTTGCTTTTGTATAATTTGATTTTCT
>JADFOW010000104.1 GCA_022562615.1 Nitrososphaerota archaeon
ATAATTACCGTGGCAATGGGCGGAATTGCTTTCTTTTTATCAAAATCAATTTCAAGGACACTAATCAAACTCAAAAATGCTGCCAACGAAATTTCGCGAGGCAACTTTGGAGTAAGAACTGAAATAAAATCAAGTGATGAAATTGGTCAACTCTCATCGGCCTTTGATACTATGGCAAAGAAACTCCAATATTCGCTAGTTACACTCAAGCAAAAAGAAGAATTAATCAAACGACAACAAGATGTGCTTTTACAATTTACCGATTACAGTGAAAATTATTGTGTTTGTTTTATTGATATTGTAAACTCTACTAGCATAACTGAAAAACTTTCTGATTTGAAAACAAGCAAATTTTATGGTATTTTTTTGAATTTAATGAATGAGATAGTTAGCAAATATGATGGCATAGTAGTAAAAAATATTGGGGATTCACTCTTATTTTATTTTCCAAAAACCAATTCTCAAGATGAACAAAGTCTAAGACAAGCACTAGATTGTTGTTTGAAAATGTCTGAATCTCACAAGATTGTTAACAAAATGATGAACAAAGAAGGGTTACCCTCAATTGATTATAGAATTAGCGCTACATATGGATCTGTAAGAGTAGCTAAAATTGCTACATCATCAGTTGATGATATTTTTGGCTCTACTGTCAACAAATGTTCTAAGATAAACTACGCTGCCCCACCTAATGGTGTAGTTATAGGTGACGAACTGTGCCAACTCGTAAATTCAATTGATGGATATAATTTTTCGAGGATAACAAATAGTTCTATTGCAAACGAACTAGGTTACACTGTTTATCAAGTTTCATCAAAGAAAAAAACACTCCAAATTCTAACCGATCTTCAATCATTGGGAACAAAAACAGGAATCTAAAAGGGAGACAAGTCTTGGATAATTTCGATAATAAAAGAGGGCGAGAAATCTTAGAGCATTTAGATATTATCACATTCACCAAGGCAGAGGTATCCGAAGAGCTTGAATCTACAAAAGGAAAAATTTGTATCAAAAAGACAGATAGCGACTTGGAAACATGGCGGAGGATTGAGAACTAATGCCTGACATGTGCAATGGGATATGTAGTAAATATCACGCAATAGGGTCATCAGGGAAAGGAAGGTACGCTAAAGGACAAAAACGATGCAATTCATGTGGTATTTTCATCAATTGGGATGGACTGCGGTGTCCTTGTTGTAATGACAGATTAAGATTATCTCCACGTAATTCAAAAAGCAAGGAAAAATTCCTGGAACAAAATCTGTAAAAAAGAGAGGAATGTTAGTAAATGGCATGTAAAGGAATTTGTTATACTTATGCAGTGAAAAAACGCCTCTCAAAAGATGGGGGACCCTATGAATCAGGACAAAAACGTTGTTCATTTTGTGAAATTTACATTATGTGCGTTGGAACACATTGCCCTTGTTGTGGTTGTGCTCTTAGATCAAATCCACGAAATGCTAAAGCAAGAAAAAAATTACGATTAAAAATTTTAGTTTCTCAACAGTTATTTCAAAAACAATGAGGGATTTGAATCAAAAAAGCAGTTCCCCTTCAGAGATTTAGAATCAAAAATTAAATCAAACAAGAAGTGGGTCTTGGTAGATTCATACCCATCTTGAGGGTGTTAAACTAATTCTGTAAATCCCATTAAAGGGATTTGACATTATTTTTTGGGAAGGATGTCCAAGAATATAGAATTGTTTTTATTCCCCTTTGAGAATTTCAATATTTTATTAGGTGTTTTTAGATCAAAACTTTTTTCTGCTGATAAATAAAGAACAAAATTTCCAAGAGGCATGCTCATTACTATTATTCTTTCCCTGTCAGATATTGTGAAATTTACTCTACCTAATTTTTCATTAAATTCATTACGCATTCTAATCCTTAATGCCACCTCCATAAACACCATCTCGAGGTCTCTTTCTTCAATGAATGGTGTTATTCCATTCCTGAATCCTCCAGCTACTAATTTTCCCCTATCTGAAATAATTCCAGCGAACCGTATGGCAGAATCAAACTTTAAAATCTTTTTACAGAATTTTTCAAAATGCAAAACTTTTTCAGCTTTAATTAGGCTCATTTTTTATCATAAATCTTTTATTTTTTCTTAACTGCTCTCATGATTCCAAGTCCCATGATGATATAGCCGACTATAATTACACCAAGAAAGGAACCAGAAATAGACTCTAGTCCACCTTCTGCCATTAATGAGGCTGCCAACACTGATGTGCCAGTCAACACTCCTCCAACTATTAAAAGAATAGTAGTAATGGCACTTTTTTCTCTAATTCCTACCCCAAAGGCCACAAAGAAGAGTATGATTGTTGACAAACCAAAAATCATTCCTCTTTCTTTTTCACTCATAGGCAAAAACCCAACTTCACCCTGTCCCACAGCAGCATCTACTAGGTACGTTAATAGTAATATCATAGCAGCAACTGCTGTTATTTCGGAAACCTTCTTTTTGGAATTACTTGTTTTCATTTATAAAATCTACAATTGACATTATCTCGCCCATTTGTGCTAAGTGACCATAGCTTTTCCCCTTTCCTGCTTTCTTTGGGGAATTATCCACACTAACGAATAGAAGATTACCTCCATCCAGAGGTATTGTAATTCGTTTGATTTTTTCATATGCCGCTATAACATACATGCCACGTCCAATATTATCTGTAATTTTAGATCGCTCGTCCCAAGCACCAAGAGCTCTTTTCAGAGTCTTTTTAGTTTCGTTTAATGGAATGAAATTCCTTAGATTAGTTCGTTGGCTGTTCCATAAAATATCTCCATCCCTGTTACATACTGCTGCAAATCTAACATCCTCATTAAAATCCATCAACATGTTTAATAGCTGTTCATGTTTTTCCATTTCTACATGAAGCCCTCATAAGGTATTATATTAAGTTATTATGGATCTTCGTGTAAATTTTTTTCACCATGATTAATTAAAAATTGGTACAAATAACACGACAAGCATAACTACAAAGAATTAAAATTTTGACTTCATTACGTGTTAATGGGTTTTTTCAGGATTTTATAAACAAAGAATTTTAATAAAATTAAATTTAAAAAAAGAAAAATCAATCACACTAGTTTTTTTGTGTGATTGGGTTTGTCCATGACTGGATAATGTTTTTATTCAAATCAACAAAATCATTTACATTTTCGGTGTATGCGTGGATGTTTTGT
>JADFOW010000039.1 GCA_022562615.1 Nitrososphaerota archaeon
TCAATAACAAAAGGGAAAATCAGATTTATTGAACAGTTGGTATGTTATGAATCCTATATTGTCTAAGGCCAGATTCCACGTAGCTCAAATGCTTCAACTACACGCTTTACAGCAATAGCCATGCAGGCTCTTCTCATGTCAATCTTCTTTTTCGTGGCAAGTGCGGCGGCATCATGATATCCTCGAACGATGTGATCTTCCATTAGTTTTGCAACATGGACAAATCCCCAATACTGGCCGAGGTTGTTTTGAACCCATTCATAGTACGATATTGTTACACCACCAGAGTTGGCTAAAATATCAGGAATTACAATTATTTTCTTTTTGAATAAAATTGGATCTGCCTCTGGTAGTGTTGGTCCGTTTGCGGCTTCACCAATAATTTTGCATTGAATTTTTTTTGCAATATTTGCATCTATTTGATTTTCCAAAGCAGCTGGAATTAAGATATCACATTTTGTTGTAAGCAACTTTTCTGTAGTTACTTTGGTGCTGCCAGGAAATCCTACTACTGTTCCCTTTTTACGCTTCCACTTTTCTAGGTCTTTCATTTTCATTCCACTAGTTTTAATAATGTCACCTTTTGAATCAGACGCTCCGATTATAATACAGCCCATCTTCTCCAAGTATTCACCTGAAAATGTTGAAGCATTTCCAAATCCCTGCAAAATAACTTTGGCCCCTTTTAATGGTAAACCAATGTATTGTGCCGCTTCTCTTACACAATATGCAGTTCCTAAACCGGTTGCAACATTTCTTGCAAGAGAGCCACCCATTGGAATTGGTTTTCCTGTAACCACGGCTGGTTGTTGTGTAACACCGTGAAGTTTGCCCCAGGTATCCATGATTTGGGTCATCTCCTTACCTGTGGTGTATACATCGGGAGCTGGTATATCCTTCTGAGGACCTATGATTTCTGAAATCATAAAAGTAAATCTTCTTGTTATACGAGACATTTCAATTCTGCTAAATTTTTCTTTTTTAGGATTAAAGTAAATTGCACCTTTCGCTCCTCCAAGTGGAACACCAGCGAGAGAAGTTTTCCAAGTCATCCATGCAGAAAGTGCCATGACTTCTCTTTCCATATATTCAACACCGCCCTCAGGATCAAAGTATCTAATTCCTCCCTTGTATGGTCCGCGGTCATTGTTGTGCTGGCATCTAAATCCTGTAAAGATGCGAATCTGTCCGTTATCCATTCTTACTGGAATTTTAACTCTCATCATTTTGTTTGGCATTGCAAGATATTCTCTAAGTCCTTTATCTTTAATTCCCAGAATATCACATGCATCATTAAGCTGTTTTGTCGCGTTTGCAAAAGGATCTGCGTGAATCTTTGCCAAGATGATCGTTTTTTTCTTGATATAGTTTATTTAAGTATGTTTCTGCGATCTAAAAAATATTCGTTTATGAATATATTAAATATTTTTTCAATCATTTACGAATAGCTTATAAATCATACAAAATTTCTAAAAGTTATGATAAAGGCTTTTGCTCAAATGTCTTGTAACCATGATCAAAGACCAAGGAAGGCAAAAGTACCATTACCAATTGCCTTTAACGTAAACGATTCGATAACTGGCATCGAGCATTTCACAAGTAAAGATAATTCCATAATCAGAATCAAACAGTCAGGACTTTACTTTATCATAGCAGCTCCGCAAATCGGAAGAAAGAAAGGAAATATTTCACGTTATGTCGATGTTTGGATGAGAAAAAATGGCAAAGATGTTCCAAACTCTAACATTAGAGCAAATCTTAACCAAGTAACTTCAAAGGATGTAATTATCAATCAAACAATGATTCCTTTAACCAGAGGAGATGAAATCCAAGTGATGATGAGCGTAGAATCTGGAAACGAGGGATTGGGATTAGAAGCAATCAAGCCCAAAGGCGAGCCTACAATTCCTAGCATAATTCTTTCTATGCGTATGACAGAAGAGTATGATGAGCTCTTAGAAGAACAGATATTCGATTAATTAATTTTAATTCAATAATTCTTGTGATAGGATAATTATAGCCTAAAGTTCATTTTCAATGTAAAAAAGAATACAACAGAACTATGGTTTTTTGTCAACAAAATCCTGCTCTAATTCTTCAAGGAATTCAGTAGTTTCGTCTCGGGTTTCTGCTAATCGATCTTTTCCAATTCTATCTTCCATGATTTGGGTTAACGCCTTTTCTTTGTGTTGAGAAGTATCAATATGAGTTTCCCAATCAGATTCGAGAACCTCAGAATCGCATACATCACATTGAGTCATTTTGGAATTACCCATGTTATTTGTGGTCTAAAGCTTCTAAAAAACAATTGTTTTAATTATAGATAGACTTTCTTGTGATTCATCTTTCTATCTAGCTTGTCTATTGCCTCATCAAGTGCCGTTATGTTAGTCTCCAGTAAGTTTGAGAGGCGGTATAGTGCACCGTACTTTTCTCCAAACTTTGAGACCATGTTATTTTTCTCAAGTACTTTCATGTGGTGCTGAATTGCCTTGTAATCAAGATGGAGTTCTTTTGATAGCTGATGTGTATTAAATGGCTTTTCAAGTAAAAGCATAATTATTCGCAATCTTGTAAATCCCCCTCTGGTGCTTGTAAAAAGATAAAACAAAAGCTTGCGGGTTTCTCTATCTGGTTTTCTTTGCTCAGAGTAAGATCTTGATCGAATAATTTCCTTAAATTCTAAGAGTTGTTCTGTGCTCAAGTCATTTACCTTGTGTGATATGTGCCAATTTTTGCTTAAAACCATATTTCCAAATCTATTCCATATCTGTGACTGATTAGATTCAGATAATTACCCTTAAATTGACTTGGAAGAAACACGTCGTATTATGATGTCATCACGTGGTTACGATATGACCCCTACTATGTACTCACCGGACGGTAGAATATATCAAGTAGAGTATGCAATGGAGACAGTAAAGCGTGGAACCCTTGCACTTGGAATTAAAACCAAAGAAGGAGTCATCATGGCAGTTGAAGAAAAACCAAGAGCACTTCAAACAGCCAATATAACCCAAAAGATCTTCCAGATAGATTTTCACATTGGAGTAGCAGCCGCAGGATACATTCCAGATGCTAGAGTCCAAGTGGAGAATGCAAGATTGTTCTCCCAAGGAACCAAGTTGACCTACGATGAGGCAGTTGAAGTAGAAACTGTCGCAAAACACCTTGCAGACCAATCTCACCAATTTACCCAATATTCCGGAGTTCGTCCAAATGGAGTGGCTTTGATTATTGCAGGAGTTGACATGAAAGGAGAGTCAGTATACCTGACTGATCCTAGCGGAACTTTTATCCAATACGCAGCAGTTGCAATCGGTGCAGGTTCTGATGAGGTAAACTCTTTTTTAGAGAAAAATTATGATTTTGATATGGGTCTGGAGGATGCCGCAACACTTGCAATCGCTGCAATCAACATAAAGGCAGAGCAAAAAGATGGAGTAGATCACATAAAGATGGCAAAGGTAACATCAAAGAACAAGGAATTTGAAAAAATTTCTGAATCAGATATAAAAAATTATTCTCAAAATGTTTCAAAGTTTCCAGCAGAATAACCTACAGTTATTTAGACTTGAAAATCATTCATACTAGTTTACAGAGGTGACAAGCAGATGGGTTTAGGAAGTTATTGGGGCGAAGTACTTGATGTACTTCGTGAAATCATTCCAGTTTATGACAAGGTAAATTCTTACATCTCTCTTGGCAAAGACGTAGAGCATAGAAACCGCGGAATAAAGGGGCGGGTGTTCCCAGGAAACAAAATCCTTGATGCAGGTTCTGGCTTTGGAAACATGTCAAAGACAGCATCAAGTCAGTGCAATGAAGATATTTCCATAACGCTTTTAGATCCACTAGTTCCAATGTTAAAAAATACCGGAACGTATTTTGAGAAAACTCCAGAAATGGCAAATGGTGTTTTTGAGCACATGCCTTTCAGAGATGAAGAGTTTGATGCGGTACTGTGTGGATATTCATTAAGGGATGCAATTAACCTAAGAATCGCAATTTCAGAGATTCACAGGGTTTTGAAAAAAGATGGAAGATTTGTCATTGTAGATTTGGGAAAACCTGATAAGGCATTTATTAGATTTGGCGTATCATTTTACCTCAGAGTGATTCTTCCTATGTTGGCTTTAATTGCCGCAGGGAGGCTGGGGCTGAAATTTGCAACTCTTTATGGAACCTACAAAAGATGGCCCCAAAACAAAAAGCTCGAAGAGCTGCTCTTGGACAAATTCTCGAGAGTGGAGTTTGAGAAAGATCTTATGGGTGGAGCGATAATGGTTGCAGCATACAAATGAATAGAGTTCTAATTCTTGTAAACATCACAGCACTAATCATAGGAATCTCCTATGGCCTTCACGGTCCCCTTCTTCCTCTCTTTGCAAAAAATGTAATTGGCGCATCCTACTCTGAACTTGGTTTTATTGGGCTTGCAAACTTTGTTCCATACATGTTCATCCCAATTTTTGTAGGGATTCTCCTTGACAAGTTCAATAACGGATACCTTCTGGCCATAGGTGCATCAATCAATTCTGCGTCAATCTATCTTCTTTCGATTGCACAATCAATTCCGGAAATTATGGGCTTCAGAATAATGACAGGTGTGGCTCATGCTTTTTTTTGGCCTCCGTGTGAATCCATCATTTCAAAGGAAAGCACAGAAAAAAACAGGGTCAGAAATATCTCGTGGTTTACAATGTTCTTTGTTTTGGGATTTATGATAGGGCCCCTTCTTGGAACTGTATTTCTTGAAGAGCTTGACATTACATACAGAATTATATTTCAGTTAACGGCCTTTATCCTTGCAACTGCAATAGTTTCTGCACTTTTGATTTCAAGGAAAAGCAAAAAGGATCATCACGAGAGGTTTTCATTCTCGTCACTTAAAGAGATGAAGAAATTTCCCGAAGTCATAATTCTTTTAATCTTCTGCACCTCCTCGTTTGGGCTTATTCTCTCAATTTATCCGGCTTTCTTAAATGACAAGGGAATGTCAGACACTGACATCTTGCTTTTGTACTTTGCATTTGGCGTATCGCGAGTCGTATCACTTGCTTTGGCACACAAATTCTCACAGAGAACAAGCCAAACTCTGATTGCAGCTACACTTGCCGTATCACTAGGTCTAGCGCTATCCGTGGTTTCAGACTCTATCTATGTTTACGGAGCTGCTCTGTTGTTTATGGGATTTGGCTTTAGCATATTCTTCCCCCTAACCCTTGAGATTGTTTTGAGCAAAACAAGAAAGGAAATAT
Source organism: Nitrososphaerota archaeon (assembly GCA_022562615.1). Taxonomy (GTDB): domain Archaea; phylum Thermoproteota; class Nitrososphaeria; order Nitrososphaerales; family Nitrosopumilaceae; genus Nitrosomaritimum. The sequence goes on from JADFOW010000039.1 coordinate 5,262, forward strand.
CTGGTAAAATAATTGGAGCCTATGAAACAATTTTTGGAATAGGATGGGCAATTGGCCCAGCAATAGGTGGACCTATTACGCAATCCTTTGGCGCCCAAGCACCATACCTGGTGTTTTTCATAATAGGAATAGGAGTGACAATATTTGCAATAATCTCAAGAAAAAAGCTGGAACCCAAGAGAATTCAAGGGAATTGAGTTTTGCATTTTGTAAAAAGAGGCTCAATTGAGAATTTGAAAAAGCATTACGTTTAATTTCAAATAAAGCCATTTGATACCATGATTGAGCATCCTCTGAATATTCTTGGAAGCGAGTGGATAATCATAATTTTTGTTGCGATAGTCTTATTTTTGGGATCAGGACAACTGCCAGGCGCTGCAAGAAAGCTCGGTAAAGTAGTCAACGAATACAAAAAGGTAAAAACTGATGTGCAAAATCAAATGAAAGAAGTTACGACCGACACTGTGGATATTTCAGGCCCAGTGGAAAATGAACGACAAAAGAATGAAATTATTGTAAAATCCTTTGGCATAAAACCTGAGGGAAAAACAGATGAGGAACTGAAAAAATTGGTTGCAGACAAAATGGGTCAAAAAAGAATAGACGATCCTGAAAATCAAAAACCAAGTTAAGTTAATTCAATTTTTTTATTCTGTAGAGATTTTTGTCTAATCTTTTTTTTGCAAATTTGTAATAGTCTGGAACAATCTCAAATCCCAAAAATCTTCTTCCCAAAGATTTGCTTACCACCGCAACTTGTCCAGAACCCAAAAATGGATCCAAAACAATATCTTTTTTCACACTAGAATACTGTAATAGTTTTTCAATTAATTCAAAAGGAAGTTTTGTGGGTGTTTTTTCATCGCCGGTCCAGTATTCTCTTTTGATATCCCATACATCTTCCTTATCCTTGTAATGTAAACTCCTTCCCTCCTTGGTTCGGTCTTCTTTTTTGAATCTAGAAAATGGAAAGAATTTTCTTTCCTTATCGTTCTTGCAAACATAGAGACAATGATAGTGAGAGGTTACAAACTTTTTTTTCGTTACAACCCCAAATTGGTATTTCCAGATAATGTGATTAATTGTGGTAAATCCAACATCGTCAATTGCCTGAAGAATATCTTTTAGGTTATTCCATCCTGAAAAAACATACATACTTCCAGATTCTTTGAGGACTCGGTAAACTTCCTTCATCCAAAAATATGTAAAATCATAGTAATCCTCAGGCTTGATTTCATTATATCCAGAAATAACTCTAGATGAGAGGCGATTGTAATTTGCCTTTTTTGACTTGAAGTTTATGGCAAATGGAGGATCAGTTATCACCAGATCAATTTTATTTTTGGGAAGAAATTTCATTCCCTCAATACAATTTAGATTATAGATTTTGTTAATTTCGATCTTCTTCAAATTTAGAATTCAAAATTATTCTCTAGCTTAATAATGTCGTGAAAACTTGGATTTCAAAACAATCAAACAATAAATCTTGAATAAATTTCAACAGATTAGAGATTAGTTGAAATTTTCTTGCCCTAAATGTAAAGCAAAAATAGAGATTCAAAAGACATTCAACAAAAAGATGCATGTGTCTTGCATTAGTTGTGGGATAGAGGATCTGCTGGAGTTTTCAAAAAATTATGACGAAGTATTTTTGGAATTTTTATCAAGATTTGACGATGGTCTTGTATCAGAGAATGGGATCTCTGAGAATCTAAAAGATGAAGGAATCGTAAGGGATGAAAATGAAATAAAGAAAATGATAGGAAAAAACAAGCCTGACGTTATTACGGAGGCGATTCTGTACTCAAAAAAAGATTATATCTCAGAGTACAAGATTTTAAAAAATCCCGAGCCTAAAATGGGCTGCAAAGTTGACGAGATGGGTCTAGAAGGTGAAGTTACAAAGTACCTTAAAGAAATCCAGATCAACCAGTTTTACAAATTTCAAGAAGAGGCAATAAAGGAAATTGTCTTTGGGGAAAATGTGATAATTGAAGCTCCAACTGCGTCGGGGAAGACAGAGGCCTTTCTGATTCCAGTTATTCAAAAAATAAAAAATTCTGCCGTGGCCAGAAGTGTTTTTGCAGTTTTTGTTTATCCCACAAAGGCATTAGCAAGGGACCAGTACCCCAAGATCCAGAATTTTACAGATAAGATTGGGATTAATGTCAGGGTCTTTGATGGGGATACAAAGCAAACAGAACGCAGAGAAATTTTAGAAAATCCTCCACACATTCTAATTACAAATTTTGATGTAATTCACTACCATTTGTGGCACCAAACAAAATTTGCCTCGATTCTAACAACTTTAAAAATTTTAGTAGTAGACGAAGCCCATGTTTACTCTGGGATTTTTGGCTCTAATGTCCACTATATCATAAAACGCTTAAAGAGAATTTGCTCAAACAAGATTCAGTTTGTTGCAGCGTCTGCAACTTTAGCGGATGCAAAAGAGTTCTGTGAAAAGTTGTTTGATGTAAAGATGAAGGTTATCCATGGTTCTGGGAAAAAAGGCCAGACAGACTTTGTAATGCTTTTTCCATCATTAAGGACCCAACGGGCATTAATGGTAGATTTGACAAAAAGGTTAACTGAAAAGAATCACAAAACAATGGTATTCAACAACTCTCATTTGAATTCAGAACTCTTAGCAATACAAGCAAAAAAGCAAAGGGTAAACATCAAAGTTCACAGGGCTGGGCTGATGGCAAATTACCGCAGGTCAGTTGAAAAAGAGTTCAAAGGTGGTTCTCTTCAGGCAATATCATGCACGCCTACTCTAGAGTTGGGAATTGATGTGGGAAATGTTGATGGAGTAATCTCATCTACCATTCCTGTAAATCGACTTATTCAGAGAATTGGAAGAGCTGCCAGAAAGGGACAGCGTGGATATGCATTTTTGGCACTTGGTAACGATCCAATATCTCAATACTACAAAAATCATCCAGATGACTATTTTGAAGATGTAGAGAGAATCTACATAGACCCAAAGAATCCATTTGTTGAGGAGTTTCAAGTACTTTCAATGGCCTGCGACAAACCAATTTCAAAGCATGAATTAAAAGAACACAAAGATGTGATCAATTATCATTTAGGTGAAGGAAATCTAGTACTATATCACAATCGAATTATTCCGAACTTTGACAAAATCGGTTCAATGTTAAATGAATACAGTATCAGAGGAATTGGCAAATCAATCGATATTTTCTTGAATGAAAGGAAAGTTGGAGACAGAATTCTCCCCATTGCACTAGAAGAACTTCACAAGGACGCCATCTATTTTCTTGCAGGAATCAGATATCGAGTAAAGGAGTTTTGGTATCCTGAAAAAAATTACGCAAAGCTTGAACGAATTCCAAAAGACTATCCATACTATACCAAGGCATTAACAGAAGAGTGGCCCACAATTGAGGCGGTATATGAGAAAAGAAAGGTATTCGGTATAGAGGTCTCATTTTGCAAGCTGCACATCAAAAAACAAGTCTATGGATATGTGAATATCGAGTTGGGTCAAGACGTTACCCAAGGTGAAAGAGTCTTACTTGATGAACCATTAGAGTATGACTTTATCACAAAGGGAATTGTTTTTCACGCACCTAGACCCCTAAAAGAGATTCAAAATGCAGAAGACCAAGACTATACTGAGGCAAGCGGATACCACGCAACAGAGCATGTTGTAATTGAAGGAAGCAACATGATTACAGGTGGTGTATCTCAAGACCTTGGAGGGATTTCCCTCGGTACTTCGGGCTTGATCTTCATCTATGACGGTGCTATTGGAGGTAATGGTGCCAGCAGGGCACTCTATGACAGATTTGAAAAAGCCCTAGAGAGAAGCATGTTTATCATAAAAGAGTGTCCATGTCAAAACGAGTCTGGTTGTCCCCGATGTACTTTTTCGTACAGATGTGGAAACAATAATGAATTTTTACACAAACATTCATCCTTAGAAATTCTTCAGAGAATAAACTCAGGGGAGAAGACAGAACTAGTAGATCCAACAGAAGGCGACAGACCGCTGGTATAAAATCAAAATGGGATAAATATAACAAATTTCTACAAACCACATGGAAAAGGTAGCTCTTGTTACTGGAAGTTCATCAGGAATTGGATATGAAACCTCCCTTGCACTTGCGAGGGATGGATATCATACATTTGCAAGTATGAGAGATACAACTAAAGCCGAAGGAATAAAAAAGACTGCTGAAAAAGAGAATCTTTCAATTAGTGTGATAGAGCTTGATGTTGACAAAGAAGATTCCATCGTAGCTGCAATAAAAAAAGTAATTTCTGATTCAAGTAGAATTGATGTGCTAGTAAACAATGCAGGATACGGTCAGTTTGGATGTACTGAGGATGTCTCAGTTGATGAGTTTAGAAAACAATTTGAGACTAATTTTTTCAGTATCGTAAGAATTATTCAAGAAGTTGCCCCAATAATGAGAAAGCAGGGTTCAGGAATTATTGTAAACATTAGCTCTGTTGTTGGTAGAATGGGTCTTCCAGGATCCCCAGCTTATGTCAGTACAAAATTTGCACTAGAGGGGTTGAGTGAGTGTCTGCGATATGAGCTTGGAATGTTTGGAGTCAAGATCACCATGATAGAGCCAGGGGTTATCAAAACCAACTTTTTAAAGTCAATGAAAATTCCAGATTCAAAGACAGACCCCAAATACAAGCAGTTAACTGACAAAATTCTAGCAGGTTTTAAAATGATGGTAGAGATGGGAACTCCACCATCTCAGGTAGCTGATGTGGTAATCAAGGCAATACATGATGATGAGATTTTACCTCGATACATTGCAGGAACTGATGCGGCGATGTTTATGGAGGCAAAAAGTTCAAAATCTGACCTTGAATTTGAGAAATACATGGCAAAAGAACTGTTTCCCAGCTGATACCAAGCCTTCGTTAAATTGATATACACATAGAATCTCATTTTTGTCAAAGTCCGCAATTTTAAGAGTGAAGATAGATGAAATGGAAAACCCTACAGCACAATGGAATCTTGTTTCCACCTCTCTTTGAGTCTCAGGGAATCAAGCTAAAGATCAAGGGTGAAAACGTACCACTTGACCTAAATCAAGAAGAGATGGTTTACCAGTGGGCAAAGAAAAAAGATACACCTTATGCTCAAGACAAGGTTTTTCAGAAAAACTTTACTGCAGATTTTGCGAAAACCCTTCCTTCAAAATTCCAAAAAATCTCATATGAAGACCTTGATTTCTCAAATGCATACAAGCTAGTTGACAAGGAAAAAGACCTCAAGGAGATGATGACCAAAGAAGAAAAGAAAGCTCTTGCTGTCAAACGAAAAGAGCTACGAGAGCAGCTCAAAGAAAAATTTGGCAAGGCGATAATTGATGGAAACGAAGTTGAAGTTGCAAACTATATGGCAGAACCCCCAGGAATATTCATCGGCAGAGGCGAGCATCCAATTCGAGGTAAATGGAAACCGCGAGTTACTGCAAAGGATGTGACACTAAATCTTGGCAAAGAGGCCAAAGTACCAGAAGGGGATTGGGGGAAAATTGTTCATGATAGAGAATCGATGTGGTTGGCAAGATGGACAGATTACCTTACTCAAAAAAGAAAGTATGTCTGGCTTTCAGATTCTGCAGTAATAAAACAAGACCGAGACAAAGCGAAATACGAAAAAGCCGTAAGCCTCTCAAAGGATATTGAAAAGATAAAGGACAGAATTGTAAAAGACATGAAAAACAAGGATGCCAAAATTAGCAAGATTGCAACTGCATGTTATTTGATTTATAGAACTTCGATGAGGGTGGGTGACGAGAAAGATCCAGACGAGGCAGATACGGTAGGTGCCACTACTCTCAGAAAAGAGCATATCAACATTACACCTGATGCCATAGAGTTTGACTTTCTAGGCAAAGATTGTGTACGATGGCAAGAAACTGTTCCTGCAGAAGGTCATGACAAGCAATTTCATGAAAATTTAAAGAAAATAATTCAAAACAAAAAACCAAAGGATGAGATCTTTGATGGTATTACTTCACGACATGTTAATGCATATTATTCTAGCATAGTCAAGGGATTGACTGCCAAGGTTTTCAGAACATACCTTGCCACAAACGTAGTTAAGAGTTATCTCAAGGAACATGATAACCTTAAAGGAAAAACCCCAAATGAAAAACTCTATCATGCAAAGCTTGCCAATTTGGAGGCAGCCATCATGTGTAACCACAAAAGAACAATTCCTAAAACCTTTGAGGAATCATTACAAAAGAAAAGAGATACTCTCAAAAACATTGAAAAAGATAAACCATGGAAAAAGACCGAAGAGACCTTAGAGAAAGTAAAAGTCAAGGAGACTAAAACTGATGCTCAAAAAAAGGCCAAAGAAAAGAGAACTAAGACACTAAATGAGCAAATTAAAAAACAAAAGCTAAAGCACAAAGAAAAACAAGAGAAATTAAAATTACAAATTAATTTATCAGAGAGCACCAGAGACTATAATCTTGGAACATCTCTAAGAAATTACATTGATCCTCGAATGTTCAAAGCTTGGACTGATGAGGTAGGTGCTGAATGGGAAAAACTCTACACTTCAGCTTTGCAGAAAAAATTTCTTTGGGTGCAAAACGAAAAACTAGATTGGAAAAAAATATCTCAACAGTAGGACCATCATTCAAATCTCAGTTTTAGGAACAGAATCATTTAATTTCCCAAATTATCAGGCATAAACTATGCCGGGGTAGCTCAGCCTGGTTAGAGTGCCAGTTCGCTTGGTAAAATCTAACAGGTCTTCCAAAGAAGGCAATACTCATAATCTGGAGGTCGCGGGTTCGAAACCCGCCTCCGGCATACATGATTCTGTTTAATACCCACCCCT
>JADFOW010000040.1 GCA_022562615.1 Nitrososphaerota archaeon
TTTTAGCCGTAGGTACCTGATTAAGATCAGATAAAATATCTAAAATATCTTTATCTTGAATCTCTTGAGGACAACCTTCTAGAGCTGCATTTAGTTTATCGGTGTATGCTTGATGATGTTTTGTGTGATGAATCTCCATTGTTTTGGCATCAATATGAGGTTCTAATGCATCATAAGCATATGGCATTTCAGGAAGTGTGTATTTTCCCATGCACCACAAGAATTAGTTATTCCATTTATTGCTTTACAAGGCAATTGGTTTTTACCTGCTAAAAAATACTAGAAAATTTGTGAAATTCAAAGTAGTTTTTTCTCTAATAGTCCTTATTTCGTCTTCTACTATTCTTTGGGAATTATTTGATATAGAAGAGGAATGGGAGTTGTATCTTGACAAAAGTGTACCTTTTGTAGGAGCAGACATTCCTAGACTACAAGGGATAGATGGAGAGGGAGTAAAGATTGCAGTAATAGATACGGGAGTGGATTTCAACCATCCAGATCTTATGGGATGGGGTCCAGAAGGTAAAGTTGTTGGAGGATACAATTTCATTCGAGAAGGTGAATTACCTATGGACAATAATGGTCATGGAACCCAAGTCGCAGGAGTTCTTGCAGCAGATGGTCAACTAAAGGGAATTGCTCCAAAAGCCAAAATTTTAGCTTACAAGGTTTCTGAAGATGGTAATGAAGTGTCCTCTGATTTAATCATCAAAGCAATTGAAAAAGCTATTGAAGATAAGGTAGACATCATAAACATTAGTCTTGGTGTAAACAAAACAAATACTCAAATTGATAGTGCCGTAACCAAAGCGTTAGAAAAAGGAATCTTTGTAGTAACAGCAGCGGGAAATGATGGTCCTGAACTTGGGACTATAGGAAGTCCAGGGAGAAATTTTGGATCGGTTACTGTTGGTGCAACATACAATAACTTAACTTCAAGTTTAGTTGCAACTTTAGAGGTCAATGAAAAACCATATACAGTTATTCCCATGGTTGGTTCCTTCAATCTGGATGAATCTATTGAGGGTCAAATAATCTTTGGAGTGTATGGAAAAGAAAAAGATCTTACAGGGGTTAATGTAAAAGATTCAATTCTCTTAGTAGAACGAGGAAGTGATGTTGAAGGAGAGTTGCTTTATTTTTCTATCAAAGAAGAAAACGCTGCAAATGCCGGTGCAAAGGCATTGATAGTATACAATAATGAACCTGGAATTTTTCTGGGGGAATTAACACATAAATTTGTTGAACCTGGATACCAGCCAAGAATTCCGGTAGTTTCAATAGATAGAGAGGAAGGCTTGGAAATTAAGGAAATTATTCAAGAGGAGAATTTTGCTAGCCTTCATCTTTTTTTGAATCCAGATTTTGTCGTTTATTTTAGTTCAAGAGGACCTGTTTCTCCTTTTTACATAAAACCTGATCTAGTTGCTCCAGGAGCATACATCAATACAACTCAAAATAACGCATCCTATAATTTTACAAGTGGGACTAGTTATGCTGCACCTCACGTTAGTGGAGCTGCGGCTTTACTGATTCAAAAGAATCCAGGCATTCATCATCATGATATCAGATCCTTGTTGTTGACTACGGTTGAGCCTGTGTCAGACGCTTATGGAAAAGAATTTTCTCTTAATGCTGCAGGAGCAGGGAGATTAAATATTGCCAGGGCATTTAATGCCTCATTAGTGATTCAACCTCCCAATTTTATTCTAAACATTTCTTCAGATGACCCTATTGGGGAGCAAGTATTGGAATTAAAGTCCTTGAAAGGGTCCTTAGAGAATATTGCGATTACCTTTGAAGGACCAGATATTATACAATTTTCAAATGTTCTTGAGGGCAACAATTTACAAGTCAAGGTGAGAATGTTAGGAGAAGAATTTGGAGATTATGAAGGTAAAATTAAGATAAAACAAAATGATGATAGATATGTAATTCCACTTTTACTTCATTTTACAGAAGGATCGGTTTCAGTATCACAAGAAAATGGAAAATTAAACTTTGAAATTTATCATCCAGAACCTTGGACTTTTGCAAAAATTTCTGTTACAAATAGCAAAGATGGAAGTACAGAAACAACATCAGCTACTCCTTCTAAAATAGCGTCAATGCATGTTTATGAAAATGGAGAATATTGGGTGGAAGTTAAGATAAGAGTTGGTGAAGAATCATTTGATGCTTTTGAAATAATTGAGGTAAATTCCGTATTGGAAGGTTCTTCTAAACCCTTTGAATGGTTTGATCTTCCAGAAAAGCAGATTGGAATAATTGCTGTAATTGCCGTAATTGTAGGATTGATAGGTCTAAAGTTTACCAGAACAGCAAAATCTATCAGAGTATAGGTCCAGCATTTTCTATTTCTTGTGAAACATCATTGAATTTCTCAAAATTTTTCTTAAACATTTTAGCTAGACTCTTTGCAGATTTTTGATAAGAGTTTTTGTCATTCCAAGTATTTTTTGGATCTAAGATTTCTGGTGGTACACCATCTACCTTTGTTGGTATATCTAAGTTGAATAATTCATCATGTCTGTATTCAACTCTATCTAGTTCTCCAGTTAATGCAGCTGTAATCATAGCTCGACTATATTTTATCTTGATTCTAGCGCCAATACCATATGGACCGCCTGACCATCCAGTGTTAATCAAGTAAACAGTAGTATTATGCCTGTTAATTTTCTCCCCCAAGAGTTTTGCATAAACTGCCGCTGGTCTAGGCATAAATGGTGCTCCAAAACATTCTGAAAATACAGATTTTGGCTCCTTGATACCACGTTCAGTTCCTGCCAATTTACTGGTATATCCCGACATGAAATGATACATTGCTCCTTCTTTTGTCAGCCTAGAAACTGGAGGCAATACTCCTAAGGCATCTGCAGTAAGAAAAACAATAACTTTTGGATGGCCACCAACACTTGGAATCACAGCCCCGGGAATGAAATCCAAAGGATATGCTACACGTGTATTTTCAGTTAAGGCATTATCATCATAATCAGGTTTTCCATCATTTAATACAACGTTTTCTAAAACCGCACCCGGCCTAATGGCACTCCAAATTTCTGGCTCTGCTTCTTGGCTTAAATTAATGCATTTTGCATAACATCCTCCTTCAAAATTAAATGTTCCATTATCAGACCAACCGTGCTCGTCATCACCAATCAGGTTTCTATTTGGATCAGCTGATAGAGTTGTTTTTCCTGTCCCCGATAATCCAAAGAACAATGCAGTATCCTGATTTTTTCCAATATTTGCAGAGCAGTGCATTGGGAATATTCCTCGTTCAGGCAATAGAAAATTCATAACACTAAACATTGATTTTTTCATTTCACCTGCATAACGAGTTCCAGCAATCAAAACAATTTTTCTAGTTAAATCAATTAATATGAAAACATTGGACTTGGTACCATCAATCTCAGGTATGGCCTCAAATTCATTTATACACATTACAGTAAACTCAGGTGTGTGATTTTCCAATTCTTCTTTTGAAGGTCTAATGAAAAGTTGTCCCGCAAAAAGACTTTGCCATGCATTATCATTAATTACCCTAATTGGCAAACGTGTTTCCTTGTCCGCCCCCACAAATCCATCAAATACAAAAAGTTCTTTGTTATTGACAAAATTTTTCATCTTTTCAAGAATTTTTGTAAATTTATCAGTCGGAAATTGGTGATTAATTTTACTCCAATCGACAGTATCACGAGTTACATCATCTAATACAATAAATCTATCGTCTGGTGATCTTCCGGTATATTTTCCAGTATTAACCGAAAGAGACCCAGTTGAATTTACCACGCCTTCCTTTCTGCTTACAGCCATCTTTACTAGATCATCATAAGTGAGATTTCTGAAAATTTTAGATGGATTTATTCCAAATTTGCTTATTTGCGATGAGAATTTTTCAGTTCCGTAAGAACCTACTACTTTATTCAATTGTGGCCATCTCCAATAAAGGTAATTTTTTTAATCCCAAGTCCAGTCATGAGATATTTCGATCCGCCTTGATTTTCCTTATTATCTCTTTCTTATTGTTTAGCAATTTTTAGTCTAGGAACGTATTTATGTAAAATTTCAAAAGTCATTTCTGATGCCGATTAACAAAGACAAACTAGCTAAACGAAAAGAAGTAAAGGAACATAATCCAGATTTTGCAAGACCGGAAAGCTGGCGTTACAAAAGATTAGAGACACCATGGAGAAAACCAAAAGGAGTTGATCACCATCAAAGAAAACAAAAAAGTCGTGGTAGGCCTGGTTTAGTAAAAGTAGGCTATGGGGGACCAAAGGAATCAAGGGGTCTTCATCCTTCAGGGTATACGGATAATCTAATTTTTACAATTGACGATTTAGATAAACTAAATCCAAAAACAGACGGTATCAGATTAGGCCATAGCGTTGGAACTAAAAAGAGAAAAATTATAATTTTAAAAGCAATTGAAAATAAATTCAAAATTTTTAATGCGAGAGTGAGTGCAAGTGGTAGTAAATCTTAAAGCAAAAAAACGATTGGCCTCAAGGGTAACAGGTGTCGGAGTTCATAGAATAAGATTTGATTCGGACCATCTTGACGATATAGCAGATGCGATTACAAGAGAGAATATTCGTAGTTTATTTACAGCCAATACCATCCAAATAAAATCATTTACAGGAACCTCTAGGGGGAGAGCTCACAAAAAGAAAGCTCAGAAAAATAAAAGGGGAACAAAACAAGGATCAAAACAAGGGAAGAAAGGAGCACGGGTAGGAAAGAAAGAGGTCTATGTAGCAAAGGTTCGCGCATTAAGAAGACTGCTCAAAATTGCAAAAGATAGAAAAGAGATTACAAATCCAGAATTTTGGGCTCTTTACAAAAAGGTAGGCGGAAACACTGTAAGAAACAAGGCTCATTTGAGATTATTAATGGAAGAGGTCATTACAAAAAGAAAATCCTAGAACCGATAAATCGTATTTTCCAAATCTAGAATTTTACCATCTTTAATTTTGATTCCTTCTTTTTTTAGCATTTTGATTTTGATTTCCTCTCCATATGCATAACCACCGACCTTACCATCTGACTTTACAACTCTATGACATGGAATTATTACAGGGTAAGGATTTTTGTTCATAATTTTGCCAATTGCACGTTGACCGTTGGTAAACCCAACGGCTTTTGCCAATTCTCCATAAGTGGTTATTTTCCCCTCTGGGACTTCCAATAATTTTTTGTATATTTTTTTATCAAGATTCATAGTTTTATTACCTCAAGGTCAGTTGTTTCAAGCAAGTCAACTACCTTTTTTTTGTTTAATCCCAACCCTGCCCAATCTAAGAGAGCAGCCTTTGCTATTTTGTTTCTCTTTAAAATATGAGAAAACATATCTTCATCAAGATTATCTAATTCGTGTTTGGGCATTACTGTTCCTAATGCAAACTTACCATTTAGTAATTCTTTAGTAAATTTTTCTGGATAATGTGTCCCACCAAAACAAATGGCAGTAGGATTTGAGGGAATATTTTCAGAAAGAACTTTGTCTACTACCCTTGCAACTGAATTGCATAAAGGTCTATCAGTCCATTGTTTGTCTGCCGTCCCAATTTCGATGAAAATTGTTGGTTTATTCAAACCTGAGGGCCCATGATGAGTAGCCTCTATAGTTATTTGAAAATCAGAAAACTGTGATTTTTTTTTCCATAATTGTTGAAGATATTTCTTTTGAAAGTCGGGATGAGGTATAGCCATCTGTTTGTCATTTCCCCCAAACTTTGCCTCTGAAAAATTTCCTGTACTATGACATGTTAGAGCCAAAACTCCAGATTCCGCTGCGTGTTTTGAGAGAAAAATAAATCCATCATAATCATATTTTTCCTCTAACCAATCAGCTGTAATTGCCGGCGTGGAAATGATTAACAGATCATAATTTTCACCTCGAAAAATTTCATCATCTCTTCTCATTTTTTGAGAAAGAAACTTTGCCATATTATTCCCTGCAGGATCGTCCTGATATGCAACCAAAAGTTCCATGTAACTAGAGATGTTACCCCTCCGCGTAAATAAAAAACCTCCTCAAGTCATTGGAGGATATAAAATGTTAACAAGTTTCTGTGATCTTCAAGATAACCTGCTGTGGACCTGAGATATACTGATCATTTATTTTTTCAATTCAAAATCTCTTATTTAGAAAAGAGGGGATCATTAGAGGTAAAGTTATGTGATTTCTAGATTGGTATTTATGTATACTTGGAGTAAAGTTTCAGCCTAGGAAATTTTGATATTTTTCTTGGAATAAGAATATAAGGACACCGAATTAATTTCTGGCAATGAACCCTAAACAGACTTTGAGGAATATGGTCAATACAATGAAGATGACCAAAAAGCCAGACAGAGATGAGTATTCACAACACCTTAGATTGGTGCTATTGGGAATAGCGGGAGTTGGAACTATAGGCTTTACAATACAGTTTGTCTTTTCCGTGTTAACAGTTGGTAGGTAAAAATTGTCAGAAGAAATAAAATCTCACCTTTTTGCAATAAGAACAACTGGTGGACAGGAAAAAGTTGTAATGCGATTGCTTGAAGCAAGAGCAAACGCTAACAAAATCAATATTCAATCTGTCTTACTTGTAAGCAATTTAAAAGGATATGTAGTAATTGAGGCAATCAACCCAAGCAATGCATACATGGCAGTAGAAGGTATAAGACACATACGCGGTCAACTTCGGGGCGAATTAGAATTTAAAGACATTGAGGGTTATCTTGTAAAAAAATCTACAGTTTCACAATTAGCCGTAGATAATGTCATTGAAATTACAGGCGGTCCTTTTAAAGGAATGAGAGCCACCATAACTAGAATAGATCCAGACAAGGAAGAAGCAACCGTTGTTCTGCTTGACGCATCTTACCAATTACCAGTAACAGTTGATGCCAACTATCTAAAACTGACAAGCGAGAGTCTTAGTAAGGATTAAATTTTTCATGTCCAGCGGATAATTATGGGAGAACCACAAAAAATATCATCACTTGTTACAGGTGGGGGAGCAACTGCAGGTCCTCCTTTAGGTCCAGCCTTGGGTCCGCTTGGAGTCAACATTATGGAAGTAATTAAGGCCATTAACGATAAAACTAAAGACTTTGAAGGAATGAAAGTTCCAGTTACAGTTTTAGTTGATCCTGACACAAAAAAGTGGGATATCGAGGTCGGGATTCCATCAGCTGCTGCTCTTGTCTTAAAAGAAGCAGGCCTTCAAAAAGGATCAGGCGCATCCGGTTCAGAATGGGTCGGAGATGTTAAAATTGAGGTAATTGCCAAAATAGCAAATACCAAACTAGAAAAATCTTATGCTACATCCCTAAAATCAGTAGCAAAAACAATAGTTGGGACTTGTCTAGCGCTTGGAATCAAAGTAGAAGGAAAAACTCCAAAGGAAATCACTGCTGAGATTACTGAAGGCAAATGGGATGAAAAACTCCAATAATTTATTTCATCAGATACACAGGATCTTTATCAGTTCTTTGTAATTCAACAAAAGTTTCAGTGTTTTGAATTCCATCAATTTTTCCAATTTTTTCGATCACTATAGAATGCAATGCTTCAAGATTTTTAGCATATACTTTGACGAGCATGTCAAATCTCCCCGTAACTTCTGAAATTGATACTATTTCGGCTGTTTCCAAGAGTTTTTTAGTTATTGTATCTTTGAGTTTAGGATCGCGGTTAATTCCCACCGAAGCCTTTACTTCAATTCCTAAAAGAGAGTCATCAATAATGATGGTAAATTTTTTGATTAATTTTTTCTTCATTAAGCGTTTGATTCGACTGTAAAGAACAGACGCGTTGATGTCCAGTTTTTTTGAAAGTGCAGGAACAGAAATGGAACCATCCTTTGTCAATTCGAAAAGCAAATTCATATCAAGTTCATCAACTCTATGCAATGTGCTCAAAAATCTTTCAAGAGATTTAATAAATGTAAGTTTAGGCTTGTTTTGACTCTGAAATTACAAATATTACTCATAAAAAATGAAAATTTTTAAGTTTTAAGAGTAATCAAAAAGTAACCCGCTAAACGATTTTAAGTAGGCGCTCTCGAAAATGTTCGTAATGATTACAGAGGCACATCTAGTAGAGATGATAAAGGTAGTAAAAGCTGAGGCCAAACAGAGAAAATTCAAGCAGTCCTTAGAGATCTTTATCACATTCAAAGATATTGATGTCAAAAAAGGATTTGCCCTAAATGAGGTAATTCAGATTCCAAAGACTGGCTCCCCTGCTACTGTGTGTGTAATGGCAACAGGCGACATGAGTGTAAAAGCCAAAGCTGCAAATGCTGATGCAGTAATTGGAACCGAAGAACTAGACAAGCTTGGGGCAAACAAGAGAGCATCTAGAAAATTTATAAACAAATATGATTTCTTTTTGGCCGACACCAAAATTATGCCAGTTGTAGGTAAGGTACTTGGTCAGCTTTTAGGTCCAAGGGGAAAAATGCCAGTACCAGTTCCATATGACGCACCAATTGAATCATTTTTGCAAAGATTTAGATCCTCCATTAAGATCAGAGTTAGAGGTTCATTATCATTAGCATGTAAATTTGGCGATGAAACAATGGATGATGCAGATTTGGCAGCAAATGCACTTGCAATTCTAAGTGCAGTGGAAAAGAAATTGCCAAACGGAGAAAGGAACATCAAAAAAATTATGATAAAAACCACAATGGGCAAACCGACAAAACAAGTACAAGAGGTGAAGAAGAAAAAGTATGCATGAAAATAGAACTGACTATCCAAAGAGAAAGACTCAGATGTATCAGCAATTACAAGAGCTTCCAAAAAAATACAAAGTCTTAGCTCTTGTTAAAATGACCAAAGTTAGAGCATCACAGATTCTTCCGCTAAGAAAAAAACTCAAAGGAGAAGTAGAATTTGTTAGCATTAAAGACAAGGTAGCTCAAAAGGCCCTTGAGAAAGTTGATGTTCCAGGAATTAAAGAGATTATTGGAGAGTTGACAGGTCAATGTATGTTCATGTTTACAAACATGTCACCATTCAAGCTAAATGTTCTACTTGCAAAAAATAAGATGATGTTAGCTGCTAGAGGCGGCGATATTGCAAGTATCGATATTGTAGTGCCTGCAAAAAATACGGGAATTGCGCCAGGTCCAATGCTGACAGAGTTTAAGGAGGCAGGAATTCCAACAAAAATTGACCAAGGAACAATATGGATTTCAAAGGAGACTACTCCAGTCAAAAAAGGAGAAGTTATCAACAATAAATTAGCGCCACTTTTGGGAAAACTCGACATTAAACCTGTAGAAGCAGGAATTGCCCTTTATTCGGCAATTGAAGATGGACTCAAGTATTCTGAAGAAGAGATGGTAATTGATGTTGAGAAGATAAGAGGTGAGTTTGCACAAGCACATCAACAGGCAATCTCACTATCAATTGAGGGAGCATATGTAACCCCAGAAAACATTGGACAAATTCTAAGCAAGGCAGCACAAACTGGACGGTCAGTTTCAATTGAATCAGGATTCATGACGGATGATACAAAAGAGCAGATTTTGCAAAAGGCAGATTCTCAGGCAAGAACCCTAGCAGGTCAAGTAAAAGACTACACTCCGGCTTAATCCAAATTTCCTCGCACTCGAGGCAAATTCCAATTAAATTTCATTGCAGTTAATCTCACTCCAGTGGCAATCACCATACCGATAATTGTGGCAATGTATAGTTCCCCCCCGAAATACAAAACAAAGTAAAAAACAAAAATCCCAATAAAACTTGCCGTAACATATAGCTCTTTTACAAATACCATGGGAACTTGAATTACAAAGACATCTCTTAAAATGCCACCCCCAACTGCAGTTATTACTCCTGCAAAAATTATTGGTAAAAAATTCAATCCAAACAAATTGTAAGCAAAAGTACCACCAATAATCGTAAATATTCCCAGCCCAAAAGCATCAAACTTTAAAAATAGATTCCAATGTTTTTTTAACCTAGAATACAAAAAGAAGATACAAACACCTGATGCTACTGTAATTATTACATATGTGGGATCGGAGATGGAATTTGGAAATTGTCCCATTACCACATCCCGAATTGTGCCTCCAGCAAGGCCAGTAATTGTCGCAAGTAGAATAATTCCGACAAAATCAGATTTGTGTTCTATAGCTTTGAAGGCACCAGTAACGGCAAAAGCCATTGTTCCAAATAGGTCTAAAATATAAATAAAAACATCAGATGGAATTGAAAAATCAATCAATCACAATCAAAGTATAAAGAATGCTAATTAAGATTGATGAAAAAAGTTTAAAATTAAATTAGATTAAAGAGAATTTTTCTAGCCAAATAGTGAAGATAGTCCTTCCATGGCAGCTTCCTCTGTTTTACCGTCATCTTTTGGTTTTTCTTCCTTCTTTTCTTCACCTGTTGCCTCTGCTGGACCTGCTGAGGGAGCTGCTGCAACTGCTACTGGAGCGGCTTTAATTGCATCTTCAATATTTATGTCAGCCAAGGCTGCTACCAATGCCTTTACTTGTGCATCGTTTACCTCAGCGCCAGAGGCTTTTACAACCGAGCCGATGTTGGCCTCGTTAACTTCCTTTTTTAGCTTGTGAAGTAGTAAAGCAGCATAAACATATTCCATTGTATCGAAATTCCTCTTTGAGCATAATATAAAACTATGGAGAAATAACTACTGGAACCTAGTTTAGTATTTTGAGACTTCTAGATATAGAATAGAGGGTTCTTTTGAGTTTCTTATCTATTAAAGAATCCATCTTTTGTCTTAAAACTTGTTTTGCACGATCTCTTTCAGAACCATCAGGCAAAGACAAGACATTGTTTACTAGCTCAGGCAACGATTCTCGAATCCACCCATCTAGCATTGCATACACTCTTGGTGGAATTATGTCACACTTGTCTTTGTTTAAATCCAGAACCTCGGCAAAATTTTCATGCTCTACTCTGTACACCAGAGCCAAAACAACATTGTCAGGTGTTGGGTTTTTTAGAATTTCTATTGACCTTTCCCCTGCTTTGCCTTGCGAAATTTTATTTTTCAGACCAACAGGATTTACAATGACTCCATTTACACCAACTCTTCGTCCCTCAACTCCAGTAATTACACCAAAGATAAAGTCATAATATTCTCCATTTTTTTTAACAGAGAAGACACGCTCTCCTTCTTTTAATTGAGGTTTTTTTCTAAACACGATTAGATTGAAATTGGTATTGTATTTAATGTATTATAGAATCATACTCAAGAAAATGATGCTTGGTCATTCTATTGAATTTCTTTAATGGAAAAATTAAATGATGTTAAAACCAAGATTCTGCAAAAATACATCATTTTACTAAATTTAATATGAACTAATCTTGAAAATGCCAACGAGGATATAAGCGGAAAACAATACGAGCCTTGAGCGGAATCATCCTTGTCGTGTTTTCCTATTTTATCTGTCTACCGGAGTGGGTACGACAGTTCCTCGTTACCTATGGTTAGTGAAAATATTACTTAAATTTTGACTATCTTTGAAAAAATCCAATATTTTTCATGAATTTTTCAAAGTCTCTGGTGTTTTGACTATCACTATACATGGTTGCTTTCATTTCCATGTCATGTAATACTCTGAAAACAACATAAGAAACGAGACGTATTTTGAAAAGACATCTCGGGATTCTGGTTATTTCCTATCGACAATTCTTAATTGCGAGCTAGTTTTGGTCGATCTAAATATCAAATTCACGCCTGGACTGAAATTTCTAGTTTTTAGATTTTCTTAGATTACTCCATAGTTTGATAGTATAGCGATCTAATTATTTTGTATTTTTTAAAATATTTTCATTTTAAAATAAAAAATAATTATAGAACTACATGGATGCGAATTCATTTGGGTAGAATCTGCAAATCAGAGTTACTAGAGTATACCAAGAAAATAAAGTCTGAAAATAACATCTAGATGGATTTCAATCTAGAGGGATTATCCTTCCTGAAGGTTCTAACTCTGGACTTTCATGTTGAATTGTAGTTAGAACCATTGACACGATTGGTTTAATGTATCTCGTTGTATTTAGTTTTTTGATT
>JADFOW010000105.1 GCA_022562615.1 Nitrososphaerota archaeon
TAGTTCTCCTTTGACAATTTGAATTGGATTATCCATGTATTGATTGGCATATCCATTAACTGGATAGTATTCTGTAAAGTATTCTAAAGCGTTATTTGGGTCCATTTCACTTAGAACAAAAAAGTATCCTCTTGCAGGCTCCATTGGACGTATTGCAGGATCTATAATCATTGTGCCATACATCCCCATTCTTACATGCTCAGTTGTTGGAAATGCATGACAGTGGTACATGAATAACCCAGATTCTTCTGCAACAAAGTGATACGTGTACTCTTCACCAGGCATTATCTGTGGCCACACTCCATCATTTGCAGAATCATGTGTTCCATGAAAATGAATCGTATGGGCATAGGGAGTCTCATTTACAAATTTTACTGTAACATCATCACCCTCTGTAAATCTAAGAGTTGGAGCAGGAACTGTTCCATTGTATGTCCATACTGTTGTCCTTACGCCAGGTGAAATCTCGATTTCTGCATCTTGAGCAATTAATGTGTAAGATAATTTTTTTGGATTTGGATTTTGGAATTTAGGATAAACATCTACTGACTCTGCCTCTGTGGTTTGAATAGTTGGTGATTCCATTAATGCCACAAAGGCAACACTAGCCCCAATAATCACACCAATTACAATATACAAAGTACTGCTTTGTTTCATGGTTACACAATTTCTTATTTTGGCGTGTATTTAACTAACATTCTAACTTTCATGATTGAAAATCAATATTGAAAAGAATTACTTGTTTAAGAGGAGCATTTTCAAATCTCATCCTTCCCAAAAAATAATTTCAAAATCTACATAATTGACTGAACCTTTGATTTAATCTACAATGTTGGCAGAATGAATTTTTCTGTTTGAATTATAAACCGCAACAAGTACGCATAGTCCTCACAGTGGGTGAAGTTCTGTTTATTTTTTTTCCATTTATGGACTTGATTAAAACTTTTTTTGAATCTGTAATCACTGTAAAATTATTTCCTTCTCCTATGGAATCAAGATATTCCCGTATTGTTTTTTTTACTTGCTCGTATTCGATTTTGTCCTCATTTTCAATTGGAGATAAGATGAATTCATTGTGTTTTATGACTGGAATTGCTTCAACATGGTCAGCCACGTGAACTAACAACTCGTGCTGAATTGGCAACACATCTTTGCAATCTACGACGATCATAATTTGGTACTATGTTTGTTGTTTATAGGTTGATCCCCCATTCTCATCCTTACCAAAAAATAATTTCAAAAGTGTCATTATCTAAATTGTAATAAAATAATTATTACAAAAGATCGTTTTAATTTTACTTAGATTAAATTGATCGTACAAACAAAAAACTCATGAACAAAACTTTGGTCTTAGTTGGTTTTAGAGAATAACAAAATTGATGTCAGAACAGGAACAAGTGGAAAAACTTGTCATTGAATTACAAGAAATTCTGGACTTTGATGAACTAGAATCAAGAATCTATCTAACTCTTTTAAGAACAGGGCCTATTACGGCAAGTTCATTAGCTAAAGATCTAAATGTCGATAGAGCAAGAACGTATAGATGTATAGACAAACTTGTTGATAGGAATATTATTTCAACCACGCTTTCAAGTCCCAAATTATGTATCCCCATAGAGCCAGAAAATGCATTAAAGCTTGCACTTGAGAGAAAAGAATCAGAAATTATGAGAATAAAAAAATCCGGAGATGCAATTGTTGAAAAAATTACAAGTATCAGATATTGCCCCAGTCAAGGAACAACCATCCCAACTCTTGGTATAATTCAAGGAAGAACCAACATTTACTCAGACATCGCCCAGATGATTGAAAATTGTACAGATACATTATACATTGCAACAACACTAGAGGATATCTCAAAGATGTATCACAGCATAATTCCAGAAAAAATTAAAATCTGTGAGAAGATTGGCGGAAAAGTAATGCTTTTAGTTGAAATTGACGATATTGAAATGATTTCATTTGTAAAAAGATTCAATGCAACTGAAACCAGAGTATGCCGACTTCCATCAAAGGGGAGAATTGTAGTTCAAAAAGACAAGCAATTGATAATGTCTGATTGTAGTCAAACAGATTCCAATTCTGAGACTGATTTTTCAATATCAACAAACTCTAAAGCCATGATAAGCCACATTGATAAACTATGCAGATTGCTATGGAAGTCATCCAAATCACTAGAAATGACCCCACACAAAAAAAACCTGCGAGCAAAACTTGCACCATAATCACTTTTCTTTAATTCTCATCCTTCCCAAAAAATAATTTCAAAAAGTGTTAAAGGAATTAATTATCTGTCAATGGTTTCAGATGAAAAATAATTATCTAAATTGTAAAAAAATTTTATTACAAAATAATTTTCTCATTATCATATTTGTAAATCAATTAGCTACATTGTGTAACAAGACTTATTACATGTGATTCAAAGTATGAAAATAGTATGGTATTAACTGATGAATTGACAAGCAAGATTTTGTCAAGCTCAAAAACCCAAAAAGTTCATGATTCCCAAGATGAGCAAGAAGAAGCATTTACAGTAACTGTAGGCATGCCAACTTTTTTTTGTGTTGGAATAATTGACATGGTAAATTCCACCAAAATTGTTGCTCGACTTCCTCCAAACAAATCATCAAGATACTATGAGATTTTTCTAAACAATATGGCTAAAGTCGTACGCCAGTACAATGGTCAAATTCTAAAAACTATGGGAGATAGTCTTTTGTTTTATTTTCCAGATACCAGTTTTTCTGAACGTAAATTTGGATTTTTATCTTGTCTTGAGTGTGGTATTAAGATGATAGAAACGCATGATAAATTAAAAAAATTGCTTGCCGATGAGAAGCTTCCCCCAATTGATTTTAGGATTAGTTTTGACTATGGAAATGTCATCATGATGAGAAACACAGAATGGGCAGTTGACCTTGTAGGGCCCACTATCAATGCCTGTGCAAAAATCAACAGAATGTGTCCAATTAATGGGATGGTAGTTGGAAGTGACCTCTATGAAAAAACTAAAAACTTTAAAGAATATAGTTTCAAAAACTGCGGAGATTTTTCAGTTGATTTGAAACATCCATATCCTGTTTTTAAGGTATTTAGAAATGAATAGTGTCCTTCCCAAAAAATAATTTAAAATCCTTTATGTCAATTCTAAATCTGTGG
>JADFOW010000041.1 GCA_022562615.1 Nitrososphaerota archaeon
AAATAACAAAAATCAGAATTCACTCATATTTTTGCCTGCCTGTCCGTTTTCGATATTTTTAATTTCATCAAGTTGCTGGTTAATTTTTTGATATTGGTCCTCTACCCGTCAAACTGAAGATTGAGATCTGACAAATTCGTATTCCTTTAATTGAAGCAAACAAAAGAACTAGGAATAAAAAATTTTTCTCAACTAAACTCTTAACTTTACATTAAATTACAAAGTAGTATGGATGAAAAAGAAGAGGATAGATCGGAAGAATCACTTCGCAAGCATTTAATATTCTACAAAAAATTAAACAAGACAATCTCAGATATTCAAACTGAAATTCAAACTTTTACAGATGAAAAAGTTCTAAAACATCTTAATGACAGAATAGAGGCCATGGAACTTGATAAAACAAGAATTAGAAAAATGTTTCCAGAAGTAAATATTGAAACTTGGAAAGATCTTAATTAATTATTAAAAAATTAAAAAAGAATTATTATTCTAACTTTTTCTTAGCTTTGTTAATCACTGCTGTGCCCTCTCTAAGATGTTTTTTCTACGAGTGAGTAATCTTTTTTATGTGCCCTGACTGTTTTGTTAATTGATTGTTTTTGTTCTTGTTACAGCATTTTAAAATTTTTTTTGAATCATGCTTATTTCTGTTGTATAGATTGACATGGTGTCATCTTCTTAAGGTTGTTAAAGAAGATTATGAAGAAATTAATCATCCATAGGACTTGTTACCGATCGAAGTCTAAATATCCATTAATTTGTTGTGGCACATCGAATTTAACGAATTCATATATTGCTCAAATAAATTCTTCAGGTATGAGCAAATCTTTTTCAAGACCTGATTGGGATGAATATTTTATGTTGCAAGCTGAATTAGCGAAACTTCGTTCAAATTGCCTTACCAGACAAGTAGGGGCAGTAATCGTGCGTAACCACAGGCAATTAGCCACAGGATATAACGGAACTCCTCCAGGAATAAAAAATTGCTTTGAAGGGGGATGCAAAAGATGTCAATTGAGGATGGAAGGTAAAATTAAATCTGGGGAATCACTAGATCGGTGTCTTTGCACCCATGCCGAAGCAAACGCAATAATGCATTGCGCTATTCTTGGAATAGAAGCAGGAACTTCCGGAGCAATTTTGTATACAACTTTTGTACCATGTTTGGAATGTACAAAAATGGCAATAACTATCGGAATTAAAAAATTTGTATGCCTTGATTCATATCCTGAAACAGATTTTGATTTATTAAAAGAAGCTGGAGTAAAAGTGGTCAAATTAGACAAAAATAAAATTTCCAAGTGGGCTCAAAAACTCGTTAACCAATATGATAATTCTTCTTAAGTGATATTATGCAAGTTAAAGCCGATACAGAAAGAATTTCGTCAATGCCCCCTTCTATGTTGGTATCGGCAACATATGATAGCACATCAAGATCCGCAGTTTTAAAATTTTATGATCCCAAATCTCAAAAATTAATTTTATGGTTAGATGAAAGTGGACACAAACCATATTGTTATTCTAAATTAGACTTGGATGAACTAGATTTTCTCCAAGAAAGAGAAGATATTTTAAAAATTGAAAAAGTAAAACGTAAAGATTTAATCAAAGATGAAAATATAGAAATTTCTAAAATCACTGTTTCGGATCCACTTGCTATTGGAGGGGCAACAGGTGAAAAAAGTATTAGAAATATAATTGAGACTTGGGAGTCTGATATAAAATATTATGAAAACTACCTGTATGACAGGTCGCTAATTGTTGGAAAATATTACGAAATAGTTGAGGGAAAAATAAAACCACACGATTTAGAAATTTCTGACGAGGTCAAGATTGCTCTGAAAAGCCTCCTCTGGGACAAGGTCGATAGTGATATGATGGTTGATTCAAAAGAGTTCAAAGAATGCATTACCAACTGGGCAGAATTGCTAAATCAACCTATTCCTAAAATCAGGCGTCTAAGTGTGGATATAGAGGTTGAGGTAGAAATTGGGAGAATACCTGACCCAAAAATTGCAGAAAAAAAGGTCACTGCAATAGGCTTTAAGGGAACAGATGGATTTGATCAAGTCTTTGTTTTAAGAACTGAAGATACTGAGGAGGGAAAAAATGAACTTGATGAAAATGTCAAGATTGTATTTTATGAGAAGGATGAAGAAAAGGAGATGATACTTGACGCCTTCAGGATCATGGAGGAGTTTCCATTTGTTCTAACCTACAATGGAGACGATTTTGATTTACCTTATCTTTACAACAGGGCAGAAAGGCTCGGGATCAAAAAAGTAGAAAATCCACTTTACATGATGAGGGATTCGGCCACCTTAAAACGCGGGGTACATCTTGATTTGTATAGAACCCTTTCCAATCGCTCATTTCAAATTTATGTATTTAGTCAATCATATACAGATTTTTCATTGAACAGTGTATCAAAGGCACTTTTAGGAAAAGAAAAAATTGATTATGGAATTGATTTAGCAGATCTGAGCCTTTATCAAACTGCAAATTATTGTTACAATGATGCACTGATTACATACGAGCTTACAAGTTTTAATCATGATCTTTTGATGAATTTACTTGTAATTATCGCAAGAATTGCTAGGATGCCAATTGATGATATTGCAAGACTTGGAGTATCACAATGGATTAGAAGTTTGCTTTATTACGAACACAGACAGAGAAATGCATTAATTCCAAGAAGAGAAGACCTGCAAAGAAGATCAGAAGGTGTTATGTCTGATGCAGTTATCAAGGATAAAAAATACAGAGGTGGATTAGTTATTGAGCCCAAGGCAGGAATTCATTTTGATGTTGTTGTGATGGATTTTGCCAGCCTATATCCAAGCATAATTAAAGTAAAAAATCTGTCATATGAAACAGTACGATGTTCTCATGAAGAGTGCAAAAAAAATACAATCCCTCAAACCAATCATTGGACGTGTTCAAAGAGAAATGGCATTACTTCAGTAATCATTGGTTCTCTTAGAGATTTGAGGGTAAATTATTACAAAAGCCTATCAAAAAAGGAAACCTTGTCAGAAGAACAAAGACAACAATACACTGTAGTAAGTCAAGCCCTTAAGGTAATACTAAATGCAAGCTATGGTGTAATGGGAGCTGAGATATTTCCCTTATATTTTCTCCCTGCCGCCGAAGCTACAACTGCCTTTGGACGACACACAATTCTTGAAACCATCAAAAAATGCGAGGAAATAGGAATCGAGGTTCTTTACGGGGATACAGATTCTATTTTTATTAAAAATCCTTCTGAACAACAAATCCAAATCGTAATAGAGCAAGCAAAAAAAGATCATGGAGTAGATCTCGAGATTGATAAAATATACCGTTATTGCGTTTTAAGCAAAAGAAAGAAAAATTATCTTGGTGTAACAAAAGATGGAAAAGTAGATGTCAAGGGATTAACTGGAAAAAAATCTCATACGCCTGCATTTATAAAAAAATTATTTTACGAATTACTCGATATTTTATCTAATGTCCAAACAATGAATGATTTTGAAAAAGCAAAAAAAGAAATCAGTGTAAAAATCGCAAATTGTGCAAGAAGGGTACAAGACAAGGAAATTCCATTAGAGGATTTAACCTTCAATGTAATGTTAAGTAAAGCTCCTTCAGAATATGTGAAAACCATTCCTCAGCATATAAGGGCGGCAAGGCAGCTAGAATCTATACGGGAAATAAAAAAAGGGGATAAAATTTCATATGTAAAAATTTTGAATAAACCTGGAGTGAAACCACTTGAGTTAGCCAAGAAAGAAGAGATTGACTCCAAAAAATATATGGAGTTTATGGAATCGACTCTTGATCAAATAACATCTTCGATGGATTTGGATTTTGATACAATACTTGGAAAACCAAAACAAACCGGATTGGACGAATTTTTCTGGAGGTAATTTGAAGCGATATGGAAGTTGACGATACTCTTCTAACTATTTTGGGAACTCTTGCAGGAATTTTAATTCTTTCAGGTTGGGTAGAACAAATAATCAAAGGCTACAAAACAAAAAGTCTCAAAGATGTTTCTAAATATTTATTGATTTTTATTTCTGCAGGTGCTACTTTATGGTTGCTTTATGGAATTATAGTCTCTGATGTCTTTATCATAGGTACGAATATTGCGGCAATTTTTCTTATGATAACTGTATTGATAATGAAAAAAAGGTATGACCAAGCTAAGACCAGTTGATTTTCTAATCAAGGGTTAAATAGAATACAGAAATCCTCAAAGAAAGATGTTCATAATTAATTGTAAAAATTATGAAGAAATTGCTGGAGATAAAATAATTAAATTTGTAAAAATTGTTGAAAAAATTTCAAAAAAATACAAGATAAAAATTGCAGTTTCTCCACCTCACCATCTAATAGGGCTAGTTTCCAAAGGTTTTATTCCGATCCTAGCGCAACATGTTGATGTATCAAAGGTTGGGAGCACAACTGGTTTTGTGGTTCCCGAACTTTTAAAAAAATCTAGAGTTAGCGGGTCTTTGATTAATCACAGCGAACACAGGATTTCCAGTAAAGAAATTGCATTTCTTGTCCCCAAATTACGTGAGTTAAAAATGATTTCTGTCCTATGTGTCAAAGATGTTGCTGAGGCAAAAAAATATGCCAAATTAAATCCTGATTATGTTGCTATAGAGCCCTCAGAATTGATTGGCTCAGGCAAGGCAGTTTCGAAAGAAAAACCAGATTTGATCATAAAGGCCGCATATGCAGTAAAAAATGCAAAAAATAAAACAAAATTACTTTGTGGAGCAGGAATTGTTTCTGGGGAGGACGTGTCGGCCGCATTAGAACTTGGCTCCAAGGGAATTTTAGTTGCTAGTGGAATAATCAAAGCAAAAAGTTGGACCAAAGTCATAGACGAATTTGCAAAAGCAATGTCCTGATTTTTTGCTCCACATTATTTGGTGTTAAATTTGTGTTGACTAAAGGTTGACCATCAACTCATAAAATCATTAAAATAAATTTACAATGTATAGATTTTCATGAGAAATAGAATAATATGCTCAGATTGCAGGGCTATCCTTGAAACTAGATCTGAAAGAAGTATTCAGAAATGTGAGGGTTGCCAACTTGCATAAGGAAAATTCCTAAAATTTCTTTCTAATATCAAAAGATGGTTTGGAAGTTTTTCATAAACAACCAAGTCTTTTATCCATAAATTTAAAAAAATGCTAGGGAAAATAATAGAAACAATTTAAATTATAATTAACAAATGATTTTCAGAATTAATTTTTCTCTTTCAAATTAGTTTAAATCCCTCTAATTTTGATTGGATAACCTAGATAAAAAAATGAAGCAGATTTACTTTTATGATGAAGGCGACGGAAAAAACAAAAAGCTTCTAGGTGGAAAAGGAGCTGGTTTATGCGAAATGACCAAACTAAAGTTACCAGTTCCACCTGGATTTGTAATTACTACTGAAGTATGCAAGAAATACTATGAAAATAACAAAAAATTGCCAAAATCATTGGTTACAGAACTGAAAAAAAATATTTCAAAAATTGAAAAAAAGACAGGCAAAAAATTTAACTCAAAGTCTAATCCTCTCTTAGTCTCGGTAAGATCTGGTGCTGCAATTTCTATGCCTGGAATGATGGATACGATTTTGAATTTGGGCTTGAATGATCTTACCGTTGAAGTGCTTGCCGAAAAAAGTAAGAATCCAAGATTTGCTTTGGATTCGTATAGGCGTTTTATTCAATTATTTGGGAAAGTAGTATTTGGGGTTGAGGATAAAAAATTTGATGGTGTGTTGGAACTTGCAAAAAAAAATCAAGGCATCACGGAGGATAGCGCCCTAAATGAAAATTCATTAAGAAAAATAGTCTCAGAATACAAAAAGATCTGCAAAAAACATACGGGAAGAAAATTTCCCTCCAACCCACATGATCAGGTGGAGCTTGCAATCAAAGCTGTCTTTGGAAGTTGGATGGGAGAACGTGCAATCGTTTACAGGGAAAAAAATAACATTACAAAGAATATTGCAGATGGCACTGCTGTAAATATCGTTTCTATGGTATTTGGAAATATGGGGGATGATTGTGCCACAGGAGTTGTATTCACAAGAAATCCCGGAGATGGCACCAATCACATCTATGGAGAATATCTGATAAACGCACAAGGCGAGGACGTTGTAGCAGGTGTAAGAACCGGAAAACAAGTAGATAAAATGAAAAAAGAAATGCCAGATTCCTATAAGCAATTAACAAAAACATGTGAAAAATTAGAAAAACATTACAAAGAACCACAAGACATTGAATTTACAATTGAAAAGGGCAAATTCTATCTTTTACAAACAAGAAATGCAAAAATGAACGCTGTTAGTATGACAAAAACTTCAGTTGATATGGTAAAAGAAAAACTAATTGATAAAAATCGGGCATTGACTAGACTAAATGCTGAACAGCTTGAGCAACTTCTCCACAAGACACTAGATCAAAAAGCCATTAAAAATTATACCCAAATAGTTACAGGAATTGCAGCATCACCGGGGGCTGCAAGTGGAATTGCTGTCTTTGATGTAAAAAGAGCAACCTCTTTGGGTGAAAATGGTGTCAAGATTATTTTAATTCGAGAAGAAACAAAACCTGAAGACGTCCCTGCATTCTTTGAATCAGCAGGCATTCTAACCAGTCGAGGAGGAAAGACATCTCATGCAGCAGTTGTGGCAAGGGGGATGGGGAAACCGTGCATTGTCGGATGCTCTGCTATGAAAATCAATTACGATAAAAAAACTGCAACTGCGAATGGTAAAACCATCAATGAAGGAGATGTTATTACTATAGATGGAAGTAGCGGTAACGTTTTCTTTGGTGAGATTCCTACAATTGAACCAAAAATTACTCAAGACTTTAAGACTATTTTAGATTGGGCACAAAAATCCAAAAAGATGGGAATTAGGGCCAATGCCGATACACCAGAGGCTGCAAAACTAGCACGACGATATGGGGCGCAAGGTATTGGACTTTGTAGAACTGAAAGAATGTTCAATGGACGTGACAGAATTGGATTATTTGTAGATATGATAATGGCAAAAACAATTGAAGACAGGAAAAAAGTTCTCAAAAAACTGGGTCAATTACAAAAAAGTGATTTTATTGAAATTCTAAAGACCATGGAAGGATATACGGTTACCATTCGATTACTAGACCCACCACTCCATGAATTTTTACCAAACCCTGAAGAACTTGCTGAAAAAATTCACAAATTGAAAATGAACAAAAAGAGGAAAGAACTTGAAGAAACAAAAATTATCTTTAACAGGGCACGAGAACTAGCTGAGGTTAATCCAATGATGGGGCACAGGGGAGTAAGAGTAGGAGTCACGTATCCTGAAATTTATGAAATGCAAATCCGTGCAGTCTTTGAAGCAGCTGCATTTTTGTACAAAAAGAAAGTAAAGGCCCACCCTCAAATCATGATACCTCAGGTTAGCAGCATTGCAGAATTAAACCACATAAAGAAAATTTATGATAACATTAAAGAAGAAATTGAAAAAAAATACAAGATGACATTAAAAATTAATTTTGGAACGATGATTGAAGTTGTAAGGGCAGCTCTAACCGCAGATGAACTTACGGAAACTGCAGAATTCTTTAGTTTTGGTACCAATGATTTAACTCAGGCAACATTTAGCTTTAGTCGTGAAGACGCTGAGGCTAAATTCCTTCCTGAATATTTAGAAAAGGAACTGCTCGAACGGAACCCATTCCAATCAATTGATGTTAATGGTGTGGGAAGTCTAATAGAACTTGGAATTGCCAAGGGACGAGGGGTTAAACCAAATCTTGAGATAGGAATTTGTGGTGAACACGGTGGTGATCCCAGCTCTATAAAGTTCTGCCATGGCGCAAATATCAGTTATGTGAGCGCATCTCCGCATAGAATTCCCATTGCAATAGTTGCCGCAGCCCAGGCAGCAATTGAACAACCAAAAACTAAATCCAAACAGTGATACCTATATTTGAAAACCTACAAACTAAACTGAAAACACAATGTTACCTAGAGTAGATTCTATTAAACAGATTAGACTCAAGATTGGAATAACTCAAAAAAAACTCGCGTTATTGGCTGGAGTTAGCACATCAATGATTAACCAGATAGAGTCTGGAAGGAGTCAACCAAGTTACCATACTGCCAAAAAAATTTTTGATATTCTGGCTGACATGGAAGGAAAATCATCTTCTTACAAAGCTGGAGATTTTTGCAGCAAAGACATTGTAAAATTAAAACCAACAGATACTCTTCATGATGCAATTAAAAAAATGCACAAACTATCAATAAGTCAGATTCCTATATTTGAAAAGGGTGAACCCGTTGGAGTAATTTCTGAAGATGGAATTGTTAAACATTTGGCAGATGTCGGCGAAGCAGAATTACAAAACGCAAGACTTTCGGATACCATGGATTCTGTCCCACCTATTGTTGATTTCGACACCCCCGCAAACGTTCTGGTTCCTTTGATTCGATATTCAAAATGTATTCTAGTTTCAAAAAAATCAAAAATTATTGGTATTATTACTGCATCAGACACTTTGAAGCTGATGGAATAAAATAATTATTTTGGATGAGAACAAAGTTCCACAAGAACACCGTAGAGTGACTTTGGGTGAATAAAAGTGACTTTTGTTCCAGCTGATCCGGGTCTTATTTTTCCTAGAAATTGAATACCGCAATTTTCCATTCTAGAAACTTCGCCCTCAATGTTATCCGTTTCTAAAGCCAAGTGATGGATGCCTTGCCCCTTTTTCTCCAAGAACTTTTTGATTGGGCTGTTGTCGTTTGTTGGCTGCATCAATTCAATTCTCCCGTTTTCTAAATGAAGTATTGCTATCTTGACTCCTTCTGATTCGACTGTTTCAAACTCAATATCGTCAATACCAAGCGCATCTTGGTATACTTTGGCTGACTCTTCTACATTATTCACTGCAATTGCTATATGATCAATTTTCATGCTTTGTATCTAATTTACTCACATCCCCAAGTTTTTATTTATTTTCTCTATGGGGGGAAAATTCTTGCTTTAGATTCTACAAAATTAATTAATGGAGAAATTATACGTTTGATTAATATACGATCATACTTGAAGGTGGTGGTGAAAACGGTTCTTTTTTTGATTTTGTCGCTAAGTTTTGCCAGCCTATTGGTAATTGGGTCTTCTGGACTAACCTTTGCACAAACAATAGAAACTGTTAATGTCGTTGAAAACAAACTAGTCACATTAATTGGCGAAGGTTATGATGAGGATGCCGACGATCTTGCTTTTTTCTGGGAACAACTTGATGGGGAACCCACGAAATTATCCTCATATAATGTACCTACACCACAATTTATGGCCCCTGAAGTTGCAAATGGATCGATCAAAGTTTTAACATTCAAGCTTACTGTAACAGACCCACTTGGGGCAAATAGTTCTGACATTGTTGAGATTGTAGTAAATCCTGTAAACCATATACCATTAGTTAGTGCCGGTCGTGATAAGTTAATTTTTCCAACCCTTAATGCAATTACTCTAGTTGGTAGCGCACTGGATGCTGACGATGATCCTTTGACATTTAGTTGGAAACAAACCAGTGGTCCTGAAATTGAATTAGTAAATACTAAATTGAGATATTTGACAATTATTTCATCTTCTATTGATTTTTCAAACTTTACACCAATGACTTTCAAACTTACTGTAAATGATGGATTTGGAGGAGTTGGAAGCGATTCTGCGACCTTGTATCCATTTTATGCTATCTTAAAAAATAGATTAATCTCAATTGATGCCGGTCCCCTTCAAACTGTAAGAGAAGGCGAGACTGTTACAATGGATGTGACAGGTGAGACATCCAACAGACAACCAATTAGATATTCATGGGCACAATTAATTGGCCCACCAGTTTCGTTAAGCAACTATGTTGGAGACAAAGTTCGATTCATTGCACCTGATCTTGAGGGTGAGAATTCAGAATTACTTTCCTTCCAGGTTACAGGATATTCAAAAGGTAATGGATGGGCATCAGATCTTGCAATGGTAAGAGTTCTTCCCTTTAATGGCCCCCCAATTGCTGACGCAGGACCTGACCAGACTGTAAATCAAAATGTATTTGTTAATCTTGAAGGTAGTGGAACTGATCCCGAAGACACTAAACTGAAATTCAAATGGTCTCAAAAATCTGGTAGTCCGGTGACACTTTACCAAAAATCTTTTGAGGACGTTTACTTTGTTTCTCCATTTATTGGTGGTAATTCTACGGATTTAGTCTTTGAACTTAGAGTAACTGACTCTGATAGAAACTATGATACGGATGATGTTACAATCACGATATCAAAACAAAATTACCCACCAAAGGCAAATGCAGGACCTGATAGAAGAATTATAAGCGATTCACAAGTAACTGTCACAGGATTTGGAGTGGATCCAGATGGTGATGATATAACCTATTCTTGGAACCAAATTTCTGGAGACAAAGTATCATTTGATGGTTCTGAGGCAAGAATTTCGTTTACCGCACCAACTGTGACCTCGGGTGAGACAAAACGTGTAATATTACAACTAAAAGTAACTGATACACTAGATCAAAGTGATACTGACAGGTTAACGCTAATTGTTGTTCCAGAAAACAACAAACCAATAGTTGATGCAGGTCCTGATCAAGTAGTTGATGAGAATACCATTGGCAGTGTATTTTGTTCTGCATTTGATGTTGAAAACGATCCATTAACATACACATGGACCGCAGCCTCTAGTGATTTCCTGATACACAACCCATCAAACCCCGGTACTACCTTTACAGCACCAAGTGTGATTAGTCCCAAACAAGTCGAACTGACATGTAGTGTATCTGATGGAACAGATACAGCATCAGACAGTTTGACTGTTATGGTCCAAAACACACTATCCTTGGACATTGTAGCAAATGCAGGTCCTGACCAAATTGTAAACGAGAAAATCAAAATAAACTTGGATGGTAGCCAAAGTTTCGATCCAGAAAACCAGTCACTCTCATACATGTGGACTCAAACCTCCGGCGAGACTGTGATAATTCGATCTGAGAGCAGTGTAGAGACCTCATTTACGAGTCCAACTGTTGCAAATAACGAAGTCAAGGTATTGGTCTTTGAGTTGATGGTATACGATGAGAACGGCCGAGAAGCATTTGACACTGTGGTGATTACAGTTGATCCAGTCAATGCACCACCAACCGCAGAGGCCAGCGCAATCCAAGAGTAATCTAAAGTTATTTTAAAACAATTTTTTTAAATTTTAACATTTAATTTTTTTTATTTAATTATTTCCCAGACCGATTCTTTCTCGTATTTGTGGGATATTTTTGTATATGATATCTCTGACTTTAATTTGATCCTCAGGAGTCGGTGCCTTTTTTTGTGCACTAAGAAAAGCCCCACTCATACCTAATGCCATTCCCATAACCATTCCGTACACAAACTCTTTTGGGTCTTCAACCTTGAGGGTTTGTTTATTTTCTTTAATTTCATCCAAGTATGCTGGTAAAGTTAAGATGGCGCTGTTAAGGGTTTGCTCAATTAGGTTCTCTAGTTCTTCCTCACTCATGTGTTGAAGTTAAAATAATTATTAATAAATCTGCACTTTAGTTAATGCACTTTGGCGAACATAACGATTTCTTATTAATGAAGAAATGTTAAAAAAATCATCAACTAGTAATGGCAGTTAAAAGTTCATCAAGTTCTATTGGTTTTTTCAAAAAACCATTAACACCATCCCTCCTTAACAAGTCCTTAACTTGGATATCATGACAGTCGACTCCAGAAAAAATAAAAATATTCTGGTCTTTTAGTTTTCCACCCGCCGCTAATATTTGGATGATATTAATTCCACTAATTACAGGCATGTTAATATCCAAAAGAATAACGTCATACTTTTCTTTTTTAATATGTATTAGCCCCTC
>JADFOW010000106.1 GCA_022562615.1 Nitrososphaerota archaeon
TTCTGTTGTGCCAGTTGCCGCTGGGCGTTTGAAAAAAATCCTGATCAATTCATAAAAGAATAATCATGAAAGTAGAAATCCTAACCACTCCTGATTGTGCAAACTGTAGTGTGGTAGAGAAGATGCTTGATGAGATGAAAATCCCATACGAAGTAATTGATGTTACTGAGAAATCAGAATACTTGGAAAAATATTCAATATACACAGCTCCTGGTATTGTCATAAATGGAAAGCTTGAATTTACTGGTATACCGAAAAAAGAAGAATTAATTGAAAAATTAAGATAATATGGGCCCACGGGGACTCGACTACTTGTTTGGGGAATATTTTGGACGCAGTTACGCGAAAAAATAAAATTTCAAAGCAGAAAAATTACATAATTCAACACTGGAAGAGTAAACCTAACGCATCCGTTAAAAGTCCTTACAAATCTCAACTTGTTTATCTAAATATACTCCAAAAAAACCTTGAATGCTTGCTGTAATTTCACCTAGATAATCTACTTGTTAGTTTAGTTCCAAATTTTTTCTCCAAATGTCCATTTTTTGTTTAAAATAAAATTACCAAAGCCTGCAGTCAAAACAGCTATGATTAATGCTGTAGGATATATCCAATTGGAATTTTCCACTAGATGATAAACCATTCCTAATTGTACTAAAGCTCCAAGAGAGCTAAAACCAATAAACTTTCCATATTGTAACAATGTTCTTTTCGTCGAAAAGTTTCGGTCTCCAAATGTCCAGGTTTTGTTGAGAAGAAAGTTTGTAGTCATAGAAAATACTATTCCAACTATATTTGCGTGAAGGTACCAAAGGTCCACCATAGAAGTTGCAAAAAGAAATGATATCAGATAGTTAACTCCCAATCCAGATGCGCCAACCGTAAAGAATCTAGCCGCCTTTGAGAAAAAGTGAATGGATTTACGTTTTTCTTGTGTTCTTATATTTCGTCCATACCTGTACAATTTCCAAACTGCAGTACAATAATTCAAAATGGTGTACAATCCCATCTTACTTTCACCAAATTGTCTTTCTGTGAATGTATAGGGAATTTCTTTTACAGTAACATTGGTTTTCTTTACAAGAATTTCTAACAACATCTTGTATCCAATCGCATCAAGTTTCAAACCTTCTAGAATATATCGTTTGAAAGCAAAAAATCCTGACATTGGATCTTCAATTGATACTCTCAAGCCAGCCTTTGCAATTTTTGTTGCTGTTTTACTGATTATCTTTCGTTTAAGAGGCCATCCAATGATTTTTCCTTCTTTTAAGTATCTTGACGCTACTACTATGTCACATTTTGATTTATTCATTGCCTCAATCATTTTTGGTATAAGATGTGGAGGATGAGACAAATCACTATCCATTACAACAATTGTGTGACCCTTTGCATACTCTATTCCATAAAGTACAGCTGAACTAAGACCTGACTTTGCTTTTCGATGTAGAATTTCTATTGTGTGACCAGCCACCTGTTTCATAGTATTAAGATAATCCTCAAGAATTTTTCCAGTCCCGTCAGGAGAATTATCATCAACTACTATTGTTTGAATTGATAATTTCTGTAATTGAATTTTTAATATTGATTCTATCACTTTTAGAATATTTTGGGATTCATTGTATGTTGGAATGATAATTGATATTTGATTATTAGAAGATATTTGGGTCACGACTTATTCATCTCTCAAGCATTTAAAATATTAATTTTGATATAAAATACATCAATCATTTCCATAAAAAGTTCTGATTTCAATATTGTGCCCCTCGTAATTAACTCTCATACTACCATATGGATATACTGTAGTATCAAATTCAGAAACTTCACTGTCAAATATTTCAATAATTTCGGTTTTAGAATAAACTTGATCTAATTGTTCACCTCTAGAAATATCAACTAAAAAGTGAGGATCTGCTATAAGAAGGAGGTTTTCTGTTGGAGGATCTCCAAATAAAATCATTGAGTAATCCCTCATCACATAATCTTTTTTGAATACATCATCAAAAACCCATGAATAAACAGGACTGGCAAGTATTGTGATTTGATC
This sequence comes from Nitrososphaerota archaeon, assembly GCA_022562615.1. GTDB lineage: Archaea > Thermoproteota > Nitrososphaeria > Nitrososphaerales > Nitrosopumilaceae > Nitrosomaritimum. The sequence goes on from JADFOW010000106.1 coordinate 2,048, forward strand.
ATCACTTTCAAAACTGTCTAGTACAAATGACATTGCTTTGAATTGACTTGACGAGACATCTGATGTTATCAATGGAGCTAAGCTTGCTAATCCAAATACTGAAAAACCAACTACTAAGATGAGAACTGTTTTCATTTTAATTTTTTCTTTAAATTTGTTTACCAAGTTTACTACTAGTATGGCAGCAGCAATACAAAACACAGGAATCAAAGGAATCCAATGAAAGTATTGTGTAAAACCAATCAGCCCTAAAAAGAGAATCATCGGTATTGACCATAATAAAATAAACAAGTTACGTTTCAATGCTGCAAAAACTATTCCTCCTGTTCCTAAAACAAATAACACAGGATCAATCTCAAAGAAAAACTGAGAAATCATGGACAGGCCTCCTCCTTCTCTTCCTGCTTGCCAAAAAACATCTTGTATCCATAAATCAAAATATCCTAAGTGCATTGCATATGCAGGCCATAACATAGGTATGAGAATCACAGGCAAAAACCAAAGTCCCAAATCCGAAAATTTCTTTCGGGTGTAGAAAACAAGACCTGCAATCAAGGGAATGAATACAAATGCAGGAATTTTTGTAAATATTGCAAGTCCCAACAATATTCCAGAGAGTAAGACAAGTGAACGTTTGTTAGATAACTTAACTGCATATAGTGCAGTAAGAATTGAACTTAGTAAAAACGGCAGTAAAAGTGAATCTAACAATATACGTCGAAAAATCCAAGAAAATGGCATGACGGCAAACAACACAGAAGCAATCAGTGCTACATTTGTGCTGTATTTTCTTTCAGCTATTTTGTAAATTAGAAATGTATCTAGAACAGCTAACAGTCCCATGAAAATTCGTGGAATCATGTAAAGATCCTTTAGCGAGTCAGCATCTGATGATACATTAAGAGAATTAGGATATCCTACAGTTCCTAGGTAGCCAGCAAGAATTATCTGGCCAAAATAGGGATGATCGTAGAAATAAGCTTCTTGAGGACTTGCTTCCTGCAGAAC
>JADFOW010000107.1 GCA_022562615.1 Nitrososphaerota archaeon
GATGGCTGTCTCTGTACGTGCCATTTAGGAGGGGCAGAAAGTTGTCCTGGCTGCAAAAAAAATCATGAAGAAAAACATCGCTGCTGTTCTTAGTCTTTTGAAAAAATTAGTTTCAGGATAAAAAGAAGTTAAGGATTTGAGGAAGATTTGTACTTTGATTGTTCTTTTAATTTAGTAGCCATCTGATTAAAGATTTCATTTATACTGGCATCAACAAAATTGATTGTTGCATTATCTTTAATCACCTGTTTTTCGAACTTTTCCTTTATAGCAAAAGTAACTGATGCATAATGAATTGTTCCATTAAGCTTTTCTTGGATTATAGCATCAGTATCAGGGAAGACGTGGGCTTGGAAGGCAACACCAGATGCCCAATTTAAGATCCGAATTCCAGTTCCTGTAGCTTGTACTGATTCCATAGTCTGATAAACAAAATCATCAAACGTGTATTCTACAACTTCATGTATGACTAATTTTTTCCAAGGTTCAATAGATATTTCCATGGTATTTAGAAACTATATCCATTATGTATAATTTGAGTTATGCATAATCCAGATTTGATGAAAGTTAGAATCCGAAGGGATTTGAAGCTACGAAGATACTTTTACAAGACTCCTAATCTTTTGCTTTATACAGGGAAAGCTCCCTCCCATGCCTAGAAAATACGAATGTCTAAGTGTTAACGCATAAGGTTACAGTTTGAGAATTCCAAAAGTCATGTTTTTGTGGTAATTGCTGCCTTTAAGACTACCAGTAAATATTATGATGACTCATTAAATTATGGAAGCTAACATTATGTCAAACTCCCTAATCCATTAGGGCCAAAAAAAGTAAGTGCTTCCAATGCTGTTAGCTTCCAAAACTTTCTAAAATCTCAAAGTGATTTAGCGAAATTAGAAATTAAGAATGACTAGTAGATATTCAGTTTCTTAATTAACTTCCCATACACAAACTCAAGTCTTCATGAAATTTAGCACGTTGGAAATCAGTTAGCTTTTCATCCTCAAACTTTATTGCAAATTGTTCCATCTGATTGCAAGTCCAATCCTTCCAGATTCTTGGATTGACTATGTTTTTGTCAAACCAATCTATTGCAAATATACTTGGAACGATAACTGCAAAAATAACTATAACAAGAATACCTAGACCCCTTCCTGTAGGAATTAGTTTCATAATATAGAGATGTTTTTTTAGACTAAATCTTTTTCTCAAATCTCAAAATGATTTAGCGAAATTGAATCCTATCAGACCCGTACCGTTTATGGAATTATTTTAGACCCTAATTTTTGGTTTAATTTTAGTTCCCTCATAGGGAACTGAACTATTGGTTAAACTCCATGTAGCAAATCTGTTAAGACTCATACCATTTTTGGGTCTAATTAGAGACCTGTTGAGATTTGGTGCTTGTGAGTGTTGGACTTTTTTAGGTTTAACACGTTAAAAAATAGCTGAATTTCGCATTTAGTAAAAAAGTTGGTATTTTGCGGTATTTTCAAAAAATAGTTCTTTTTTATTTTTTACGAAGCATTTTCCTGCTAAATTTGTTCACAAATTGTAGTAAAATCACGGTATTTTCAGAAATACCAAATTTCGTTCGCAAATTGCTGTACCGTTTAGTAAGGTCCGCTTTTTCTTATTTCAAGAATTTCGCCATATTCAGGATTAATTTCTGACATGGCTTTGAGTAGTCTTTCTACCTTTGCATCGGTTCTTCGCAGCCTAGAAGCTAGAGGAATTACTTCTTTTTGAAGTACAGATTTTTCTTTTTCCAAATCTGCTATCTTTGCTTTGTTTCGAGCTTCATCAGATATGGTTAATTCAGTAATAGCTTTTACAAATTCTGCAAAACATTGTTCTCTTGTTGGTTTCAAGTAATTTCCATCAAGACCATTTTTGTGAGCCATTAGTTTTTCAGCAATATTGGAATTTACATCATTGTTTAGTTTTAGAGTGGTGTTGAATCGTTTTCTAAAGCCATATGTTGCTGCCTTGTCAAACCTATTGCCGTCCTTGACTCTTTCAATTCCTGCAGTTTTAATCAGATTATTCATCAAATGACGCACAGATTTTGCAGAAAGGTAATTATTTTTTGTTGTATGAATTGAAGGATTAGAAATTGCAAAAATTGGTGATTCAGATGTCAGTTCTTCACCGTTTAGTTTTCTTGATTGAAGATATTGATTAAGAGATGTACTTGCTTCAGGCGTCAAAAATGCCCAGTATCCTTCCTTTGAGCCATCATAGATTCTAATTGATTTACAATTATGTGGCATGTCTTCAAGATGTTTTAATCTCAACACCGGATCAGTGATACTTGCAGGTCTAACACCAGTACTTGCAAAGAAATGAACTAGAGCCTTTGTTCTAAGCTTGGTTGTAGAATCCAGGAATTGCTGAATCTCTTGAGTTGTAAATGGTTTTTCTCCACCTGGGATGTAGTCTGATGATGGGATTAGTTTATGCAGAATTTTCTTGTGAAATGTTTTTTTATTCATTTCCAAAAACAATTCTACTGCACTAAGTTTACTGCGAATTGTTGCAGCTTTAAGATTCCTTGATGCTAAATCCATAACCCAGTTCTCAAGGAGTTTTTGAATTTTATCAGTTGATAATTTTACAATATTATCGTATTGTGAGATTTTTGCAAATTTCATAAATTCATGTAAAGAATATGTATAGACGCTTTTTGTTTGAGTAGATTTTATTGCTGCTTCAAAGAGTGTAAATGATCTGCTTTGCACATAGTAACTTAGGTCATATCTAATATTTTAAGACCCATTTACTATGGCGAAACCAGGAACTTTAACCATAATCAACATATCTGTCATATCGCTTTTCAGTCTCTTCATTTTCTCCTGATTTTATTTTTTCATAAACATCCTTTTTTCTCAATTCAATATACTTGCAAATCTCTGTAAATTCTTCGTCTTTTGGATAAGAGTCAAAGACTGGTTCAATCATCTTAAAATACTCTAGAACTTTCTCTCGATATTCTTCTCTAGTGGGTGTTTTGATTCCTTTCATTCTGAACCAAATTACTGCCCAACTTGAGC
>JADFOW010000042.1:0-6509 GCA_022562615.1 Nitrososphaerota archaeon
CGCAGAGAAATTCCTTTAATCTTTTCTCATAAGTTTCTCGTGTCTTTCCTGATTTTATTCCAGTTCTGAAAAGTGTTAATGTATCATCAATTGTTTTTACTACATCTTTCTTGTTTAGCTTAACAGTCAACAATAAAGGAAAGTTGAGTGTCCTAGATAAATGTCAAAAATGAAGCGGGTCTAGAGGGATTCGGACCCTCGACAACCGGATTAAAAGTCCGGTGCGCTACCTGGCTGCGCCATAGACCCACAAAGAAATTTGCTTAGAGTGTATAATTTAGTCTTTTACAAAATTTTTTGTTATGACAGAAACTTTTAATCTAGGATTTTGTTGAAAACAAATCGTGCCCTTGTAGTATAGCCCGGTCTAGAATTCGGCCCTGTCACGGCTGAGACGCGTGTTCAAATCCCGCCGAGGGCGCCATCAATTTAGTTTAAATCTCAACACGATATTTCACATTATTTTTTGGGTTTTACAGATTCAACACACTTAATTTTTTGACAGTACGTCATAAAGTAATGAAAAATAGAGAAGAACTCAGAAAGGATATGTCTGCTGCACAGGAAATACAAAAAGATCTAATCGAAAAAAGAGATTTACTTTTGAGCAGTAAAAAACCAAAAGAAAATGAAAATGCATTGAAAATTACCCATGAAATTGCAAGATTAGAAGATTTTATCAGAATGGCTGAAAACAAATTGAAAATGACAGATTAATTTTTGGGAAGGATGAGAATATGAAAACTAGATTACAATGTCTCAAATCATTTTGAGATTGATTTAGCCCGTCGATAAAAAGATCATTGATATGAATAAATGATTCGCGAGTGTTATTAACAAATGTTGTATATAATTTAATATGAAAGATTACAATAACAATTCAAATCCATCTTGGAAAGAAGTTAGAAGGCACCCATTGACTGCAAAAGAGACCGTTGGAACCATTCAAAATATTTCAAAAAACATCAGAGAGTATTCACTTAGAATGAGGGAAACCATGAACACTCTTCGAGAAAGTGGGGTTATCCAAGAGTTGGCTGAAGCAATACGTGAAGCCTCCTTCGCTGTTCGTGATACTGCAAAAGACATTAATGAAGCAACACGAGAACTGAAAAAAAATGGTGTTGTAGTTGACACTGCCGGTGCAGTAGAAAACACTTTGAAATCTGCAGAGGAATCCATAAGAACTGTAAAAGAAATTACGATAGATGCTGGAAAAGTATCACCTAACACAACTAAGGCAGTGCAAGACAGCATTGACAGGGTTAAAAAGGAAACCAGTCAAGTGACTGAAAAAGTGGTGAAAGGCGCTAAAAATAAAGTAGGCACTAGATGACAAACTATCCCGATATTGAGAAAATAGGACTAAATTCGATACAATTCATAACTGCTATTTCTAATTTTACAAAGATTGATGGATTGATTTACTTGTTAGAAATAATAATAAAAGTTGGTAAATATTTTCCAATCATTATTATCTCGTTGGCAAGTCTGAAACTTTTGTTGGCTGCAAATGACCTCCTTACCAATAGTATTAGTTTTGCGATACTTAATTCAATATTAGCACTTGGTGATTTCATTTTTCTTGTACAAATGCACCAAAGGCACAAGGCTCATCCATATGAATATTATTCCGATTACAATAGAATCGATAGGATACCCCTTGTAGGTATTAGGAAGTAAGTTGAAATCATATGGACGAAAGAAAAACCAGCAAGATACATGACATAAAGGAGACTGCTTCTAATGCAGTAGAAATAATGCGTCAAATTGGTACTCCAGGAGTGCAGGACTCATTGAACAAGGTAAAAGAGACTGCTACAGTAGTTAATGAGATCATACAAGGTCTCCAAACACCAGAAATCGTAAAGAACATAGAAAACTTGCGCTTGATTTCAGCAAACATGAATGAAGCATCCACAAAGATGCAAAATACCATGCAACAGCTAAGGGAAACGGGTGTAATTGACGAAGCTACAGAGCTAATAAAATCTGCCAAAGGAAAAATTAATTCATTTGATGACGGTGGTGAGGGCAGCATAAATGGTCAGGATCTTCGTGATGTGAGTATTGCTACTAAAGAAATGTTGGTATCCATCAAAAATCTAATGATTGAATTAAAAGTAACTGTTGCATCTTCCAAAAAATCTGGAACCATTCGTAATGTCAAAGAGACGATCAAAGAAGCGTCAGAGATTTACAAGACGACAATTGCACAAGCGGTTTGATAAATTTGAGCTGAAACTTCACAAAGAATATCAATTACTTACATTGATCTTTATTTCCTTCTTTGTAATTTAAGTGAAGAAAGTTTTATTGAATTGAAAGCATAAATAACAATATGGACGTTGACCGTTGTGAGTGGAAAAGACCAATCTGTACTTAGCAAAGAAGCTTTGATGAGCACAAAACCTGGAAAACAAATACTCAAACAGGCATTATTAAAACAAAAAGGTTACAAACTTTTTAAACAGTATAAAGAAGAGACAGAAAAAGAATTTCCAAATTTTGCAGAAAGATTTGCTCAAGACCTTTACAAAGAAATTAAATCCGATCTCTCTCCAAATTCTACCCAACAAGCTTTTGGTGATGAAGTAGGTTCAACTGAAATTATTCTTCAGGCTTCAGAAATTGATACTATACGATCAAAACTAGACGATATAGCAGTAGTTCGAGATAGAGTTGCTAGAATTCTTAACTCTAATTTTGTAAAAATGACATTTCCTGTCTTAAACGCCTTATTTGATGGAGCTGCTGAATATTTAGGAAACAAAGATCCCCAACTAAAGCAAGATATTGTAGAAGGCCACATTTTGGCAATCGATCTCAGTGAACCAATGGATAGAATTGTAGACAAAGATGAGGATTTGGAGTATCTTGATGACTATAAATTGATGAATCCGTACATTTTGAAATTAGCTAGGGATAAAATTTCCAGAGGGGGCGATGTAGTTCTAAATGAATTTGAGGAAGGATTCAAGGAAGCAAGAATTGGACAATACCTTGACGAAGAATTAAAATCAAGACCAACAGAAATTACAGAAGAAGAGATGATCTTGTCTTACAAAAAGTACAGATCTGTAATGGGAACAGCTGGAAGAAACATGGCCCTCGCTGAAAGGCCACTAGGAGAAATTTTCTATTTAGGTATGGCTAAAGCAGCAGAAGGTGTGGGATGCGGAAATGAAATTGAAGATTCTATAAAAAACGGATTTGTAAAAATACCATCATGGCCATTATATTATTCTCTATTATCTAATGATGTCAAAAAAGGATTTGAAATAACACTTGAGAAAAGTAATTTATATCTAAATGATGCTCGTCTTGCAATTGAATTACTTCCAGATGAATTTTCTCATAAAGAATTTTTAGAATTTTTATTTCTTACAGTAGATCACTATAATCATTTTTGGTACAACCAATTACAAAAAGCAGACAAATGGTCAGAACTTGAATCAAAACTTCCAAAGTGATCAAATTGATGTGGTCTGAGAAACATAGGCCCCAAAACATTTCTGATATGGTTGGAAATGAGGAATCAAGATCAGCTATAATCGAGTGGTTTACAAAATGGAAAAAAGGAACAAAACCTTTGTTGTTAATAGGCCCACCAGGAATCGGAAAGACAACCATTGCCTATCTTACAGCAAAACAATTTGGATATGATTTGATTGGGCTTAATGCCAGCGATGTTAGAAGCAAATCTAGAATCAACGAAATTCTTTCTCCTGTTTTGGGAAATATTACGATTCTAGGTTCTCCGATGATATTTGTAGATGAAGTGGATGGGATTCATGGTCGAGGAGACTATGGAGGGGCAGAGGCCCTTATTCAAATTTTAAAAGAACCGACAATTCCAATAGTTTTGGCTGCCAATAGTGACACATCTGATAAAATGAAGAGTATCAAAAAAGTTGTAAAAATAATTTCCTTCAAACCAATTCCTCCACGTCTTATGCGTGTTTATCTTGAAAACATACTCAAAAAAGAGACTGCTAAACTCAGTCCAGGGGCTTTAATCAAAGTCATCGATAAATCAAAAGGTGACATTCGATCTATGATTAATTTGGCTCAATCACTAGTAACTGGCTTTAACCCTCAAACCGAAAAATCATTTGAACGCATTAATATCGAAGATGGAATCAATGCATTCTTTAAGGCAAATTCAATTGATGAAGCGCGAGGGGTTTTGTATGCAATGCAAATCGAACCAAAACAAAAGATTGACGCTTTTTACTCTAGTATAATTACTAGCAATTTAGATAGCAATAGTCTGGCAAAATATTTAGAAATAATTTCTAGGGCTGACGTCTTATATGGAAAAATCATGAAAACTCAAAACTGGAGGCTATTACGTTATCTAAATGAAACATTGATTGAACTATATCAAAAAGATGATCGTATAAGATATACACGGTACAATTTATCATGGCCACTTTTGAATCGTATACGTTGGGACGGAAGAAAAATTAAATCTCTATCCTCAATCATGGCTAAAAAATTACACCTCTCTACTAGTTCTTTTTCCGCAATTTGTCTACCTTATGTTTTATTTTGTATAAAGAATAAAAAATTAGAATTAGAATTAGAAGAAACTTTTGGAGATATTATTGAAAAGGAAATAGAACTAGTAAAATGAGCTGGAGAAAAATCCCAATGAAGTTTCCTGGGACATGCATCATTTGTGACGAAAAAATCAAAGTAAATGAAATAGGATTATGGGCAAAAGGGCTTGGAGTTAAACATGAAAAATGTTCTCAAATTAAGGAACTCCGATGTGCAATTTGTAACGGATCTGCAGGCTGTCAGAGCTGTGAATTTAGGGATATTTGTGACATTGAAAAAGTTTCTCCATTATGCATTTGTAAAAAATGCAGTGAAGAAAAAAATCCCTATGATTCCTACCAAAAATCCATAAAGAAAAAACTACCCTTATTGAACCTTAAACCTTAGAACATAGCAAATTCTTGTAATCCCCTTTGTCAGATCAAAAAAATATTCTAAAAGCTTAAAATCCTACTCAATTATTCTATTTTTTAATGTCTGAGGACAAAAAAGAAGATCCAAGCAAAACACCCAAAACTAAGAAACCAGAAACTTCTGAAACCTCAGAAACTGAAACAAAAGTAAAGTCTACTGAAACAAAAAAAGAAAAAAAGACCACCAAATCCACCAAAAAATCCTCAAAATCAGATATCACTGCATTAGAATTAGCAGCCATTGCAGAAGCAGAGGCTGTTACCGCAACAGAAAGATCTAAAGCTGCAAAGGAAGCTGCAGAAAAAGCATTGGAGGAAGAATACAAAGCAGCAGAAAAAGAAGTAGTGATAAGCAAAGTTAGTGATTCATTTACCAATAAACGATTTCAAGACCAAATTTTCCGCCGTGAGATGGGCGAACCAGAATTTTTTCTTCAAAAACACGAATTAGCACCACCTAGACCTATTCTTACACCGGAAGAACAAGAAGAGATTTCGATACGAGTAGAAATTCCAACTGATCAAACCCCAAAATACGAACCACAGCACATGTTAAGTCCAGAATTTCATGGAGCCTCAAGTTACGAAAGTGGGATTAACTCATTTAGAGATGAACTTGAAGAAAAATTAGCAAAGTTACAAAATGATCCTGATGCTAGTCAAACACAAATTTATCAAGCCGAAGGGGATCTTAAAATTATAGATAATCTTTTTGAAAATTATAATCTTGGCATGAATGTTTTTCGCACAGCAAAAGGTGGAAGGAGCAAGTTGGATAAATAAGGAGAAATGATTTGACAGAAGGTAATTTTAAAATAATTAATGCTCGATTTACTCACAAAAATATCCCGATTCATAGGTTAGAAAAATTTTCATTCAAAGATATTCCAGCTGCTGCTGTTGAATTCAAAAAAATAACTGATGTTTCAGAATGTGTAATAGTTCAAACAGCAAGTAGAGTTGAAATTTTTCTAATTATTAATCTTGAAAAAGGGGATGCACCAGATGCAAGAAGACCAGAAGGAAGAGGTCTTGTAATAAATCGAATTCAGGATTCCTGGATATCATTAAAAGAATTAGACCAATATGACATCGACCACTTTGATCAAACTCTTGAAGTTTATTCGGGCATAGATGTTTACTCAAATCTACTTAGACTAGCTTGTGGGTTAGAGTCTGTTGTTGTAGGTAAAAATGAAATCATTGAGGAATTAAAAACATCAATTTCAGAGGCTAAAGAATTCAAAACTTCTGGAAAAATTTTGAATAAACTATTTGATACTTGTATACGTGTTGCCACTAAAATACAAGATACTACTGGTATTGGAGAAAATGTAACCTCACTTGGTGATATTGTGGTAAAAATTGCTGAAGAAAACGCAGGTATAGATAAAAAGAAACACATTTTGTTAATTGGAACAGGCGAGGCTGCAGCAAGAGTTGCAAAAACCCTAAATAGAAAAGGATACTCCTTTGATGTTACCAGTATGACTATGGAGCGTGCTACTGGATTTTCAAAATTAATGGGTG
>JADFOW010000042.1:6609-11459 GCA_022562615.1 Nitrososphaerota archaeon
ATTTTGTTAATTGGAACAGGCGAGGCTGCAGCAAGAGTTGCAAAAACCCTAAATAGAAAAGGATACTCCTTTGATGTTACCAGTATGACTATGGAGCGTGCTACTGGGTTTTCAAAATTAATGGGTGGAACTCCTATTAATTTTGATGATGTTTTCCCTGGGTTTGATAAATTCGATATAGTATTTGTTGCAACTACTGCAGATTATTTCCTGATAACGTACGAAAAGATAAACCGAGTTTTGGGAAATAAGAAAACAGGAGTTTTAATTTTGGATGTGTCTGATCCAAGGGCAGTTGGCGAAAAAGTATCCACTATTCCTGGAATTAAACTGATGTTCAGAGACCAAATTATCGAAATGGTAGAAGAAAATGAAACAATCAGAATGAATAAAGTTCCAAATGTTGAAAAAATGATTGCCAAGGAAGTCCCAATCATTGAGGCAACAATGAAAAGACTTGACGCCGAGCCAATAGTCCGTGATGTACTTACCACTGTTGAAGACATAAGGAAAAAGGAGTTAGAAAAGGCATTAGAAATGTTAGGTGAAACAGATGAGAATAAAATTAAGATTATTGAGGAATTGACAAAAACTGTTGTCGAGAGTATTGTATCTGTCCCTTCAAAGAAAGCAGCAGAAAAATCAGACTAGGATCTAATTTTAAAAATCTTCACCTTTGGTTTATCCATGATGAAAATGGCTAATATGCTATTTTTTATGCTAAAAATATGTTAGTTTTTATTGTACAGCTATAATTCCCAAAACATGGCAAGACTAAGGTGCTCTGATTATGGTTATGAATGTGATTTTGTAAGTGAAGGTGAAATGGAGGAGGTAATTAAACAATTTGGAAAGCATACTGAAGAAGAGCACGGTATTGACTACTCAAAAGAAGCCTTGATGCAATTTATTCTTCGTCAGAAAGACTAGATCTGTTATATTAAACTATTTTTGAATATAATTCTAGGGAGTTTCGAGGGAAAGTAAACTTGATAATATTCGTTAAATTTAGAATCTAACCGTATGATTCGTATCTAATTTCATAGCTTCCGTCATCACGCTTGTCGTCTTTTGTTACAAATCCACGTGCCTTGACACTATCAATTACACCATCAATTGTTCCTTGATACCCACAAATGTAGATATACGTATTTTCAGGTGTGATCTTTTCTCCAACCAATTCATCGATTGGGGCTCCATTTTTCCCTTCCTTGAAGAATGATTCAACTCTGCCAACATGTCCACTCCAAGAACGATTGAAGAGTTCTTTTGGTCTACTAATTGCTGCTCTATATATGAAATTCCATTCATCTTTTCCTCTTTTGATGCTTTCATCTTCCAAGTCTGTGAGCATTCTTTTGTAACTTAACTCATCGATATAGCTTGCTCCATGAAGAATAACTAATTGGCGTTTATCTCCTATGTCATGTAAATGATTAGCATATGCTATGAATGGTGCAAGGCCTGTTCCTCCACCAACGCAAATAATTCGCCTCATGTCCTTTTCTCCGTTTGCAAGCTTTTCATTTATCAACAACGCATTTCCTGTAGGATATCCTAATTTCATTTCATCACCTACACTGGCATAAAACATCATAGTTGTAACACGTCCTGGTAATGGATTTCTTACCCATCTAATTACAAATTCAAAATAATCTTTGTTTTCAGGATGTGAACAAATGGAATATGCCCTTCTGACTAGTTTATAGTTTTCAGTGGGAACAGTAACTCCAATGGTGAGAAATTGACCGGTCGTGTATTCTGGCATACCTTCAACTGGAACCAGTCTAATAATTACGAGATCTTCTTTTAGCAAATTGGTGTAAATCACCTTTGCTTTCATCTCTGTAACCATACAGACTATATTGTCTTTACTTTAGTTAAATGTATTTCTGTAAAACTGGTTTTGAGAATTTTTATTAAATGGATTAAAATCTTAAAAAATAATTAAATTTGGAAATCATATTCTTCAATGGCAAATTTCGACTAAATTAATAAGTAGATGTTAACCCTAGTAAGCAAGATGCACTCTGAAAAAATTGAGGAATTTTTGAAGAGAAAAAAAAAATCTCTACAAGGAGGAGGACAAGATCGTATCAAAGCCCAACACGATAAAGGAAAACTAACCGCTCGAGAAAGAATAGATCTTTTACTTGATGAAGGAACTTTTACCGAAATAGATCCATTAACCACACACCATTATCATGAATATGATATGCAGAAAAAGAAATTTTTCACAGATGGTGTAGTTAGTGGTTATGGAACAGTAAACGGTAGACAAATCTTTGTCTTTGCTTATGACTTTACTATACTTGGTGGAACATTAAGTAAAATGGGAGCTCAAAAAATTACAAAACTAACTGATCATGCACTTAGAACAGGATGTCCAATTATTGGAATAATGGATTCTGGTGGTGCTAGAATTCAAGAAGGAATAATGAGTCTTGACGGATTTGCAGATATCTTTTATTACAATCAATTAGCTTCTGGAGTAATTCCACAAATTACTGCAAGCATTGGTCCTTCAGCAGGTGGTGCTGTATACTCCCCTGCAATGACAGACTTTGTAATTATGGTTGACAAGATAGGAACTATGTTTGTTACAGGACCTGATGTAGTCAAGACTGTTTTAGGTGAAGAAATTTCATTTGAAGATCTTGGTGGAGCTATGACACATGCTTCAAAAAGTGGAGTTGCACATTTTATTGCAAAAAATGAATACGAGTGTATGGATTACATCAAAAAATTACTCTCATACCTTCCACAAAATAATACTGAAGAACCACCTAAAACTACAACTGATGATGATCCAAATAGATTAGATCATAATTTGATTAACATAATTCCAGAAAATCCTTTACAACCATATGACATGAAAGAAATCATTAACTCAATTGTTGACAATCATGAATTCTTTGAAGTGCATGAATTGTTTGCACCAAATATCGTAGTTGGTTATGGAAGAATGAATGGTAGAGTTGTTGGATTTATCGCAAACAATCCTATGCATCTTGCAGGTGCACTTGATATTGATTCATCAAACAAGGCAGCACGTTTTATCAGATTTTGTGATTCCTTTAACATACCACTTATCACTCTAGTAGACACGCCTGGCTACATGCCTGGTTCAAATCAAGAACATAATGGAATCATTAGACATGGAAGTAAGCTACTCTATGCATTTTGTGAAGCTACTGTTCCAAGAATCACCCTAGTTATTGGCAAAGCCTATGGTGGTGCATATATTGCAATGGGAAGCAAAAATCTTAGGACTGACATTAACTATGCGTGGCCTACTGCAAGATGTGCAGTTTTAGGTGGAGAAGCAGCCATAAAAATCATGTATAGAAAAGACCTTCAAAACGCTAAAGACCCTGAATCTCTTAAAAAACAACTAATTGATGAATTTGCTGAAAAATTCGAAAATCCTTACGTTGCTGCATCTCTTGGAACTGTTGATAATGTAATTGATCCAGCTGAAACAAGACCTATGCTGATAAAAGCACTTGAGATGCTTGAAAACAAAAGAGAAAAACAACTACCTAGAAAACACGGAAACATCAATCTTTGATTTAAAATGATTGAAAAAGTACTTATCGCAAACAGAGGAGAAATTGCTTTACGTGTAATTAGAACATGTAAAGTACTTGGAATCAAAACAGTTGCAGTTTATTCTGATGAAGATTACAATTCTTTACATGTAAAACAAGCTACTGAAGCATATCACATTGGTGAGGCAGCTCCTACAAAATCATATCTTAATCAAGAAAAAATTTTAGAAGTCATACTATCATCTGGTGCAGATGCTGTTCACCCAGGTTATGGTTTTCTTTCTGAAAACGATGACTTTGCAAGACTATGTGAAAAAAATAAAATTAATTTCATTGGTCCATCTGCAGATTCAATGGATCTTTGTGGTGACAAAATGAAATGTAAAGATGCAATGTTAAAAGCCAAAGTTCCAACTATCCCAGGAAGCCCTGGCCTAGTAAAGGATGTTGATGATGCAGTAAAAATCGGAAATAAAATTGGTTATCCTGTAATGTTAAAATCAGTTTATGGTGGTGGTGGTCGTGGAATTAGAATAGTAAATACTGATAAAGAATTACGTGAAGGCTATGATTCTGTTACTGGAGAATCTATGGCATCAGTGGGAAAATCGGCCATTATTGTAGAAAAATTCCTTGAAAAAACACGACACATTGAATTTCAAATGGCTAGAGACACTCATGGAAACACTGTTCATATCTTTGAAAGAGAATGCTCTATTCAAAGACGCAACCAAAAATTAATTGAACAAACTCCTTCGCCAGTTGTTGATGAAGAAATAAGAACACGTATAGGTGAATTAGTTTGTAAAGCCGCTGACGCAGTTGGCTATACTAACTTGGGAACTGCTGAATTTCTAAGAGCGGATAATGGAGAATTTTACTTTATTGAAATCAATGCTAGATTACAGGTGGAACACCCAATTACAGAACTTGTATCTGGATTGGACTTGGTCAAATTACAAATAGATATTGCAAATGGAGAACCAATTCCCTTCAAACAAAGCGATCTCAAAATGAATGGTTTTGCAATAGAGTGTAGAATCAATGCAGAAGACACATTCTTAGAATTTGCTCCTTCTACTGGACCAGTTCCTGATGTAATAATTCCAGCAGGACCAAGCGTTCGATGTGATACTTATCTATATCCTGGATGTACAGTTTCTCCATTTTACGACTCACTTATGGCAAAACTTTGTACGTGGGGTCAGACCTTTGAAGAATC
This sequence comes from Nitrososphaerota archaeon, assembly GCA_022562615.1. GTDB lineage: Archaea > Thermoproteota > Nitrososphaeria > Nitrososphaerales > Nitrosopumilaceae > Nitrosomaritimum. The sequence goes on from JADFOW010000042.1 coordinate 11,383, forward strand.
TAGAACTCGAATGCTTTCAGCATTAAATGATTTTTACATTCAAGGAGTAGAAACTTCAATTCCTCTCTATAAAACAA
>JADFOW010000108.1 GCA_022562615.1 Nitrososphaerota archaeon
TGTTTAATATAGTAATCACTTTTTCTGGATGTTCTTTTGTCAGTTTCTTAGATTCTAAACTCTTTTCTTTTTATTTTTCGAAATTGTTAATTTGAAATTATTTTTTGGGAAGGATGAAAAATAAAAATAAAAGGGTAGAACTGTTAGTTTTTTTTCTGCTGATTAATAACTAACATCATCGATTCTAGAATATTTTTGTTCAGAGCAGCAAATGTTATTGTATTGTCGTTAAGCGCATTTATTGCTCGGTTTGTAGCATCTGCAGAATCAGATGCAACCTTATTTTGGGCTGCATATGCTTTGATAACTCCTTCTGTAAATTCACGAATGGAATTCTTGGTTGCTTGAGGTACTGGTGTCTGAAGCCCTGCCTTTTTTGCATATTCTTGTTCCATTTCTATGGTTGAATTAATTACATTCTTCCATGCTTCAATGTTTTTTTGGTGAAGATTAATTGCGCTCTGAACATATTTTGGGGATGATTTTTCAATCTCGTTGAAGAATTTGGTGGTGTTTTCTTTGCATATGGCAAAGATGTCATCTTGGCTCTCTGAGGGATTATTCATATTCCTTACACGTATGAACTTGCAGATAAATCTGATCACTTTGGTGGGTATATCACATTAAAATTTTATGACTAATATCCATAATCATCTTTGAACAATTTTTGGGAGGGATGAATTGAAAATACTTTGATTAAATCCCAAAGATTTTCTTTACTTTACTAGCAGTTTTTTCAATATCTGAGTCGGACTCTGCAGATACAAAAAATATTTTATTATCGATTTGTATCAATTGTTAACACCAATGATTTAGTTAATTGCTTTAGAGATATTAGGAAAGAAAAACTAGAGTTGTTTTTTTATCGTTTCAGAATACATTTCCAAAAAATCATTATCAAAAACTGGTTTTAAAAATTCATTGTCAGATTTGAATGCATCTAGCGCCTCTTTTAATGAAGTTGGTAAACTCTTAATGCCATATTTTCTTTTTTCCTTTTCGGAAAGTTTGTAGGTGTCCACATCTACAGGATCAGGAGGCTGTATCTTCTTTCTGATTCCATCCAGACCTGCTAGAAGGATGGCAGTTTCATCAAGGTAGATGTTAGAGGTCGGATCAGGCGGTCTGTATTCTATCCTTTTTGTCGAAGGGGTTTTTTTGTGATAGGCCGGAATTCTTGCACAAACAGATCTATTCATTTTTCCCCATGCCACGTTTGTTGGGGCCTCATATCCTGGAACAAGCCTTCTATAGGAATTTAAGGTTGGATTGGTTATTACACATAATGCTTTTGCATGTTCTAAAAGTCCACCAATGTAATAGAAGGCTATTTGACTTAGCTCTGCATATTCTTCATTAGGATCATAAAATGCATTAATCTTCTCATTGTTTTTTGATTTCCATAAACTTTGATTGATGTGTAATGCCGAACCATTATCATTTGGTATTGGTTTTGGATTAAAACTTGCAATCTTTCCACGTCTAGCCGCTACTTCATTGATTGTTTTCATTACAGTTACTACATTATCTGCCATTTGCAAAAGACCCTCATGGGATAGCACAATTTCACTTTGACCAGCAGTAGCTACTTCGTGATGATGTGCAATTACTTTTATTCCAAATTCTTTTACGGTATCTGAAACTTCATCGCGAAAGTCAACTAGAGTGTCTGATGGTGAACCTATGTAGTATCCTCTTTTTAGAGCAATAGCGTTTTCAAGGTTTTGTGTTCCCCAGGGAGCTTCTGTTGATTCTATTGAGGAATTCTTTGTTTTGTTTTTTTTAGACGACTTTGAATTTGCATCTGAAGATAATTTATCAAAAATAAAAAATTCAATTTCAGCTGACCAACTACTTGTTGAAAATCCATTTTTTTGGAGAACTCTTTCAGCTTTTTGTGCAATAAATCTTGAATCCCTTGAGTAAGGGTTACCACTGATTCCTACTTGAATATTAGCTAACATTCTTCCAGCTTTTGAAGAGTATTGATTTTTTGAATTTTCATGGCCGTGATACGTATCAAAGTAATCAGGCAGAATATCAAAGGTGGCTGGATCAGGAATCAAAATCATGTCTGACTCATTAATTGGTGTAAAGCCTAGTATTGAACTGCCATCTAGTGGAAATCCTTTTACAAAAGATTCCTTTGTGATTTCCTCACTAGGTAGACTTAGTTGATGTAAAAGTCCAAAAGGATTACAAAATTGTAATCTTATCCATTTCAAATGTGATTTTCTTATTGTCTCTAAAACTTTTTTGGAGGTGTTGATTTTGCTCAAGTGTTTTTTTGCCAAGGTATTTTATCAATTGATTAATGTAATAAAAGATATGGAAAATTACTAATAATAATTATTTTTTGGGAAGAATAAAAATTACCTCGTTAACATTTTAAATAAACAGTTAATTTGAAATTATTTTTTGGGAAGGATGAGAATTGAAAAAGAGTAAAATTTAGTCAATCCTTTGACTTTCTGAAACTTTCCAACAGTGATCATATGTGAACAAATCTACGCCACCAAGCCGGTCAATCCATTTTGGAACTATCTCATCAGTACATTGTTGTGAAATAGTATCGGCATAAATCTGGAAAACTAGCCAAGGGTTTTCAAATCCAACCTCTTGTCCTATTTCCATAAAGGAGACTTCCTGATTTGCTTTTGCTGCACTGTTTTGTATGTCTTCGAAGTACTCCTGCTGAATCATTACATCATCAACTGTACCCAAACGAGTTAGATGGCCACCAATAAAGACATCAAAATCATATTCTAGAATTTTGTCAGGTGCTGCAAGAAATGCTGGGACATCATGGGCCATTGCCAAATCTTTGAATGGAGTCCATCCTGGAAATACTAGATCAACTGCCATGAGGACTTTTTGCTGTTGAGCATAGATGAAAATATTTCCGGGTTCATGCATTGGTCCATTATATTCTAGCTCTAGT
>JADFOW010000109.1 GCA_022562615.1 Nitrososphaerota archaeon
AACCGCATTAGAAAGAGCCGAAAAACTTATCGAAAAACTTGAACAACAAGTTGGCAATTTAGAGAAAAGATTACAAAACTTAATTGGAAAATATGAGTCAGGAGAATACTACGGTAATATTTCAACGGCAGATGCGGTAACAAATTCTTATGGTATTTCCTTTGTTGGAACCGCTACATCAATTTATGATGAAACTGTAACCACTAAAATGTCAGGAGAATTATTTATGGAAAACCAAGTCACAAAATCAAATACATCAAAGTTTAAGATCACATCAGGAAAAATCATGGTTGGAGATGATGAGTATGATGTGGTCTTTGGTAAAGCAAGAGCATCATCCTCAGGATTATCAGGTGATGAGTATTCTTTGGTAATAGTACTGCAAACAATAGATTCTGAAGAAAATGACAATACAATAAAGATTACGCTAGGCTTTAATTCTCCACTCGAAGGTGAATTTGGAAGCCCAGCTGAAGAATTTGAAATCCTAGACAATAGCAAAGTTTCTGGACAGTGGATTTTGGATGGTAGTGGTCAATTATCTTTAGAGTCTTAAACTAAACCAAAAAATAGAGCCTAGTCATTGTTTTGTAAGACTAGCAAAATATTCTTTCCCTGCTTTTCGTAACCCTTCTGGGGTCATGTCGATTTTGTGTGTTGCAATAGCCCATGAATGACCGTATGGATCCATCACTGTTCCAAATCTATCACCCCAAAATACATCCATAATTGGCATTGTAATTACAGCCCCGGCCTCAACAGCTTGTTTGAAGATCTTATCTGCATCCTCTACGTAAAGATGTAAAGTAACAGCAGTCCCCCCTAATGTTGTAGGAGATTTCATACCCATGATTGAAAACTCGTCGGACATCAAGACAAATGAATCCCCAATCTGAATCATTGCATGTAAAATTTTTCCATCGGGTGTTGGGAATTTGTATATTTCTTTAGCATCAAATGCTTTATTGTAAAATTCTATTGCTTCCTTTGCATTACTTACCACCAATGAGGGGGTAACTGTATGAAATCCCTCTGGAATTGGTTTTATCATTAGTTGTCTTAATTAATTCTATTAGATAAACAGTGTATTCCAAAATCAAAAAGGATTTACGCGATTAGAATAAAGAAACAACACGTCAGATAATCAAGATGATGAAACAAATGATGCTTGGAAAATGTATGCTGGATCTCTTGCAAAATGGAAACTAGCCTTTGAGTTATGGCAAAAGGCAGGAATTGAAGCAATGACGAATTACAACAAGGCAGTATCAAGAGGCAAATTAAGCAAAGAGACGCAACGACAAATGTCGGAAGCACTGAAAACATCTTGGATGGAATCAGGAATGGAGCAAATATCGCAATTTCAAAAAGAATGGCAAAACATGGTAAAGGCAAGTGGGTTAGAATCCATGAAATATTTTGATGTTAAATGGGCAAAATTTTGGAGCTCTATGGATCCTGCCACAACTTATAGTGATGCATTAAAGCAATTTACCGAAACATGGCAGAGTATGTGGAAAAAATAAAATCAGTTTTTTTCTTAGGTCGTTGAATGGAAAGTATCCAAATTAGCGAGAAGAATATTTACTACAGATAATAGGCCTGAAAAATTTGAAAAATATTTTTAAAATTTAGCCTTTAATACGCATGATTTTTGTCTTGTCCATTACTACCCAATATTCAACATTTTGTCCGTTTTCTAATTTCCCCTTTACCTCACCATCAACCAAAGTTACATCAATGGTCTCAAAGGTTTCAGAGTCCATAACTTGAATAGTATCACCAGTAATAGAGATAATTTGTCCAGTTTTTTTGTTGATCAAAGGAATATGAATTTGCATGCTTACAGGGCCCACATGAGGTCTTTTTTGACCATCAAAGATTCCTTCTGCAACTATTCTTGCTTTAGCAGAACCATGCTTTCCTGGTTTTGATGTTTCATACTCCACAATTTTACAGGGTTCTCCACTTGGTTGATCAGAATGAGGCAAAAGAATGTATGAGCCAATTTTTAACGAACCAAGATCAGAAGGTTTACTCATGTTGAAGCAGATTTTGGCCGAATATTAAACTTTTTTACTTTAGACTCTCAAGAATCGACAGACTCATTAAATTTGTCATTGTCAATCCTTTCCTGTTGACATCTTTTCTTGTCTGATCACAATACTTTTTCACACTTTGGTGACTCTTTTCACTTGAAACTTCCAAAACCAATATACTTTCAGAATATGGAAATGTGAATCTTGAAGGAGCGGTACAATAGGTTTCCATATGACCATATCCTGCTGATTCAATTTTACCACGATTAACAAGAAGTGTTGCGATTTCTCTAATATCATCATCGGAATTTCCATACTCTAAATAATAAACCGAAATAAAACTGGTCCCTCCTGTCGCTTCTCTTTGAAATAAATCTTCTTTAATGTCAAATACAAAAGAAATTTTATCTTGGTTATGTTTTACCAGATTTTTTGCTACCTCATGATTGTCTCTAAATTTCGCCACAAGATAGTGATTTGTAGATTCGGTAAAATATGGTTTACTGTCACTAGAAAATGTACCAGTGGCAAAATACAATTTTTCAATATTTTTTGATTTTACCCAAAGCTCTTTTAATTCCACAGTTTCATGGTTATGAAGATATGGTGCACAAACATAACCTGAATATGATAGTACTAACTCCGACACGCTAAAAATTTTGAAGTGTGGTATTTATTACTTGATGGTCAGGCATGTAGTCTTTAAAAATTTGACATCTTCGATAGTTATTTAATACTAAAAAGCCCCGAGTTTTTTGTCCCAAGCTAGCTCAGCCTGGTAGAGCTTCCGGCTGTAGTTGTTGGCTTTAGATGGCTGACCAAATAACAGCATATCAGGCATACAGAAACCGGGTTGTCGAAGGTTCAATTCCTTCGCTTGGG
>JADFOW010000043.1 GCA_022562615.1 Nitrososphaerota archaeon
TTGTGAGTTTTTCCTTCCAAATCAACTATTTCGATCGTGCAACTTTCCCTCAAACATTCAAAATTCACAGGAAACCCAAATGTCCTTTTCCATTCATCAAGTTTGAGATCGAAATATTGTGCAGTGTCAAGACTTCCCATGAATTTACTTATTTTAAAATTAGAAAAAGATTTTCCAACAAACAAACCCTCGTCATACCATTAGTTAATATGCAAAATTCGTGACTGAGAGGGGGATGTCTTTTTACTGACAGTCGATAACCTCATTAACACTACAATGAACAATTACAAATTTTTAAGATGTAAACTCATATTTCATGCGTAGCCTATATTTGGTAAACACATTTTGGCGTGCAAACTACTGAATACTTTTCATAACATGCCTGAAAAAGTCTTTTGATACAACAAAACAAGAAAAAAAGACTAGTGGCCACATCCACATGAATCATGTCCCTCATGTTCATGTCCCTCATGTTCATGTCCCTGTCCTTGGGAATCTTTGTCTGCGCATCTGGAACATTTGTCCGACCCCAATGGAGAAAAGAAACCAATTCCACATGAAACACATTTCATATTTGCCATGAAAAGCCTAACTCGTTGCTGTATTTATTGGATACGGGATGAGTAATATACAATTAGAAAAAATCTATGTACTTAAAACTTGCAAAAAGTCTTTGACTGAAGGCTGTAACATAATTTCTTTCATATTTTCAGAAAGAGAACTTAGAATGTCAGGATACGAATCCCCAAAGAGATCCTTTAGAATATTTCTCAAGTATTCCGGATTCTCATAACAATCCTCTAGTGTACAGCTATAATCTTTTTGGAGCAAAGAGACTACCTTGTCGTATTCTTGAATTCCAAGTTCCAAAAGCGTATTTTTTAGGGCAAGTGTGACCATTGTTTTCCTCATCTGGTTTTCTGAGTCAAGGGATGGTGCACATAGTTGGTTCACTTTTTTTATTATCTCATCGACATCAATTGGCTCTTTGATTATAGCTGAGGGACGTAGCTTGTTTAGTGCAATTTGGACATTAATGGTCATCTGGTCTGTTGTAATTATGACCACAGCATCAGGGTTCATCTCTCTAATTTTGGTCAACCCATAAATCCCATCATAGACTGGCATGATTACATCTAGAAAAATAACATCAGGCTTTAATTTCTGATACAGAAATGCTGCCTCTTGACCGTTGTATCCCTTTCCAACAACTTTGATGTTGTTTCCTTGCAAGATCTCTGAAAAAAGAGCAACAGTATCTTTGTCATCATCAACCACCACTGCTCTTATCATGGACTAAGAAAGTTTTTGTGTTTATTAAAAGACTCTATTTTTTGCTCAATTAAATTGGAATCGATAATTTTTGTGTTTTTTTATAGAAAATCATGCCTGATTTGGGTAATTTTTGACACAAATTTTTTTCCTAGTTTCCGTCAGAATCTTCTTTTAATTTGTCGATTTTTTCTTTTTCTTTTTTAATTTGATCGTCAAGAATCTGTTTTTTTAATTTTATTTTTTTCTGGAGCTCTTCGTATTCTTTTTTTAGTTTTTCTAGTTCGTTTTGTTTTTCTTGTAGTTCTGCTTCTGATTTTTCCTTATCGATTTTAATTTGTTCAACTAGAACTTCTCTTTCTGTCTTTGATTGAATTAGTTTTGATTGATTTTTAATTAGTTCCTCCACTAGTTTGTCTTTATCTTTAACATTTTGTTGCTCGATTTTAATTTCCCTCTCTAGAATTTCTTTTTCGTGATTTATTTTTTGTTCATATTCTTGACGATATACAATTAACTGTGACAATTCATCACGCTGAATTTTAATTTGTTCGTGACTGTGTTTTAGTTTACTTAATTTTTCACGTTCTTGTTGTATTTCTAAATCAACCTGTGAGGTCTCCTCAATTAGGTCAAACAAATCAGAGGTTTGTTTTGTCTCTGTATCTTTTTCATCTGAGGGCGCCTCTGCTGGCTCTGGTATGGGGGGTTGATATGTCTCCTTTTCTTTTTCCTCAACTGTTGTTTCGGATACTGGTTGAGGAATCACCTCTTCATACAATTCTGAAGTTTCCCTTGAGGGAATCCTTGAACTAATTCTTTGTTTTAATTTCCTGCCTTGAGTAAATTCATGTAACTTTTCTATCTTTGAATCAAAATACATTTCATCAGTATTGTACAGGTCTTTTCCTTTTTCCAGGGTATGTAAAATATATCGTAGTCTTCCGGGATCTCCAAAATTTAATGCCAACAGTCTTTTTACGCTTTTTATCATCGCATCAGATTCTGTTGGTTTCTTTATCTGAAAGGGAATTACGGTAGCTGAAATTTTGTTATCAAGGTAAATCTGGTCTGAGCGATACAAATCTCTCCCCTTTAGAAGGGTCTCAGAAATGTATTGTAACCTACCTGGGTCTCCTAGCTTTTTTTCAATAAGCTTCTTTATGCGTAAGATAGCATCTGGGGTTGAAATATGGGGGTTTTCTGAGCTCATTCATCATATGGTTTCTTAAAAACCAGTTTAATATCTAAGTCAGAAAAATCGCATTATTGGGTTTTAATTTGTTTATCAAAATTTTGGTTTTTTGTTACTACAAATAACTAAAGTGTTATTAATTTTGAATTACTTTGATTTTATCTTAAAGAAAAAATAAAGACTTTTTTTGTGGATGTAAAAATGATGATGCAAATTATAGATATTACTAGAATTAATGCTGCAATTGACACAAATTCTGAAAATTACCATTAGATGCTAAACAAAAAAAAAAGAATGAAAAATTCTTTTAGGAGTTTGGATTTGCTATGTGAACAGTATCTGCTGTAAGAATCTTCTGTCTGATTGTTACAATAGATTCTACACCATTTGGTTCATCATCAAGTCCAGCATCAGTGATATCACCAGATTTATCAGCTGTCAACTCAATTAGGACCTCAAAGGTGTGGTTACCTGCTGACAATTTCGTTACTACCCATTCTGTATGATATGCTCCAGAGACTGCTGAGGATACAGCAACCCATTGCCAACATGCATCACTCAAGTCTGCGGATGGATCATCACATACAAACTTTAGTCCTCCACAATTTGACTCTTGTGAGCTGTCACATAATAGGTCGGGATCAAATTCTATCAAAGCATTAAGATTTGCTTCAATTTGTAAGTCGTTTTCACAGAGTACCCAACTGAAGAATACTTGTTCGTTACTTTCTCCTTTGTCAACTATGAGTGTTGCCGTAGCTGTTGAAACTGCTCCACTTAGTTCTTTGCTGTTACCTTTTTTTCCTACAGCCTTAACTTCTGAGAAGTTTTTACACTCTGCAGTAAATCCAACATGCCAGTTGTTTTTGTCACTACTTTTGACATCCACTGGTCCAACGGTAACAGAATTACTTGCCAGTGCCTCACCTGCTTTCCATTTAGCCATAACTGAAGTATCGTCTTCTGTCCAAGCAAATTTGTTAGCAGCTACTGCATCTGCAGTTTGAGTGCTAATTCCACTTGCAATCATTGAAACACTTAGAATTGCTGCAAATGCAACTACTCCAAATATTCCATATTTTGTTGTTGTTTTGGTCATTACCTTTCAAAAAAAAAATTCTACTAATTAAAGGTCACTACAAAATTATAACAATTCAAATTTTAAAATTATTTTTTACGATCAAATGTATTTTTTATTTTGATACAATTTTTATTTTGTTAATTTAATTAAAATTGAATCGATCTAATGTAACAATTATTTTGTTACAACATACAAAAGATTCTTATTCAGTTTCTTGAAAAATTTTTGAAACAGTATTTTCAATGTAACTCATTACTGCAGGATAAATTATTTCAAAATCTTTATCATCATTTATCATTTCAAAAACTTTAGAAATCATTTCTTGAATTATTTGATGTTCATCTTTGTACAAAGTTTTTTTTGCATTCTTTACAGAATCCAAAAGTGTAAACTCGTTATCGGTTTGTAGCAGTCCTCTTAACAATTGAACAGATTTTGAAATTTTTTCGTTCACATCTTTATGGTGATAGTTTTCTTTTTCTCTCCTTACTTCATGTTGCAGGTATTGATAATTTTCATGGGAGATTCTTTCAATTAGCTGCTGAGATTTTTTCTGGAAATTGTCAGTAATGCGGTAGAAATTTTTGTTTCCTTTTTTAATTACAGACAGAACATTTTTTTCCAGCAAATGATTTTTGGTATTCTCAAAAGTTGTTTTGGCCATGTATTTTGGAACTATTAATTTTATCAAGCCGTTATGATGCAAATCAGGGTTTTTACGGATCGCCTCTAATACTGCTCTCTCACGCTCAAATGAAATAACGTCCGGCTCAAAATGACTCATTATCTTTAGGTCAACCTAGTATATGCATATCGATCATATATCTATTCTAACGCATCGAAATTTCTTCTCAATTTAGTGAATATCTATTTCTAATTCTTGATTGCAATCAAATAGAACAAAATCATCATAAATCAATTCAATCTTTACAACACAATATAGGTAATGGGACAGTAGGTTATTATCTAAAATTTTAAGGTGAATCATATGGAAATAATAAAACAAAATTCTCCCGTCTTGTTTTTTTTTAATTCATCAAAAAATTGGCTAGTAAAGATTTCAAAAAAAGAAGTGCTTCACACTCATATTGGAATTTTAAAACATGCCGATGCTATAGGAAAAGAATACGGCTCCAAACTATTCACAAACAAGGACAAGTACGTCTACCTACTAAAACCTACAATGTATGATTACACAATGAAGATTAAACATGGAACACAAATTGTATATCCAAAAGATCTGGGATACATTGTTGCAAGAGCTGGAATCCAAAACGGTCAGAAAATTGTAGAGATTGGAACAGGTAGCGCATCACTTTCCTCCTTTGTTGCAAGTATAGTGAAACCACGTGGGCATGTTTACACCTTTGATGTTAATGAAAATTTCATGAAGATAGCTGCCAAGAATTTAAAAAAATGCAAAATGGAAAAATATGTAACTCTACAAAAGTTAGACATTAAAACTGTAAAAAAAGTTCCAGTAGAAGATGTTGATGTAGCTTTAATTGATCTTGGTGACCCTTGGACTGTAGTGCCACAAGTCCGTAAAATGTTAAAGGGCAGCGGTGCTGTTTTTGCAATTTGTCCTACAATGAATCAATTAGAAAAGCTAACGATGGCATTTATTGAAAATGAATTCACAGACATTGAATCAACTGAACATATATTGAGAACCATCGATGCGAGGGAGGGAAAAACCAGACACTCTTTTCAAGGAATAGGCCATACCACCTATCTGTGTTTTGCAAGAAAGGCGTTTTTTGATAGAGGCTCAAAGAAAAAATCAAAGCTCAAATCAAAAACTGATGAAAAAAAGGCTACTAAAAAAACAACCAAAAAGGCCCCAAGCAAGACAAAAAAAGCAAAATCCTCCTCAAAATCAAAATAAAAACAAGATTTATCCCTCCAAAATCCCTCTCATAAGGTATTGGCTTCACAACAACTTCAGGCATCAATTATCAAAAAATTCATTCCTGCAAGAAAATCAACTTCCCGTAAGGGTGATAACGGAACTGTTTTGGTGGTTGGAGGTAGTTACATCTATCACGGTGCTCCGATTTTATCCTCAATTGCTGCCCTGCGTTGTGGAACGGATCTTGTATACACATCAGTTCCCAAAATTAATGTCTCGGCAACTCGCGCTATTTCTCCTAATCTAATTGTCATTCCTTTAGTTGATCAGAAACTTACAAGAGGTGCTGTACACAAATTGCTTGGTGTAATTCCAAGAAATTTGGATTCAGCAACAATCGGAATGGGATTAGCTGTGCAAGAAAAAAATGCATTACTACTTTTGGTAAAGTCTCTTTTAGATAGGGACGTTAGATTGTCCCTTGATGCAAGTGCATTGATTCCAGATGTACTTCCACTGTTATCGGACAAAAATGTAGTTGTTACTCCACATGCTGGAGAGTTTAAGAGGTTATTTGGAGCGGTTCCGCCAAATTCTAAAAAAGAAAGAATATTACTTGTAGAAAAAAATGCAAAAGATTACGGCATTACAGTTCTTTTGAAGGGCTCAACTGATGTAATATCAAATGGCAAAAAGACCTTTCTTTACACAAAAAAAATCCCAGCAATGACTGTTGGTGGAACAGGTGATGTACTTTCTGGATTAACTGCCGGAATGCTTGCAAAAAACCGTAATGCTCTAGAATCCGCAGCAGTTGCTACCTTCATAAATGGACTAGCTGGAAAGGCGGTTCAAAAGAAATTTGGTTTGCACATGACTCCGATGGATCTTTTAGATGAAATTCCAAATGTTATGAAACCATTTGATAAAATTGTGTGATTAGATTGAAGGTCCTCAAACATGTAGACTCTCAAATGAATAATTTGATATCCGATTTGCAAAAATTAATTCGCCAGCCAAGCATATCTGCAAAAAATGAAGGAATTGAAAAATGTGCAAAATTAGTCCAAATCATGCTAAACAAATCTGGAATTCATGCTGAAATTTTACGACTAAAGAAAGGAGTTGCACCAGTTGTATATGGAGAAGTAAAATCAAAGAAAAACAATTCTAAAACTTTGATGTTTTACAACCACTATGATGTCCAACCGGTTGAGCCCTTGGATTTGTGGGATGATCCTCCCTTTAGTGGAAAATTAAAGGGAAACAAGATTTTTGGGAGGGGTTCGACTGATGACAAGGGAGAGCTAATCACAAGAATAAAGGCAGTAGAGGCCTACTTGAAAACTACTGGAGACGTTCCATGCAACATTAAATTTGTAATAGAGGGAGAAGAAGAAACAGGCAGTGCACACATTGACCAATATCTAAAAAAATACAAAAATAAATTTGCTTGTGATGGAGTAATCTGGGAATTCGGATATGTTGATTCTAAGAACAGGCCAATAGTTGGCCTGGGAATGAAGGGGCTACTTTATGTCGAATTGTCAGCCAAAGAATCTATCCGAGATGCACATTCTAGTTTTGCGGTATTGATAAAAAATCCAGCATGGCGATTAATAGAAGCTGTAAAAACTCTTAGAGATTCAGATGGAAAAATCCTCATAAAAGAATGGTACCGTGACGTGAAACCTTTCTCAAAAAAAGATTTGGAAATTATTGCCAGAGAGCCCTTTGATGAGAAATCCTTCAAAAAAGAATTTGGAATAAAATCATTTGTTGCAAACAAAAAAGGTCTTGATGCAAAAAAGGCCCTAGTTGGGGGAGCAACATGCAACATCGCTGGATTTGTTTCAGGATACACTGGAGACGGGGCAAAAACAGTTCTTCCAGGAAAAGCATTGGTCAAAATTGACTTTAGGTTAATTCCTCAAATGGATCCTAAAAAACAAATTCAAAGATTACGAAAGCATCTCAAAACAAAAGGATTCTCTGATATCAAGATAAAGGTATTTCATGGAGAGGCAGCTGCTAGAACAAATCCTTCTGATCCGTTTGTGTCTAAAGTAATGGAGGCAGCCGATGAATCATTTGGAAAATCCATTCTAAGTATTTCAAATGCTGGAACTGGTCCAATGTTCTCTTTTGTTAATAATCTTAAGGCTCCCTGTATCTCCATTGGAAGTACTTTCATATTTTCTCGAATCCACTCACCAAATGAATTTGCAAGAGTTGATCTATTAAAAAAAACTACAAAATGTATTTGTCTTATTATGGCCAAATTTGGCAAAGTTTAGAAGCATATCAACACGATAGGGAGAAAGCCCTTTATTATGCCAGCCAATTATTTGAATTATGTCAATGTACATGCCTGGTGCAACCGCAGTTGGTATTACCTTTGATGGCGGTGTAGTTTTTGCCAGCGAAAAAAGAATTGCATTTGGAAATTTTCTTGTAAGCAAATCAACCAAAAAAACCTTTGAGATAACTTCACAGGTAGGTGCAACATGTGCAGGCCTAGTAGCAGACATGCAGATCCTGTCCTTGCAAATTGCAGCATTGGCTAAAATTAGAAAAATGGAGATAAAAAGAGAGGTCCCTCCAAATTCTGTAGCTAAAATGATGTCAAATATGATGTATGAAAGACGATACTTCCCATTGCTAACTCAGGTAATTGTTGGCGGTGTGGTTGACAAACCTGTTTTGTATACGTTAGACCCATTGGGATCTGTTCTCCCAGACGAATACGCTGCAGTGGGAACTGGTGCTGAAATGGCTTTAGGGGTCTTGGATCCACAATTCAAGTCAAACATGACTAAAGATGAGGCAGTAGATTTGGCAAAAAAAGCAGTACGTTCAGCTTCCCTTAGAGACTCTGCAAGTGGAGACGGTCTTGATATTATGGTAATCACCAAAGATGGTATCAAAGAGTCATCTGAGAAAATAACTGCCTAAGGATTCAGCTAAGGTTCTTAAACATATTCAAGTGTAAATCCAATTAATTGGTATTTTAGAAAAACAAAAGTTAATCGAGTTTGATTATTCCTTCCTTGACCAAAAATTGAATAGCTGAAATTATCTCATCTTCTGAAACTTTATCTTGACCATACCATAGAAAGACATTCTTTACCCAATCAGGAATTTTTGTTTCCTCTGGTAATTTTTGTTCCGCAGATGTAACTTCATTAGAATTTATCACAAAGGATATTAGTTCTACTGTTGCCTGTGAGTTTCCATACTGGGCTCTAACAATGTATTTTCCATCAAGAAATTGCTCATCCAGTATGATCTTATGGGAAAATGTTGTATCAGCATTGACTGAAGTTTTCTGAGTCAAAATTAGATTCTGATTAGAATCAAATATCGAAATCCGCAGACTTCTGTTTTCATCATACTTGTTAACACTTCCAGAAAATGTTACTGACTCTCCAATATTATACGATTCTTTATCAGAGTTTATCTCTACAGTGTAATTCCCAGCACTGCTCTGTGCAGGAGCACCACCATATTGACCTAAAGCCTGTTGTCCTAAAGAAGATACGACAAGTAATGACATCACAGTAACAGACAAAAATTTGATTTTGTTCACTATTTTGTTCTTTCTTTACTCTTAATACGTCTTGACTAAAAACAAGATTTAGAAACCAAAAAAAAAATTAAAAAAAAGAGTACAAAAATTATTCAAAAAAAGATGGATATTTTTTGATTAATCCTTTGTGTTAGATTTGCTTGAACAATGTTTTTGATGATTTTATCTTTGTTTCCACTTACCAAATATCAACTATTGTGGTCAAAATTGAATAAATGTTAAATAAATTCATAGTTTACTTTATTGCTCATTATTCCATTAATTAGTTTGAATTGAATATTTACGACACTAAAACCATACGCTGTGTCAAATGTGACAAACCAATAGGAGAGGTTGACTTTGATGCTGAAATTATTCTTCCCAAATGTGGTCAATGTGCAAATCCTACTCCACACACAAACGACAAAATGTCTTATCTAATACCCCATTGATCCCAAACAAAATTCATTTTTCAATACTCTTCCTTCCCAAAAAATAATTTCCAATCCAAAGATGTTTTGTTAGTTTTTGTTTACCTTAGAACTCTGATTTATTGGAGGAAGCTCTTCTAAGATCATTTGTCTATTTATCATAATTCTCTTCTCTCTCTTCCATTTCTTCGTCTTGATCTTCATCAAACTCCCCACTTGGTTCTAAGGGCTTTTTTTCTTTAGGTATGATATCTGGAATAATTTTTGCAAGAAAAGACCCGCCCTCCCAAGTATCAAGACCAATTAGAGTTTGAGTAGATTTGATGTGTTCAATTTGTCGAATTTTTCTAATGAATGTAGAACTTAGAGCATTATCTTTTTGCGCTTCTACCTCAGCTATAATGTCAAAGGCACCATATGTCCCATGAACTTCTTTGACTCCGTTTATGTGCTTGATTTGTTCAATTAGTGCCTGTTTGGATCCACCATCACAATTTATCAGAACATATGTTTGCTTCATTAGGATTGTCTAAACCATTGTCCCTCAATGCAACATAATGTGAGAGTAGATCTTACTTTGTCCAATTTACGAATTTTCCAAGTTCTCGTTTCTTTGAGTGCATCTTGGTTTTCGGATTCAACTCTTGCTATAATATCATATGCTCCAAAAACCCCGTGAATTTCCTTGACATTTTCAAAATGTTTTAGCTCTTCAATTATTGATTCATCAGCACCTAAATCACAATTTATCATGACATACGCAGTTATCGATTTTTTTTCTTCAAGCATAATCCTATTATTATTAAGTGATCAATAAATATAAATTAAATCACATAAATTCTTTAATTTTGTTTGAATATTTCCATAATTCTATTAAATTTATTAAGATTTTACAGCGATCATATTAAATTTGATATAATTAAGTATTTCTTATGATAAAACAATTCTGTAAAACTCACAAGATCTATTACAAAAAGCTCTGTGTTTATTGCAAAGACAAGCCCAGCCCATCAAGTCTAATTGGTTATTTGTCTATAATGGATGAACCTGCTGAAAATTATTACGCACAATTAAAGAAACGGTAGATGATGGCTAAAAGAATTACGATAATGATTGATGATGACATCGACAAAAAATTAAGATTACTTCAAGCAAAAGCAATCCAAAACACAACCAGTTCAGTAAGCTTTTCAAGGGTGCTAAACGAAATATTACGAAATAGTCTCAAAAAATAATTCAAAAAATAATTTGTGAAATACTAGTGGTGATGTTTCCCAAGATCGCTTAAATTTATTTAAGACGAAGTCCTTCTTATGTTGATGAGTAAAGGCCCCCAAGAATCAGAAGATATCTTTACAATATGGAATCGAACTGTCGCAAAATTTTTTGATGAGATCGAAAAATCAACTTCTAGATATCAGCAATCATTAACAAAACTTCAGCAAGAATACCTTAAAGCATGGAAAAGTGTGATTAATTCCGCTATTCTCCTTGAAAAAGAATATGCTGTCAAGACAGGTTTGAGAGTTGAGTTACCAGAAAAGAATTTGGAAGGTGTTCGTGACATTA
>JADFOW010000008.1 GCA_022562615.1 Nitrososphaerota archaeon
GTAAAGAAGAGCTTGAACTTACAGCTACTATTGATTTTGTAAAGACTAGTGTTTCAAGAATCGGAAAAGATGATCTACTTGCTAAAGTGGGGATAATAAAAGATAATTTCCGTCCTGCAACTATTGCAGCTGCTTATGATCGATGGATTGAGCTAAAAAGATATCTCTAACATCTAATACTTCATATAACAAACTGACAAACTAATTACTTACTTTAGGATCAATCTGGTTAATCAGTATCTGATTTATGCAATAATGATCAATACAATACATGGTTCGCGGAAAGAACAAAGCAGATCAAAGAAGGGCGATCAAAACAAAATCAAAGAGAGTCTCATATAGTCCTGCAGGTGTATCGAAACTTCCAAGAGGGCTTGGAGTATATACCATTAATGATAATGGAAAAAAGTACATTGGAAGTACCAGCAATTTGAGAAGGAGAAATCAAGAACATTTACGCAACGGAAAATCAGGAGCGTCTGTTAGCTATACAAGAACTGTTACCAGACAGCAGGCATATGCAATTGAAAGAAACAAAATTAGACGATCATGTCCCTCACGAAACAAGACCAAGCCTGATAGCTGTAAGGGTTTTTGGGAAAAGAACTTTGGATTTAGTTTGTAATCTAATTATAAATTAGGATTTTGTGCCTTTTTTTGTTCTAAACTACTGTTGCACCATTTATAATAATTTTCAAATGTTATCTTCCCAAGCTCAGGATCTCTAATACCCTGTGGTTGATATTGTATATCATAAGGTATGTCAATTTCCTCTAGGTCGTTTTTGAGTATTTTTGAAACATTTACACCTATGACGATAATCTTTTCCGGATGAGAATCGGTAATCACTTTTGAAATATACTGCTTCCATGAAATCTTAAGAATCTCATCCTTTATTTTTGGAGACAGTTTGGACGTTTCATTAATTGCTACTATGCTTGCATCAACTAACCAAATTCCCTTCTCCTTCATTTTTTCCAAAAGAGATATTTTGTTTTGCAGTCTTTGATTTTGATTTTTTGTCTTCGTCACAAGAATTTTTTTGAACTCGGAATGAAAATTTTGATGTATGCAAGATGTAAATATTTTCCAAAATTGCGATGTGCATGAATTTTCTTGTACATTAACAAGAGATTTTTCACCATATCCTAGGCAATAAACTAATTTTACATAATTGGATGGGCATCCTTCAAGACCTTCAAATCCTTCATATGTCATCGAATTATTGTATTCATCCATCAATGTATGTACGTGAGACTCTGCTAACAAAACAACTCTGACATTTTTTGGTTTCCAAAAATTCCTGTGATCATCTACTGCTTTAACTATACAAAATGGCTCTAAATTTAAACTCCTCCCAAATTTTTCTTTGATACTAAGATACGTATTTTCTAAAGACATTCTTATTTGCTGTGTTTGTGATTAGATAAATAATTCCTTGATTCGAGCCTAAATTCCTTGTTTATGTAGAAATTAAAAAATATTATAATCACATTCTCAAAACATGGCCATCATCTATGGAATGGCAGATAGTGAGAAGAATCTTCTAAAGAAATTACCTGGAGAAGTCAGAAATTATGAAGATATGGACAGAGTCAAAAGAGATTTTGAAAATAAGATAAAACAGGTAGATGATGGATTTTTTGCAGGTCTTAAAAAATGGAACTACAAGAGACAGGTTAAGAAGTTTGACAGGGCCAGAGAGAACCCACTTCATGCAGGAACCAGAGGAGAAAACAAAGTCATTGAAGAACTGCTAAAACTTGATGAGCATTACCATATTTTGTGTGGTGTACGAATTGAATTACCATACTATGTTTGGTATAACGGGCAAAAGAATCTAAAATCAGCTCAAATGGATTTGGTAGTTGTATGTCCAAAAGGTGTTTTCATGATTGAAGTCAAAAACTGGAGTAATGATTATGCCAAAAATTATGATGGACTAAATCCATACGAGCAAACAGATAGAGCTGGTCGAGTCTTGTGGATTGCCCTACAGGATATAATCAAAAACATTAGAGTCACAAATGTCCTACTATCAATACAAGGAAACATATCATACAATGAAAGATATCGTGCAGTTTTTGTTTCAAGTCTGAATAGGATTAATCAATTTTTAGAAAAAAGACAAGATGCTTTGAGTCCAAGAGAAGTCAAGATAATTGTTGATGAATTGAAATATTATGTAACAAGATAGAAATGGTTCAAAATTTTTACGCCTAAATGTTTTGTAAAATGTACAAACAAGGTACAAAACGTATCTCAAGTGTATGAATATAATGGTTAAATGACAAAACTATCTGGACATTCAACATGTTCGTAATAATGTTCTGTGAATTTTTCTTGAACTACATAAATTATAATTTTATGTAATTCTTTTTCTTTGATTTCTTTACTACATTTGAGACATCTTTTAGTTGATTTTGTCATGGTGTATCAGGGATCCAAACCACTAATCTATAAGGATCTGCGATCAGCTCAATTTGAGCAAAACTGACTCAAATTACACTTTTTAGTATATCAAACGCATAAAGCAAGGCAAAAATATGGTAAAAAGAGTATCAAGGTATGGATGATTTTGTATTTAGCCAGTTAAAGGACCTTTATGGATTAAATTCTGATATTCCTCATCGAGCATTACTATTCCCAAGGTTACCCCCAGGTATAACACTCCCTATGTTCAAAATCTTTGAGAACCCAATGAAAGACAAATTTATGCAAAATATCTCTTTAGGTAACAAAAAATTAGATGGGTTTCAAAAAATGTATCAGCAACACGCATCCGGATTGATGACGATGAATTCCTCCAGAATAATACCTCCAGGGCATCCACTGTTTTCTGAAAAAAATTCAGTTGAAATTCTCAAAACAGAGAATGACAAATTATTCAAACAAAATATAGAACTAAAGAAAAAATTAGACAAAAAATAATTTAAGCATTAAATGGTTTCACTTTTTAGTTATTTTTTAATTTCTAACTATAGTAAGAATCCTTATTAATTTCTAATCTAATCTTCTGTATGGTAAAGACTCCTGCAGAAAAATGGAAGGACAACATAATAAATTATCGAAAAAAATGCCAAAAAATTATCAAAGTCTCAAAAAATGTTCGATATTCCGGAGTGATTAACGCATATGGCAGGACATTAACAGGAATCGTTAGACCAGATGTAATACCATTATTAAAAACCGAACAGGTCAAAAATGAATTTTTTATACTTTCTACTGTGATGAATTTGAGAAAGGATGTTACAAATGCAATAGGGAAACTAAACTACGTTTTATTGGAGCATCAAAAAGTATCTATAGTTGTTTTTCAAAAAAATGATATGACCTTTTATGTTTCAATAGATGCTAAGTCAAAGGACGTAAAGTCAATTATTTCAAAAATTAAAAAATTAATTTAAGCTGGGGTAAACCCTTGATATCCGCTAGTTTGCTGGGCTTGATCTCTAAATATAGGTTCAAACAAAGATATGAGATATCCGTCAGGATCCAAAACTACTGCATTCTTTCCAGCCTCTCGCTCTACAATTTCGCGGTGTACTTTAACACCTTTCTCTCTTAATTCCTCTAAAGCTGATTTTACATCCCCTACTAGGAATCCAATAGTAATTCCGCTATCCAAAGAACCTCCAATATGTTCAGCTGTAAGAGAAGCAGGATGTAAACTTAACAAGCCACCTGTAGTTCCTAAATCCACCCACGTTCTTCTTTGTTTTTTAATGGGAAGTCCTATAAACTCATGATAAAAAGCAATAGATTTGTCAAGGTCTCTTACTGCCAAAATGACATTTCCTACCTTTTTGATATTCACATAAACCCTTCCGTTTTCGTATGTTAAAATCTTTGTTATTTATGAAAATAGGAATGATTTCCATAAGGATTTTTATGGATATTCCAGAAGCTTTTTTGAGTTTAGTATTCAACAGAGCTTGAGATTCCCAGGTTAGAAATCAAATACAAATTATTCATCAAAATAATCGTCTAGTTTTTTGTCCACTTGTTCTTGTTTTTCTTTGAATCTTTGATATTTTTTATCCCATTTGGAAATAGATAGCCATTGTTTAATCCCTATCCCTAACCAAACCAAGGATATGGCAAAAATAAGTAACTGAGGAGGTTGTAAAAGAACTTGCGGTCTATTTCTGTCTATGAGTTTGTTTTTTATATTGTTACATTCATCTCGGGTAACATCATTTTGCCTACATCGTTCATTAATACGCTCTTCAAGTCTTTGATTAAGTCTGTCATTAAATGGTGAATCAAAAGCACTCGTCATTACCAACAAAGCTACTGGAGGAATGATCAGAGTGGTCAAAATCATAATCATGAATATCTTTTTTGTTTTACCTAGCTGAAACATCATTCCATCCATGATCTCAAAGAAACTTTCATGTTTCTTGTTCTTGTTTGATTTACTCACAGTATAAAACCCCCAATTTTTATCTTAAAACCTTTAGATAACATTGTTACTCATCTCCATCCACTCTTGGAAACATCTCTTCGTATGGCTCTAGAATTAATTTAAAGAATTCATGTCCTTTGGGGCTTACCTTGTATTTTATAATTGACTTTTTACCCCATGGCTCTACCTTTCTTTCTATAAGCCCTTTTTTTTCCATGCTATCTAGAATTTGTTTGTGTTTTACAATATTCAACCCACAATAACTCAATAATTTTGTCTGATTTAGTTCCCCATATTCAGACAAAATCAAAATAATGTCTTTTCTAATATAGGTACGATCCCTGTATTTATGAATCAGCGTGTATCATTCCTTCAATAATTTTGTGCTATTTTATGTTAATTTTAACAATTGCCAATAAAACTAAGGTAACTTTGTTAGCTAACAATGCTTAACAATGCCTTTTATTCAAAATATCTTTTACTCCGCAATGACTACAAAAACACAATACTTGCTTCCAGCATTCGTTGCAATATTTGCACTAATGTTTGTGGTTGCAACTCCAAATGTTGCTGCAGATGAGGATGATAAACGATTTGCACAACAAAATGGAAAAAAACGCATGCCAATCCAAGTTGAGGGATTTGAGGGAAGTATCCAAATCACTGAAGATTCTGACAGACAGAAAATCAAAAGTCAGATAACAGTTTCATTAAGTGATGCAGCTGACGGATTAGACGTATACAAAGCCCATCTTGGTGTTGTGGTTAATGAAAACGATGACAAGTTCTTAGTATGGATACTTGACAACGTTGAGATAGATGCAGGATCTGAAACTGCAGTTACTACACTTTATGTAGTTGATGCAGGAGATCCTTCTAACACTGCAATCATAACAAGAGAGATTGATCCTTCCGAAAAAACTCGTGATGGAGAACGTACTCGTGGCGGAGATAGAATGGCAGACAAAATTGAGAAACTAAAGCAAAAATTCTCAGAGCCCACAGGTAATGAAGAATTAGATGACCTACAGACTCAATTTCTTGAAAAAATTCAAGGACTAAAAGAAGCCCATAAAGAGGGAGATTCTGACAAAGTTCAAGAATTACGTAAAGAACTAGGAGATCTTAGAGAACAACTCATAGACTTGAGGATTTCCTAAGATCCCTATCTTTTTTTTTGAAATCCTTATTTCCAAAAATACCAAATTTTAGTTTTATTATTTCTTTTTTAGCTGACTTCTACCATTGTTTCTGTTCTTTCTACCCCGCTAATTTTTTGAATTTGAGTGGCAACATCCTTGATTTGTACTAATTCCTTGACCTCAATAATTGCTACGGCGTCAAATTGACCACTGGTTGGAAAAGAATCACTTACATGTATTATTTTGCGCAGTCTTGCGGCAATTAATTTTTTAGGTGATTTTACTAAAATAATTGCTCTTACCAACCTAAATCCACCTCAACTTCGATTAATGTTTCAGTTGTTACTATTTCTCTGATTTTTTTAAAATCAATAACCATTTGATTAATTTCATCTATCGTTCCCCTCATAATGGCACTTATGTCAGCCCTGCCTGTTACCACCATGACATCTTTGACTATCTTTCTTTTTTTCTTTAACACCAGGACTACCGCGTCAACTTTTCCAGGTTTAACTGAAATTAGACATAATGCTCTCATGTTTTTTATGTGTATTAGGATCGAATAAAGATTGCTTAATCATTTGCTTCTTGAGATCTTGCTTCTTCAAGATATGCTCTTCTTTCTTCGTTGATTTTTTCTTGATCAACAAAAGGTTCATCGTCGATAATTGCTATGCCATCTGGATAATCTTCTTGTTGTCCTTTTTTACTCTTAGTTTTTATCTTTGGCTTTGCTCTAGATTTGATTGTTTTAGCTTTTGTTTTTTTCTTTGCAGTCTTTTTTTCTACCATTAATGTCGAAAATCAAGAGGTGGCCTTGTTTATAAAAATTATGAAGAATAATTTTTTGAATAGAGGAAGTGCCAGGGGCGAGATTTGAACTCGCGACAGCCCGGTCTTCAGCCGAGTGCTCTCCCAGGCTGAGCTACCCTGGCACATCAAAAATTCTTTTAGATACGAAATTAAAGTTTGTCTTTTTGGGCTTTCCAGATAGTTTCATTTTTACCTTTCCTCTTGTTAATTACTCTCCCGAGAACAAACATTAGATCGGATAAGCGATTTAGGTATTTTATGCAATTTTCATTGATTTTTTCCTGTTCTTTTAAAAAAACAAGACAAGTCTCGGCTCTCCTCACAATTGTTCTAGTAAAATGTACTTGTGATGCTGCAATATCCCCACTTGGCAAGATAAAATTAGTTAATGGAGATAATTCATTTTCAAAATTATCAATCGCTTTTTCGAGTCTAGTTATCATTGATAATGTAATTCTATTTTCACTTTGACTCAAATTAGGGTTAGAAAGGTCGGCGCCTACTAAAAATAATTCATTTTGAATGTTCGTTAAAATTTGGGTAATGTCTAAATCTAATTTGTTAGCCAAGACAATCCCTAAAGATGCATTTGCTTCATCAATCGTGCCATACGCAATAATCCTCGGATGAGATTTGGCTAGTCGTAAATTCCCTTGTAATCCTGTAGTTCCATCATCCCCAGTTTTGGTATATATTTTCAATACTTTCTTCATTGTAGGTTTGCTATTATGTCGTTCTAATGGTAGAACTAGAAAAATTGATTAATCATACTATTGAGAATATAACAATCTTGATTTTAGATTTTTTATACATAGCAGCAAATCTAAAAACTGTTCCAAGACAAGGCTGGATTGACAAACTTTCAATAAAGTATCCAGAATCAGTTGCAGATCACACTTACTCTATGGCAATTATTGGTATGGTTTTATCTGATTCTCAAAAACACAACACTGAAAAGATTTTAAAAATGATTCTTTTACATGATTTGGCAGAATCTGTCACTGGAGATTTTACACCTGAACAAAAATCTAAACAAGAAAAAAAACTTTTAGAAGATAAGACTATTAAAAATATTTTAACACATTTACCAGAAAATCTTCAAAAACAATATCTTCGTCTTTGGAATGATTATCAGACCAATGACTCAGACGAGGCAAAATTTGTTCATCAAATTGATAAATTAGAAATGGCAATACAAGCAAAAATTTATTCGAAACAAAAAAATTCAGTCAAAAATTTATTATCTTTTTTTGATTCTGCCAAAAAAGAGATTAGTGATCCAAATCTTTTAAAATTGTTTGAACAATTATATGATAAATACGATAAATAAGATAGCCAACATGTCGGAAACTTCCAAAAATGAATTAATCGAAGCTCAAAAACAAGTTATTGGAATACTATTTGAAGTAATTAAAAGATTGCAAGCAAATAATGACTTGGATGAGGAGTATTTCCAAATAGTCTCTAATGATAAAAAAACAAAACAAAATGAGGAAAGACTTGAAAATATTCTAAAAGAAAAGAATGAGAATGCTAAAATTGTTGGAAGGTTATTGAAAAAATTTGATGATTAACCTCAGCAATCACAATCATCATCAGAAATAATTTTCAGTTTTAGTGTTTGTTGGGATTTATTTTGAATATAATGAGCCAAGTTTGTAACTCTAATTTTAGTGGCTTTATTTTTCCAACTCCCTTCATTTTCAAACCACGACTCAATATCATCTAAATCATATCTTTCACCATCTTTAATGATCGTGTTAAAAATTGTTTTGATCTCCTCAATTTCAGATTCCTTCAAATTATTTTTATCTTCTACAATTGTAGTTATTTCATTTAATTTTATTATGACGTTGTTTGTTAAGGGCATTTTTTTCTCACGTCTAAAGGAAACTGTGATTTATCTAAACTTATTCATTACAATGACAAAATGTGTTCTAAAAATCAAATTGTAGATATTTTTCATGGCACTTGCTTGAAACACCAGTTTAAAAAATAAAAAAATAATAATTTAGAATACATATAATCAAAGAAAGATTATTCAGAATCCAATTTTTCAAGCTCAAGATAAAAGGACTATTAAGTATAAATTGGAACAAAAATTGTCTATCTAGTTTTTGACTAAAAATTTTGTAATGTTTTTTTATTGGTAGCCCCTATCAAAATTTTTAATGAAACATAGTGATCCTTTTTATATTATTTTAAATTTCATGGTTTTATGCAATATTTTCAAGCTTTGAAACTTGGACAAAAAAGAGTTGCAGATTCAAGAGAATATCTAAACAAAATTACTGATGGAAAGGCTATGCCTGCACTAGCCTTAAGAGATAACAAAACTAATGTCTGGGAGCCTGTAGGGGAGGAAAATTTATACGCGTTTGTTGATGAATCTGCTGGATTTGTTTTGACTGATAAAAGTGGGTACATTCTAGCTTTAGTTGATAAAAATGGCATCTCAAAATCAATTGTACAGGGAATTACCAAAGAACAAAAAGAAAACTTGGAATTGATGTTCCAATCCGATAATATTGTAGAATATAAGGGCAAAGTAATTCTGCCTGTATAGATTAATTAACAAATTTTGTGTTTAAATTTATCCCCAAACCTTTTTGAGGGAAAGTCTATGAAGTTACTTGATGAAAAAATATTGTCAAGAAGTTGAGGTTAGTGGCCATTTAATTGACTCTATGATTTTGACAAAAATATTTGATAAAATTATGAACCGTGGAGGAGAATTTGAGATTTTAGAATTAACTGTAGGTAAAAAGAAAAAAGATTCTAGTTTTGCCAAACTTCTAGTTACTGGAAAAAATGAAAAGCATCTTAAAGAAATTACAGACGATATTCATAGAGATGGAGCTATACCTCACAATGAAAAACAAGTCAAATTAAAAAAAGCATCAAAAGATATGGTATTGCCTGATAATTTTTACAGTACAACAAATAATGATACCTCAATATTTCATAACAACTTATGGATTCAAGTTGAGAATCAGATGATGGACAAGTGTATTGTTGTAAAAAAGAATAGGGCATTTTGTGTTCCTATCAGAGAGGTAAAAAAAGGCAATCTTGTAGTGATACATGAAATAGGTGTCAAAGTAACACCACCTCAAAGACCAAGAGACACGGCGAACATCTTTGCATTTATGGGAAGCAGTAGTTCTAGCGAAAGACCGACGCAGCATATAGCAAAAAAAGTTGCAGAAGATATAGTTCAAGCAAAGAAAAAAGGTGGAAAAATTATCCTTGTGGGGGGTCCTGCAATTGTTCACACTGGAGCCGCAAATTCAATGGCAGAATTAATCAGAGGCGGGTATATTTCCGGAGTACTAGCAGGTAATGCCTTAGCAGTTCATGATATTGAATATGCTACCTTAGGTACGTCGTTAGGGATGTATGTTCATGATGCAACGTTGGCCAAAAGAGGGTATAGAAACCATATGGACGCTATTAATGCTGTCTTCAAGGCGGGTTCGATTCCTAAAATGGTTCAACAAAAAAAACTCAGAAGTGGTATTTTTTACGAGTGTGTGAAAAATAAAGTTCCCTTTGTTTTGGCAAGTTCCATTAGAGATGATGGGCCTTTGCCGGATGTAATTACAGATGTTGGCGAAGCTCAAAGAGAGTACAAAAAAATTCTAAAAGATGCAACTATAGTTATAATGATTTCAACCATGCTTCACTCTATTGCAACAGGAAACATGCTTCCCTCTAATGTCAAAGTAATCGTTATTGACATTAGCCAACCCACAGTGACAAAATTGATGGATAGAGGAACATGGCAAGCTTTGGGTATAGTGACGGATGTAGGTGCCTTCCTACCCTTAGTATGCCAAGAGATCAAGAAATTAAAATAATTAGCCTATTGTTTGTAATCTAGGATGTAATACCTGATACCCATTTTCATTGAATCGTATTGGATATGTTTGTTCGCTGTGTTTTGTTCCTCTCATTTTAATGACTTGGATGGATCTTTCCATAGTATTGGTTCTTTGAACATGATTTAAAATCACTATTCCTGATGCAGCGTACCATTCTGGAGGTGTTCTAGAATCTAAAGTCTCTGAGATAAAAATCGAGGTACATTTTTTTTCATCTAAAGCATGAATCATCTTTTGAATACCTTGGCGGGTATTGAATTGATTAGCATATTGCATGCTTAAAACAGAAAGTGAATCTACAACAAGACGTTTTGCGTGAATTTTTTTTATGCCTCGCAAAATCAATTGAGTTAGATGTGTAAAAGGAAAAGGCTCTGAATTATACAAAAGACCTCCGGAATCAGATACATCATCGTTCATTTTGAATGGTCTAGCATCAATAATCATAATTTTTTCTTTCTCAATTAATTTTTCAATATCCCACCCGTAACCTCTAAAATCACTGATTAATTCTTGTGGACTTTGTGTTAGGGTTACAAATAATCCCGGCTCTTCAAAGTCAGATGCACCATTATAAAGAAATTGCATCCCAAATGTGGATTTTCCACTTCCAGACTCTCCTGATAAGACGATTGTTTTTCCTTCTTTCAACCCTCCATCCACAATCAAATCAAATCCAGGAATTCCTGTTCGTATCTTTAATTCTGAATTATTCACAATAAAAAGCAGATAATTTTCTATATAAAGAGGTGTGAGTTTATCTGATATACACATACAGGAATGTTACTAAATTATAACTAAAGTGGAATTGATTTTGACTTTGACCACAATAAATCAAATAATAATTTCTTGGAATAAATCATTGCACTTGAATTTGTCCACATTGCAGTAATGTTTTCTTTTCCAGATTCAGAATTTTTCATAAAGAATAAAATCTCTTCGTTGTCTTTTATTACAAAACAAATATCACCATTTGTATTTGCAGGAATTTTTTTGACCTTAGTTCTATCTATATCATCAAAGACATAAAGTGTTCTTGTTGAGGAATTTGTTAGAATCTTTAATTCAAGGTCCGATTTGTCTAGGGGTTCTAGAAAGTTTGCATGATAAAACTTGAGGAAGTCTTTTTCATTTCCAATTAGCTGGAATTCATTTTTGGTGTTTATTATCATGTCATTGATTTTACCATAAATTTGATTCTCACCTTGCAACATTTGAAATTTATCCTCTTTTGCCACATCAGGTTCATTGTGATAATTTGGAATTGAATTCCAAAGTTTAGTTAACTCTTCTTCTTGTTTTTCTAATTTTTTAATTCGTTCTTTTTCCGTATTAACCATTGATTTTATCGCTTTGGATAATGGTAAAGCTGAAAATTTAATTGGGTGCTGAAACGTGGCAGATGCAATACCCTTGTTTTGAAGAGTTGTGAGAAGATGATAAGTTTCAGTTCTTGGTAGTTTTAATGCTCTACAAACCTCAGGTGCAGTCTTGGAACCATATTTTCCTAAAAATATGTATACCTTACATTGATTTGCGGTCAAACCAAATTTTGAAAATTGCTCTTGCAATTGATCAATGGATTGCTTATGTTCATAGGTTCGTGAATCCGGATCATTTTCAAATATTGTTGTTTGATTAGTCTCAGCCAATTTTTTTACTCCTAGGGCAGTCCAACAAAATTGGTTGTTTTAGACGGATCAGGTCAATTAGCTTTGATTGTTCTGATCGCATTGTTAATCTTTGTTTTAAAATTGAGTTAAATTTTAAGCCTAGAATAATCAAATTAGAAATGGTTATGCTCTTTTTTGTAATTTTTTGCATTATTCACACCCCACAGTTAAGATCGATTTGAAGGAAAATTTTTCGTGTTTTAATTGGGTTTTAATGAAGGCTAACTCATATGGCCCCTCATGCTGCTCATAACCTATGCCCGCCAATTCCTTTTTAATTCCTGATTTCATTAATTGTTCAAGACTGTCCCTTGTTTTCTTTAATCTTTCAGATTCGACCTTCATCTCCTCTAATGATTTAAAATACAGTTCCAGTTCACCACGAGTTCCTACTCCGTTGTAAAGATGTAAATTTTCATAATCTATCCAGTTTTCTAATTGTCCTTTTTTTGATTTTTTCTTTTTATTTGTAGTTTTTTTGTTTTTAGAATTTTTATTTTCTGTTTTTTTATCTTTAGAATTTTCTGGATTTAATTTATTTTTTAAATCAGATAGTTCCTCAGAATTATTTTTTTCACCTTCTCGTATTTTGTCTCCTATTAATTTTGATTGTAGGTCAATTTTGTTGGTTAGTTCCTTAGCTTGCTTATCAATTGATTCTTGTAATTCTTGAATTGAATTAAAACGAAAAATTTTTTGATACAAATCTATGAAGTCTCTTTTGTCTTTGGAGTTTCTAAAGCATTTTGTTTTTCCATGTTTTGATTTAAATTATTTGAAGAGTCTTGGTTAGAAGAATCAAGTGAAAGTTCTGATTTCGTACTTTCTGAATTTATTTTTTCGATTTTTTCTAATTTTTTAGTTACAGCCTTTAAGAATGTTATATTTTGATTTTGAATAACCTTTTCTTTTTTACATAATTCAATTATTGGCATAATTGAATTTTTTAGAATTTTAGATATTTGCTTAGTTGAAAATTCATCTAATCTTTTTTGCTCAATTTTTCCGTTGGCTCTTTTAATTACAATGTCCAACGAAGGTGTTAAAGTGATTTTTGCATCATCTTGTTCGTTGAATATGTTCACTGGTAAATCTACTGAAAATCCTAGAAATTCGGTGATTACCTTCAAAGAATTGTACAGTTCGTCAATTACATTTCCCTTTTCACTTTCTAACTCGTAAATTTGTACAGATTCGTCCACCAGTAAATCGGTGGTTTTTAACACCTCATCAAATTCCTTAATATCAACCTCAGGGCTGGGTTCCATTGCAATAAAAAATCATTATTTGATAATGAGGATGGGTGTGTAAGTTTATGTTACAAACATCTCTTAAATGACTCTAACGATACCAACCAGACTAGTCTGAAGGAAAATTTGGCCCGCTGAATCATAACCGTCTAGGAATACGTACATTCGATATCTTCCTTCAGGAATTAGGTCACTAGAGGTATTTCCTGGCTGCGATCGAGGTTTTTCAAATTCAAATGTACCCGTAGTTCCTGAAGGGATAACTGGACTATCTTGATTAGGTCCAAGAGATGCTGAACCAGAACCAATTATGAATGAAGCATAAGGTGTACCCGTTAATTCATCTTCAAAAACGACCCGGCTCTGATATTTAATCCAATTATCTCTGGGACTGGGATTAAAAATACTAATTTCTCCTTTGGCTGAATTATCATATGTCGCATAACCTGAAAATGCTCTGTCTGGATTAGGGGTTTGAAGGAAACTACTACCCAGACCAGAGACAACAGATACATCATCTATTATCATTTTCATATTCAAATTACCTACACTTTTAGGAACATACGTCATGTTTATCATCAATCTTTCTCCCAACCCAACAACTCTTTCCTCAGTTGTAATTGCCGTAAAATTAAACTGTCCCCAAATATCGGCAACCGGTGCAGAATATTCTCCAAAATCACTTGCATAGGGAATAGGAAAACTCAAAGTTTGTGAGATAGTTTTGTTTGAAAGCCCCAGATCAGTTCCAAACTCATCAACAATTCTTAAATCAAAATCCAAAAGATGACTGCTAGTTCCATAATTAGTATTGAAAAGATCAGTTACTTCTTGTTCTGCACTTTCAATTAATCCATAATCATCCCAATGAATTATATCATCAATTAATCCATTAAATCCATCTGTTCCACTTGCATCGCTTGCCCCAATGAAAATACTTCCTTGAAGTGCAATGGCACTATTTCCACCATTTGTGTCTGAATCTCTCAGTAATCCATCAACGTACAAATCACAATCATTGTCACCCGGCATTATTGCGACAAAATGATGCCATGAATCATCCTTATAGTTTACAGTACTAGTGCAAGTAGCAATAGTTGAACCTGTATCTAGCTGAAAGACCAAATGTCCGTTTTGATTTAAAAATATTTGATATGATTTTTGCCCATTGTTAGTATCACCAAAATATATCATCTGGTTACTTGCAGGACCAGAGCTATATGCGTAAAACCATCCAGAGGTTGAAGCCGGACTATCGTCAAGATCATTATAGTTGTTAGTCAGTATCGATGCAAATTGATTTCCTGAAAATTCATATGCTCCTGCTCCGTGATGAGCTGTGCCATTCCATTGAGGTCTATTTGGACTTGTTCCCAAAGTCATAATTGTATTTCCAGTAGAATCTAAAGGTGAATCAAGGTCGCTTTCAAAGTGATATGACATAGTTTCACTGTTCGAACCAGTATGCATCAAACTTTCAGGCATTGGGCTGCTGATATATCTAAGAGTGGCATTCCAGCTCCCAGCCGGAATATTGATTGTTACATTACTGTCGGTATTTGTATAAAATACTGCATTTGTTAAGCTAAAATCAATTATTTCTCCTGAATCATTTTCCGGAGAAGAAGCCCACATTTGCCGCTCCCCTATAGCATCAATGGTTTCTTTATGGAATAATAAAACATTTTGGGATATCAATCCTGAGGTTAATATGCCGCTTGACAAGGAAGTGGTGCTTTGTTCTGCAGTTTCAATTTTTTGAACCTCCACATTTTTTGTTACAGTATTTCCTGGAACTCCATTTAGAATACTTGCCTCAAACCTAACTTTGTCTCCATCATCTCCAGATATTCTGTATGTCCATTCAAAAATAACAGTATTACCTTTTTCTAACACCGCATGTGGTTCTGGTGTTGTGCCTTCAAATTCTGCTAGCGCTCCAAAAGAAATTACGTTCAGTACTGGCTGAATATTTGTATAAATCGTGCTTTGTGTAGAATTGTTTGTTACAGATAGCAGAATTGTAGATATAAAATTGGTTGGAACCTCCTCAGGCAATGCAAATAATTGTAAATGTAGTGGCTCAGTTGAGGCATTTACGGAAAATTCTTTTGTGGTTCCTCTATCTGTAACCAATTTCAGTTTGTACGATTGTGTTTCTAAAGCAATAAAAGGCACATCTTTGAGAATATCCTCAATAGTATTTCCTGTAGTGACAGTATTGTTTAAATCAAATTTATAGACTTGATCTACACCAGTTACATTTTCTACCCATAATCTTGCAAAAGTTACTGGGATATCTCCAGAGTTATATATGTCTAAATTAATCTTGTTGTTTTCTATTGTTAATTTTGATATATCAAAAGATTCTTTTTTTCTGTTTTCTCTTTCTTGGGCAACCGCAAAAACATTTTCTGAAAAATTTTCAAATAAATTCATGGTATATGTCAGATAACTAGCAGCAGTAATGATAACAATAAGGAAAAAAACTCCACCAACAATAGTAGTTAGCGCTCTTCTTTGTTTCATGGCCCCATAACATAATCTTGATAGAGCACACCTTTTTCAGTAGTGATTGTAATCTTGATAGGATCGGTAGTTGTCCAATTATATGTGATTTCAGTTGAGAAATCATCGTTGCGTGCCATTCCACCATCGGTAATAAGCAAGTCAGTTTTATCGACAGAGTTGTCTAGAGTTATTTTTGTTACATTTAAGCCAACATTTCCAACATTACTCAATGTCACATTAATGAATCTGCTTGACGTTTCGTTGCCAAACCAAACGTGTTCAATCACTAAAAATTCATTTAACTTGTTTACTCCTTCTGAATAAACTGCAGTAATTTCATTTTGTTCAGCCGCAAATATGCTGTTAGACCAAGCAACCAACACACTTCCCATAATAGCTACTGCAGAAAGTAAAATTCCAGTTGACACTACAGTAGCTAACGCTCTTCTTTTGGCATGCTTAACCATATAAAAAAAACAAAAAATTCAATATTATCAATCGAGGTGTATTTTCAAAAACTAACATTACACCAAATAATACGCTCAATTATGCCCGAAACAGTCTTTGCCGCAAGCTGGGCATAAATTATTGTCTGATTTTTCGCTAAACAATCCTATTTGGTTTGAGATTCCAAATGCAAAGATTGCATATGTCCATAGGAATAGAACTTCTGCAAGATGTCCAGGGTAGTAAATATTTTGAAGGGACAAAAATAGAATACTATTATCCCCTATTATTTGGGTAATTATTCCTAAACATAGAAGAGATATCATAAAATTTACCCCGCCTTTAAAAAACAAAATAACACCAATCAGGGCAGGAATTAAAATAATTGAATCTAAAATTGGATAAGCAAGTAGTATTAGTAAATTGCCTGTCATCAAATCTGCTTCAGAATCCATAATCATCATTACAGATGGAATTAAAAGAGAAATTGAGATTATAGATATTAAAATTACTAGTTTTTTTGGAATTAGTCTGGTAAATGGTTTTATATAAAAAACAAGAGATGCAAAGAATAATTGATATCCAGTAATATAGAAAAAATCATCAGCGTATTCCCATACCTCAGCACCTAACACAACACTGTATAATACATCTACAGTTTCGGCACAAAACCAATATGCCGAAAACAACATAAACAAAATCCAGGCCTTTCCATGATTACCCTTTAGCCCATATTTTGAAACCATGAAAACTGAAAAAAACATTAAAACCCCAGAAAGAATAATTGAAACCCAATTTGTAACATGAGCGGCAATATCTTGCCCTGCAAAATTCGCCAGTAGAACAAGCGAAGTTATTCCCAATAAAGTAAAAAGAAGATAGTCTTGTACCTTGAATCTTTGATAGAATAATTGCAACTGCTTACCTCGCAATTAGGTCAAGAAATTCTTTTACAGGTATGGATGCAGACATGTTATCAAGATTTTTCTTAATAGCATCTACAATAGTAACATGTGCTTTTCCATAGATGTCTTTTAGAATTCTACTTAAGAATTCTGGTTCCTCATAACAATCAGCAAGAGTTCGATTATAATCTTCCATCAATCTTTGTTTTACTTTATTTAAATCAGGCTTTCCAATTTCCAGCAATGATTTCTCAATTGCCGCAATGATCAAAACCTTTGGGTCATCACTTGTTTGAGTTATTCCCCAGTCAACTGATTTTATAATTTTTCTTACGTCTTCTTGAACTTCAAAATCATCACTTGTCATTGCCACAAGAGTTTCATTTGCAGAGTCTATTGGAGATGCACCATCAGCAATTATTCGTGCCCAATTTGCCAAATCGCCCACAGACGGACCATATGGCAAGTCTCCGTTTTTGTATTCTTGGCGCAATTTAGCTGCCACTTCTACAATATTTGCTGCAGTTTCACGTGGAATTTCCGCTCTTTCCATAAGTAAATTTATTTCTTTTTCATCAATGTGGTTATCCACACTCATATAATCAAAATTTAGCCAAACACTCATTCTTCTTCTAAATGCAGCATTAAGAGGTTTAGTGCCAGTAAATTCTGCTGAAAAAGGGTTCATACTAATAATCATGTATGCATCTTTGTGTCGATCGATAAGCTCATTATCTTTTTCATTTAATACCATGTGGCCCCTTGCATCCAAAATAGGATTTAGTTTTGTTGCTACATCTTGCTTCATCATGTTTGCTTCATCAAGATAGAGTATTCCTCCGTATCTACACCAGGAAGTAATTATTCCATCAATCCAGTTTTCTTTTCCCAATCCAATATATCGTCCAAACAGGTCGTATGCAGATGTTTGTAAACCACAGTTGATTTCCCATAATGGAAGTTGTGTTAATTCTGCTACCAAATAGATAATATGGGTTTTACCAGTACCACTAGGTCCAATTAATGCACATTGTTTGAAGTACCCAAGTGCTCTTACAATTCGTTCTACATAGTTTTCCCCCTTGTCATAGTAAGGTGGGGTATCAGTAGGAATCAACTCTTGCATGTCAGTTGGGAAATTAAAATTATCTGGATTAATGTATTTTTTTATATCATATTGGTGTAATTTTGATGAATCTGTTTTCTTATTTTTTGAAAAATTGATTTTTAAACTAAAGGACTCACTTTCAATTCTAGATGTTTGAAGATTCTTTACATTACCCTCAGATGAACCTGAAACCATAAAATGTAGTGATTCTAAATGTGTTAAACAAAAGAGATGTAATGTTGTACTACAGACAGGCTGTTAATTATCAACAATTTAGATATTATTCATGATTCATGAGGTGGAAGTATCCAATTTAATGTTCAACAAGATTTCTAATGAACAAAAAAATTTTAATAAATACAACATTAACGTCGAGCTCGAAGAAGAATCAAGTGATGATGAAAAAACAATTCTTAAATATTCTCTCGATTTAACCTCAAATCCTAAAAATGCTGTCATTAACATTAGTGGAAATACTACATTAAGTGGAGATCCTTCAGAAATTGAAAAATTCCTAAAACAAGAGGATGAAAAAACTCCAGAGGTCGTATCTTTAATCTACCAAGAACTATTTCCTTTAATGTATATTATTTCCAAAACTATGAAAATCCCTTCACCATCTCATACGCTATCTCAAAACATAATTGGAGAGCCAGAAGATCATAGTGAGAAATCTGAGACAACTAATGAAGAATCATCAGAGACACCAAATGAAAGTAATGACGAGAAGATGGATGAGTCCAGTAAGCCAATGAAAGAGTCACAAGAAGCTGAGATTAAAAAAGATGAGGAACCAGATGTGTCAGAGAAACAAAATAGCGAAAATGAATCGTAATGATTAGAATTGCAACAAACATTTCTTGATATAATTTATAAAATTTTTTATGATACTTCACAAAGAGATATCACTGATGTTCGGTTACTTTTATC
Organism: Nitrososphaerota archaeon; assembly: GCA_022562615.1. GTDB lineage: Archaea > Thermoproteota > Nitrososphaeria > Nitrososphaerales > Nitrosopumilaceae > Nitrosomaritimum. The sequence goes on from JADFOW010000008.1 coordinate 19,072, forward strand.
TGAAAAATTTTCTTTTCCTTCAATAGAGTTTGAACCAAAAATAGAAGTAAAAATTCCAATCCCAAAAAAAACAGATAATGGGATTACGTATTCAGGTTATTATTTTAATGATTCACCACAAGAACAAATTGTAGTGTGGGGTCTTTTCCTAGCAACAGTGTATCATCTTGCTGCCCATGTTGCTGTTTCAGATTACTCCTTGTATAGCAATTGGGTTAGAAACAAAACTCCAAGAATTTTTTGGAAAGTCATTGATTTTATCGAAGATGATGCCGTAAAACGATATCTTTCGTCAACCAATCCAGATGTCTGGGAAAACATTTCGGAAATTAGTCACAAACAACCAAAATACAATAAATTTAATAAAATGGAATCCAGGTACGCACTAAAGGTAGGCTCCAAAACAATAGATGGTATCAAACAAGAAATGAATAAAGAGCCTCTTCTATGTTTTGATAAAAAGCACCAAAATAATTTGCTTGGTTGGGCCTCAGAATTATACAAAAATCAACAAATGTTGTATGAAGTTGCTCCCGACTATTACGAACAACGTAATCTCAATCAATTATTAGTCTTTAAAAAAAATAATATTGAATTTTCACCTTCGGGAAAATTTCAAACCACTATTAAAAAATTAAATTTCTTATATTATGAAGAAAAAGAAAGGCTTAGAAATATTTTACATAAAATTCGTAAGGATGTATTTGGATTAAATTTTGAAGAAATAATTCTACCGACTGAGGACATTTATGAATATTTTAAACTTAAAGAAAAAAATAAAAAAATGATAAAAAAGATCAGAGAACAAATTAGAAGTGTTTATAACAACTCAGAAGATCCTCAAACAAATTTTTATGGTGAAATAGACATGGAACTAGCAATTCAAGCTATTGCAAGTAATAGTGAAAAATATGCAGAAGTCTTTAACAAAACAGAAGAGCAAAGAATTGAAGAGACATGGAGTATATTGATTGATAACAGTGCGAGTTTAAGGTTACGATTTAAACAAGTCAAGGATTTTATGCTTTGTCTTGCCGAAGCCTCTGAAGAATTAACAGGACCCTCGGGCTCATGGGGTCTTTATAGTTATGATCAAAAATTTTCTATTTTAAAAGACCATAAAGGAAAATACAATCAAGATGTAAAAGCAAGGATCGGGGGTTTGTATAGTGGAGGACTATCATACACTCCTGATGCCATTTTACTAGCTGGAAGAATGCTTGCAAGAACTCCAGCAGATATAAAACATCTTTTTGTGTTTACTGATGATTATCCAACTGGAGTGTGGAATTATGATAAAAAAGTCTACCTTGCAATCAAGGAAACAGAAAGAACTGGAATAGAGGTAATAGGGATTGGTCTATCGTCAAACATTACAAAATATTTTACAGAGTCATGTTGGGGGACAGATATTAGAGATTTGGTAGACAAATTTGTTAAAATATATCGCAGAAACTCTTCAAAATTCGTGTGATTTTATTCCTTTATTTTTATAAATTTAAAAAGGATTTATTGATTTTTCATTAATATAGTAAAATTTTACTAGAAATTTCAAAAAGCCTTTAGGCACAGTATGATATTGTCTGTCCAAAAATGTTACACATCAGATCCTATAACCTCGCTAGGTGTTTTTTTGTTAATAATGAAAAACCACGTTTTCACAAAGAGAAAAGGTCTCAGTACAGTACTTACGACTGTAATTATCCTGGTGGCTTCCGTAGTTCTCGGATCTGGTGTTGTATTGTATGGAACAAGTATGTTCCAAACAGTAGCCCAACAAGAGAGTATCGAGGTGCAGGGAATTCAGATCTGGGTAAATGCTACTGATCCATTAGGTGATGCGTGGGGAGCAGCAGGTGTTAGAAACAACGGTGATAAGATCTTATCTGTCGATACCATTCGAATCAAAGGTGTAACTGTGCCTTTTTCAAGTTGGTATATTGATGTTGATCAAACTAGAGTAACTGTAGAAAACTACCAAAGTACTTTCGTTCATGAAGGTACTGGTGGTGTAGGAACTATAATGAACGACTCTCCAGTTGTAACAACTGCATGTACAACCGCAGGAACAACCTTGACCATTGATTTGGATGCATCAGGCACATTGCCCACTCTCTGTTTAGTACAGGGTTCAGGCCCAGTTGGACTTAACCCAGGTGAGAGAGTGATTATTTACTTCCAAATACCACAAGAGAAAATAACAACTCTTGATGCAGGTGCTTCAACAACGTTGAACATATTTGCAGGAGAGGCAGGCGCTCCCCTTAGCGTAATCATCGCAAACCCATAGGGAGAGTGTTTTTTTTATATCTCTCTTTATTTTTCTTTTTTATTTTGGAGAATAAAAAATGAAATCAGTAAACGAGAATCAAATAGAATTAGGAGATATTCTTAGCAAAGAACTTTTAGATGAAAGTACCATCAATGAGATTTCAAATCAATTTCAAGTAGTAAAAGAATATCCGCTAAATGCACCTTTTAGTTATGCTAAAATTCTATATGATGAAAAAAATTCATATTTTCAGTATTTTGTAGATGAAATAAAGTTAAATTTGGACGAAGAGCGAATTTACAAAGATCTCTATACATTTGTTGAACAAAGTTTAGATTCACTAGAGCCTACAAAAGAAAAACAATTTGACGCTCACTTAAATGATGTAATAAAAAAAAATGAAGGATTTTTTATTTCTAATCCCGTAGCAAGCATGGAGAAAGTCAAATATTTTCTAAAAAAAGATATTATGGGTTATGGGGAAATTGATGCTTTAATGCATGACCCAAACATCGAAGATATTAGTTGTAGTGGTCCTAATATTCCATTATATGTTTGGCATAGAAATTATGATAGTATATCTTCAAATATTTCATTTGAATCACATCAAAAATTAAATTCGTTTGTTACAAGAATTGTTTTCAAATCTGGAAAACATGTGAGTATAGCGCATCCTATTTCTGACCTTGCTCTAACTGGAAATCACAGAATTTCAGTTTTGTACCAAAAAGAGATTACTCCTAGAGGAACTAGTTTCACCATACGAAAATTCAAACAAGATCCTTACACAATTATAGATCTTATAGGGTTTGGTACATTCGATCTTGAAACAGCAGCATATCTTTGGATGATGATTGAAGCAAAAATGTCAATAATGATAATTGGTTCCACAGGTAGCGGAAAAACAACCATACTTAATGCAATTGCCGGTCTAGTAAGTGAAAATGATAAAATATTTTCCGTGGAAGATGTTGCGGAAATCAATCTTCCTCACGATAACTGGTTTTCATTAATTTCAAGGTCTGGATATGGACCAAACGATGAGGGAGAAATAGGGTTGTACGAATTAATCAAATCAGGAGTCAGACATAGGCCAGATTATTTCATTGTTGGTGAGATCAGAGGCTCAGAGGCGTATGTCATGTTCCAAGCAATGGCTACAGGTCATGGTGGTCTATCAACCATGCACGCCGATAGTTTTGAGTCTGCAAGTAAAAGATTACAGCAAAAACCAATGAACATACCACCAGCTTATCTCTCTTTGATGAATTGTGCCCTTGTCATAAAGAGGGTAAAAGACAAAGCAACAGGTAAAAGTATGAGACGCGCAATATCTATTGAAGAAATTTCAAGCAGCTCCCCCCCATATTCAGTTATAAAGTGGGATCCCAAATCAGATTATTTTGAGCATTCGTTCGAAGCAAGTAAAAACCTTAAAAAAATTTCTGAACAAACAGGTGACGAATTTAACGAGGTGATAAAAGAACACCTTAGAAGAACAAAAATTTTCAAATGGATGTCATCGAACAATATTCGCGAACATAGAGCAGTAACAGAAATGATCAGAAAATACTACAATGATCCCAAATCAGTTCTAAAAAAAGTCAATTATGGTGATGAATTATAATGTTATCGATTAGCCAGATTAAAGAAAAAGGATTTGAGCGCAAGCAAGGAAAAAAAATAAACAAAGAATTACCTTACTTTATCACACTAGTAACCCTGCTTAGCAGTGCAGGAATTGGACCGTATTTTATGCTGCAACGAATAAAATCCATGGAATTGATTCCTACAATAAAAAATGAAACTCATAAAATGCTAAACCGTATTGATCTGTTAGGGGTCGATCCTTTAGAGGTAATGCGTAAAGTAAGAACACATTCTAGTTCAAAGGCATTGGGTGAATTTTTTGATGGTTATGTATCAACTGTAGAAAGTGGTGGAAATATAGTAAATTATCTTAAAAGTAAAATGAAAACCATTTTTGATAGACATGCTGAATCACAAAAACAAGAAGTTGTCAAGTTAGGTGCCCTTGTAGAGGCATACATGACCATTCAAGTTGTTTTGTTGGCAGTGTATATTATCGGTGCAGCTGTTATTTCAGACCCATTTGCAGCCTCTACATCCGGAATTAGTACTGAAGTGATATTTCTGGTTCTAACACCTGTAATAGCTGTTATATTTCTTTTCGCTGCCAATAACAACTCTCTCGTAAAGAGTCCTGAAGTGGACATGAAAAAAATCATCATGTTTGCAGCCCCCGGATTGATAATAAGTGGGATTGTAATTGGATTAAATTTGCTGCCTGATCCTTCAATGGACCCTTATCTGTTAGGTGGTGCTCTCATAGCATCTTCAATTCTTCCCACAATTTATTTCAAAAAATCCTATGCAAAAAATATAGCCGCAGAAGATTCCACCCCAAAAATACTTCGAACTATTTCAGAAGCTCGTAAGACCGGGATGAGTCCTGAAAGGAGTGTCATACATGCATGCAAAAGAAAAGAATATGGCTTGTTTAATTCAGTGGCAAATGGAATTGCAAATAAAATCGAATGGGGTGTTGATTTTAAAACAATTTTCCAGTATTTACAAAAAGAGGTTCAAGCTTTTAATGTCTTGATTAGTTTCAATATATTATTTGAGTTAATTTCAGCAGGTGGGGGAAACCCAGAGACACTTGATTCACTGACGGAGACTAGTGAAAGAATGCACGAAATTCAAAAGGAAAAACGAGATCTGTTAATGCCCTACTTGTTCGTTGGTTTTATTTTAATGGGAACTACTGGATTTACTACTTTGCTGGTCATTGATTCATTTGGGGATGTTGCCCAACAAAGTCAGAATATATCAAATATTGAAGTAGAGATTACAGGATCCACATTAGGTTTATTCCCCCTTATTGTGCTCATTCAATCTTGGACCGCTGGATTATTCTTAGGACGAGTGATAAAGGGTGCGTTCTCAGGTGGATTTTTCTACTCCATACTTCTAGTAATAATGACTTTGATTGGAATTACATTAGTTCAATTTTCAATAATCGATGTAAATTCACTATTCTAGTCACGGCTAGATGTATCATTAAATGTCATACAGCGTCTTATATCGATTCTTAAGTAATTTTTCATGTATTGAAAACTGTATTACTCTTACTGTTGATTGTAGCTACTATAGTTACACCTAACGCGTATGGACAAGAACCTAAAAATTTTGGATATAAACTTTTACCAGAAAAACTTGTTGAAGGAACAGAAGGCATTTTACAAATATATGGACTACAAAAAAATATTCCCATCCCAAATGCCATTGAGAATTTGATAGTAACTTCTTCAGATCAAAGCATTGTTAAAATTTTAGAATTGTCCATAGATAAAGATACTTCAATTATCTCAGTAAGAATTCAAGCAAATGATTCAGGTAATGCAGATATTGCAATAGCTGCTCCTGGTTTTAAATCCGAAGAATTTTCCACAATTGTATATGATATTAAACAAGGAGAACAGCAATTACTTGTAAAAACCGTTCCTGATACTTTTACAATAAATGGTCCCACAAAAGGTTATTTCTCAGTGGAGTTGGCAGATATAGATTCTAATCCAACCTTCGCAAAAAAAGATACAATTATTTCTATCACTGCTTCTAATTCTGAAATTGTTACACTCTATCAAAAAGAAATTACCATAAATCAAGGAGAGTATTTTGCGATAGGTGAATTTAAGGTAAACAAACCAGGGGAAGTGACCATTTATGCTGAAAATCCAAATACTGATTCTGGTAGCAGTAAAATCACAGTTATTGGAGCAACGGCAGAGGGTGAAGAAAATTATAAAATTCAGCTATATGTAATACCAGAAAAAATTAGTAACTTTGCAACATCTAGTACCTTTGTCATCGTTCAATTGCAAGGAGCAGATGGTTCCCCAATAAAGGCCACACATCTTATCCCTGTTTCTTTGAAAGTAGATTATGCTAAGGCCATATTTAACGACAGACGAACAACAGAAATAAGCACTATTGATTCCTTAGTAATTCCCCCTGGGTCTTCAGTTGGATATGCCAAACTATCAGTCATTGCAGGATTAGAAGAAACATACAAGGTAAGTATTTCTGCTGAAGACTATCTCGTTTCAGATTCAGAAGAATTTAAGACTGTTTTAACGCCTGATTTAAACAATCCATTGACAAAATTCAAAACAATTCCATTGTTAGCTTCAGGTACAGAGCAGTTAATCGGAGTTTTATATCCTGCAGATAAGAATGGAGTTTCTCTAATAAACTTGAAAACAGTTGAAACAGAAATTAATTCTTCGGACAGGGAGGCTTTGGCAATATCCGATGATAGAATGGAGACAGGTTCGGGTGCAAAATTAATTTTCGGAAAGCTAGGTCAAACAAAACTAGACAGATTAGAAATTACCGTAATAGGTGAAGAAAAAGAGACAGTTTTTCCAATAGTATATGGTCCGAAAAGAGTAGAGCTCGGATTGGTGTCTGAACCATTAATTTCCAAGGTAATGCCTGGAACTGATTTTCCAATGATGGTTTATTTGACTGATAGTGATGATGCAAGCTGGTATTTTCCAGACACATCAAATGTGGTTATGGGTCCAAATGAGTTTGTAAAAACATTTGTGCAAACTATTAGTGAAGGTCAATCAATAGTTATGTTGAATTCACATTCAATTAAAGAGGGAAAAACAATTCTTGACTTTGAAGTAAATGAATTTACAACTACGTTGGATTTGGATACAGGAATTTCTAAACCCTCAATGGTGGAATTGGCATATCCAGATCACTTGTTATCCGGGATGAAAAACATTTTATCATTACAAATACTAGATGATGAGGGAAACCCAATTTTTGCAAATAAAGATATAGAATTTAGAATAGCTGCAAGTGATGACACAATTGAAATGCCCCAAACAGTAATAATTAAAAAAGCAACGTATAGTTCATTTTTTGATATAATTCCCAGACAAACAATTGAGACAGAAATCTCAGTGCTTGCAAGCGATTTTCCACTAACAAAATTTAAACTTTTCACTGTTGAAACAAAACCATCGTTAATCATCTCAACTGTGAATTCCATTTCTCCAGGAGAATCGTTTGATTTAGTATTAGATGTCAAAATTTTAGATGTCCCTCTTAGCGACATAAAAGTAAATTGGGATATTCAAGGTGCGCAAATTCAAGAAATATCCGAAACTACAGACAATAGTGGAAAAATTAAACTCACTTTAATTGCAGATGATGCTGACAGGATTAAAGTAAAGGCGATTACCTCTGATTTTAATCAAATAACAGCCTCAAAAGAGATCCAAATAACTAAACCTGGTGAAACATCTTCTGAAATTTCTGGAAGTGGTGGGAATTTACTTGAAAATAACCTGGGATTTATTCTAATTCCCGTAGTAATAATTGGAATTGCTGTGTTGATTAGAAAAAAGAATTTACTTGAGCCCATATCTGATAGATTCCCTGTAGTTGAAAGTGTTCTTAACCGGTTTGGTGAGATATTTGAACGGCTAGGAATTTTGGAAAGGCTTGAAACAATCAAAGAAAAAATCCCTGTTATTAAAAACAGATAAGTTTTCTGATTAATAAAAATCAGTTACTTAAGACATCAAGGAAATCATCCGTTGATCTATGCGAAGAAATATTTTTGATATTTTCCTGTAAGGAATTCAATATATTGTCATATGATTCACCCAACAAATCTTTTAAAACTTGTTTTAAAAATTCAGGATTGTCATAACAGTCCTCTAGGGTGCTGTTGTAATCTTTTTACAACATTAAAACAATTTTATCAAATTCTTCTAATCCCAGCTCCAAGAATGTATTCTTGATTGCCAAAGTGGCCATGGTTTTTTTCATCTGTTCTAGAGAGTCTTCTGAAGGCATACACAGCTCAGGGGTTTTTCTTAAAATGTCATCAACATCTATTGGTTCTCTAATAACAGTTGATGGTGTTAATCTGTTTAATTCAATTTCTTTTCCAATGCTTAATTTTTCATAAATTACTATTACATTTGTCTCGATATAATATCACGTATTTTTTTCAAAGCAAAAAGTCCATCATATGTTGGCATCAACATATCTAAAAACAATACATATGGTTTTAATTTTTGAAATAAAAATACCGCCCTTGACCACTGTATCCTTTTCCTACTACTTGGATTCCATTATTAGTTAACAATTCACTGAATAATTGAATAGTTTCTTTATCGCCATCTATGATTACAGCACGAATTAACAGTCTTTTTTTATGCGTATTTTATAAAAAGTGTCATAGTTTAGCCTAAAATTGTGTGTCATATTTAGTTACATATTCTTCCTTATGTTACATTTAAAATATTACAATTTATGGAAGTAGAGGAAGCAATTGCAAGAAGTGAAAGTAATCAAGAGGCACTTGTTCTAGCGTTGCAGGAAAGATTACGAGATTTTGGTTTGACGAAAAATGAATCTAAAATATATGTATTTTTGAGTAAAAGTGGACCAAGAAAAGCAATCGAAATTTCTAGCAAAGAAAAAATTCCCAGAACCGAAACCTATCATTTACTATCAAACCTTGAAACCAAAGGTATTGTAGAACCATCTGTAGAGAAACCAACAAGATTTTCCGCGGTTACAATTGAGAAGGCGATTGAATCAATAATTCATAATCAGGAAAAAAAAATTGGGGAATTAAAAATTCTAAAAACTGACATGGTAGAATTATGGAATTCTTTTCAAAGAATAAGAAAAAGCAGAAAATCAGACGTGTCGAAATTTGAGTCTGCCATGAGAAAATATGCCAAATCAGACAGATTAACGAAAAATTTTCAACGAAGTTTAAAATAAATGAAACAAAAATCAGCTAAGTTAGATAATTAAATAGAAAAATAATCAGATCAAAAATAATCATGATAGAATTAGATATCTCTCAAATTAGAATTTTGTTTGCTTTAGTAATGTTAGGTTCTGCAACAATAATTGACATTCGTAAACGTGAGATAAGTGATTTATTGTGGATTATTTTTGGGGTAATTTCAGTAATTCTTTTATTCTTTGAACCAAATCTAATCGAAGCGTTATTTGGTGTTGGATTTTCATTAATTGTAGCTCCCCTAGTGCTAGTACTTTGGAGATTTGGGTTGTTTGGAGGAGCTGACGCTTTGGGATTGATTGTTCTATCAGCTTTGGCACCTATGGCCACACTATCAGATTCAATAGTAAGTCCATTTTCAATTGTGGTCAACAGTGCATTATTGTCAGTAACTCCGATGATAGTATATTTTATACGTAATTCTGTGCTAATTTTGAGAAAAGACAATATCTTCCAAGACTTTGATGAGACAAAATCAAAGAAAGTTTTTGCGATGTTTCTAGGTTACAAGTCAAAAAACCCGAAATTCAGTTTTTCGTTGGAAAAACAAGTAGGAAATAAAAAAAGACTTAACATTACCTTACATCATTCAGATACAGCTGAATATTGTACCACACCAAATACTTGGGTTACTCCGGGTTTGCCTTTCATGATTTTCATATTAGGAGGATTCATACTGCAGTTGTTATTTGGAGATGTGATCCTAGGATTAATTGGAATAGTATAAATTTTTTCGTCAATTACAAATTCAAATCCGATGGGAATTATCCAAACAAGATTGGCAAAAGGAGAAATTACAATTAGAGAGTATGGAAAATTAAAACAAAAACTTGATAAAAGTTCTAAATAGTTACATGCATGAGAGTTTCTTGAGTTTCTATCTTAATTCCTGCATTTCTTTTTAAATTGTCAAAGAATGTGCCAATCATCTTTATTCCTGAAACCACTCTTGGGGCATTGGTTTTTACAAACTCTAATTTTTCAGAATGAGTTTTTGGTTTTTGGTTTTGATAATTACGGTAGACTTCTGCACCGTCGTAATCAATAAAAGCAATTCTCGCACGATAATCATTTCTCTCTAATACAAGACTGTCCCCGCCTACTATTGCTGTATGATAGGGATGAACCATTAGAGATTCTGAGAGTTTTTGGGATGTGGAAATTTTTGATCTTTGTAATTCGGTTGCAAAGGTGTTAAAATCAGCAAGTAGGTAAAATGTTGCCTCTGGCTTTGTTGCTTTAATTCCTTCTATTTCGCTTAACGCGTGATAAGTGTAATCGCCAATTAGATGATGAATGTTTCTAGTAGTTTCGAAATACTCATCTATTTCAGGACTTATTTCAAAACCAGCTACTGCTGCATGTTGAATGGGTGTGGACACTGCAGTATATTCTGTTGCTAATATTTTTTTAAATTGTCTTCTGACATCTACTGCATGTTGGGGGAAAATAACATATCCTAGTCTGTAACCTCCTGCGGCATGTGACTTTGATAAACCGTTTGTAACAAAAGTACCTTCAGGATAAATCTTACCCATGCTTACAAATTGTGAAAAGTCATAGGTAGTTTGTGCATAAATTTCATCGGAAATTATGATTATTCCTTGTTCTCTGCAGACATCTGCAATTTCTTCAAGCTCCAGTCTGTCATAAACAAGCCCAGTCGGGTTGTGGGGATTGTTTAAAATTAAAATTTTCTGTCTGTCGTGTAATCTTAGAGCTAATTTTCTAAGGTCATGTGAAGAAAATTTTCCATTTGCACGAGAAGGAAGCATGTGATAATTTTTTTTCAGAAATCTAATTTGTGGAAGATAGCCCAGCCAAGCAGGAGTAGGCAAAATTACAGTGCCATGTAAAATTTCTAACAAATTAAAAATTAATTCCTTTGTCCCAGGTCCAACATAGATTCTTTGGGGGTCAGCATCGATTCGAAAATAGTATTTGTTATACTCCGAAATGGCATCTCTTAGTTCCGGGATTCCTGGAACAGGTGCATAAGATCCTTTATGGACATTCTTGATTAATGCTTCCTGAATAGAATTTGGTACTGGAAAAGGAGATTGTCCAAAGGCAAAACCGTAAAACCCAAACCCGCATTGAGGATGAGAGCAATCAGAATGAAATTCCTTCAAAAATGTGTTTAATTTTAGATTTTCAGGAAGCTCAATATCCTCTACCTGCTGATCCACCACGAATTTCATTAATTTACATGTAATTTTTCAATAAAGCAGAGAGTTGTTAATTAGAAAATATCAAGTAGGTAGATTTTATCAACCCAATTTCTGAATTTCATCTAAAACTTGTGGGTTTTCAAGTGAGGACATGTCCCCTAATTCCAATCCTAATAATTTTGCTTTTAGAAGTCTTCTCATAATTTTTCCTGTCCGTGTTTTAGGTAAATCAGATAAAACATAAACCATCTTTGGTTTGGCAATTTTACCAATTTTTGCAGAAATATGATTAGAGATTTCATCACCTAAATTTGGCTCTAGTTTTCCTTCTGGTACAACAAATAAAATAATTGCTTCACCTGTAATTTCGTCTGGAATTGCAATTGAAGCTGCATCGGATATCTTTTCATGACTAATTGCAACGTGCTCAATTTCTGCTGTTCCCATACGATGACCAGCCACATTTATGACGTCATCTGTTCTACCTTTCATATACCAAAGTCCATCGTTATCCACAAAAACATAATCCCCATGAAACCAAATATTTTCAAAACGAGACCAATAAGTTTGCAAATATCTTTGATCATCATGCAATAGACCATTAGTCATTGCTGGCCATGGAGATTTTATTACAAGATATCCATCTTTTCCTCTTACCGAATTTCCATTATCGTCATAAACATCTAAATTAATTCCAGGACATGGAATTCCAACGGTAGATTGTTTTAGTTTCATTCCTGGAAAAACAGATAATACTGCCCCCCCAATTTCTGTGCCTCCCGATAAATTCATGATAGGGATTTTTTTATTTCCAACTTTTTCAAAAAGCCATTTCCAAGATTCTGCATCTAAAGGCTCACCTGTAGTTGGAATGTTTTTGATTTTATCTAAAGAATGAAGTTTTAGCGGTTGAACATTATTTTTTTTAAACAATCTGACTGCAGTTGGTGAGATTCCAAAGATTGTCACATTGTATTTGTTCAACATATCCCAAATTCTATTGAAATTAGGGAAATCCAAAGCACCGTCATAAATTATTGCACTTGCACCTTGAATTAATAGACCATAAACATTCCAGACCAGTCCTGTAATCCAACCAATATCTGCAGGCCATAAAATCACATCATTTACAGTAGTATCAATCAAAAAAGCTGCCTGGTAACCAACAAAAACTGAGAATCCGCCATGAACATGGACCACACCTTTGGGCCTACCCGTAGTTCCTGAGGTATACAAGATGAATAATGGATCTTCCGAACTTGTAATTTCTGTGAGACCCGATTCAGAATGTGGTGACACCAGATCATTATAACATATAGTATTTTCAGATTTTTCATAGACATCAATTCCCATGTAGGGCACAACAATAATTTTTTCAATGTTTGTATTATGAGTTGCAACTTCAACAGCATTTTTTTGTGAAATTGGTTTTCCTTTTCTTTTAAATCCATCACAAACAAAAAGGATTTTGGCATTACTATCTTGCAGCCTAAATTGTAATGATTCGGAGCTATACCCTGAAAAAATTACTGTCTGTATTGCTCCAATTTTTGCTGATGCAAGAATTGCTAAGATAGATTCCTCAATCATAGGAAGGTAAATTGCCACAACGTCTCCCTTTTTAACACCTAGAGATTTCAAAGAATTTGCAAGTTTGCATACTTTTTTATCTAATTCCAAGTAAGTAATTTGAGAAGTTTTTCCATCTTCAGAAATAAAAGTATATGCAACTTTATTTGGGGAAATTTTGGAAAATTTTTCAACAGATGATTTGTAGATGTTCGTCTTTCCCTCAACAAACCATCTTGTCCACGGTAGGCCATGAGAAATATCCAAGACCTTCTGGTATGGTTTATCCCAAATTATTCCAATATATTTTTCAACTTCTCTCCAAAACCATTCTAAATCATCATTTGCTTGTTCAGATAACTGTTCTAATGTAGAAACATTATGTTTTTTCATAAATTTGTAAATGTTTGAATTTTCCCTTTGATCTTTTGTTGGAATAAATTCAAAATCAGACAATTATTTATTTAAAATATCCAAAGGTAAAAAATTTTTAATTTCAGTAAATCTCAAGTCCTAGTCTTCTAGCGCATGCAATAGCTGCTTTGCCATCATCTTCTGAAATACCAGCGTTTTCAAATTTTTCAATCCAGCCTGTTGGTTTGCCAATGGTATTTTCTTTGTAATATTCTCGCAATATTATGCCTATTTGAGAGTGAAAACGATCTTTTGTGGCAGTATCCATGCTTTTTTGCAAAATTGAAGAGTCAGAATTTGCAAGTATTTTGATAAATTCTATATTCTCTAAAGAAAGATCGATCATATCAGCTAATTTTCTTTTTTAATAGATTCAAAGTTAATTGTGGATCTGCCTTTCCTTTTGTTTTCTGCATTACTTTGCCTACAAGAAAATTGATTGTTTGAGGATTTGATTTTGCCTGTGCCAATGCCTGTGGTTCTTCAGAAATCACCTGTTCGACAATCATCAATAATTCATCTTCATTTGATACATTTCCTAAATCTAATTCAGCAATTATTTGTGATAGTTCTTTTCCACTTTTTACAATTTCATAAAGTGCATTTTTTGCGGAGTTTCTAGTTAATTTTCCTGATTGTATGGCATCAGCAATGTCTCGCAGATGTGATGATTGTAATTTT
>JADFOW010000044.1 GCA_022562615.1 Nitrososphaerota archaeon
CTGTTTATGTTTGCATCCCCAGGTCTAAACAAACTTTGAATTTTCAAATTAGTTATGTCATAATTAGTTAATTGGGTTCCAAGCAATCCTATGCTATATTCAGGCAATATCGATATAGCAATACTCCCATCTTTGGATACTGTCTCTTTTTGAAAATGTTCTAATTTTAATAAAAAATCTTTTGTCCATTGAATTTTTTCAACATTATCCGGATCCCCTACTTCCACTCGTATTTCATCCGATTTTTCACTCATAGAAAAAATACGACGATCTTAACAAAAAAACATTACGATACCAGTATGTTGGCTCACACGAAATGGGGAAGAACTAATTTAGATTTTTTAATAGATTAATCGTTACTTAATTTTCTGGTCAATTCATTTTGTTAATCAATGATATTATTAAATATGAAACAGATTTGAAAATGTTAATGGGTAAAAAAGGAATAGAGATTGTAGCAGCAAAAATAGACGTCAATGAGGTAATCGCCGATTTAAACAAAGCATATGCAGATGAATGGTGTGCTCATTACCAATACTGGTTAGCAGCTCATTGGGTAAGTGGACTTAATGCTGATCCAGTTAGCTCCAGACTAACTACACAATCTGCTGATGAATTGATGCATGCACAACGGTTTGCAAACAGAATAATAGAATTAGGCGGAGAACCTGAGATGGATTTTGCTAGCCTTCCTAAAGTTGGAGGATGTGGTTACAAAGCACCTCCTAAAGAACCAGGTAACTTGAAACAATTAATTCAGGATGTAATTGATGCAGAAAGATGTGCTATTGGTTACTATAACAAAATGACTGAAAAATACAGAGACAAAGATTACGTCACTCACGAGTTATTCAAGACAGTTTTGTTGGATGAAGTAAGTGATGAGGATGAATGGGAAGACCTTTTAGCACAACAACCTAACTAGGAGATACTCCTTCAATCTTTTTTTATTTTCCTTTGAGCTTAAGTGTAATTTTTCAATTCTCAATCTTCCCAAAAAAATAATTTAAAATCCTAAGGAAAATTATGAGGATTTTGCCTAAAACATGATTTGTTCTTGAAAAAATTTTCGAGTCTCAGATGTATCTTACTATGATTACTCACTCATGATTAAGCTAAATTCTGTCTCTTGAACATCCATCTTCACCGTATCCATTAGTAGAATGAAATTTGAGTTTATGGCCACATATGGTCTGGTATTTTTTGGCCCCCTTTCAGTAATTCTTGCAGTTTCAGCATTTGGTGAAGAATTAACTACTCAATCAGT
Source organism: Nitrososphaerota archaeon (assembly GCA_022562615.1). GTDB lineage: Archaea > Thermoproteota > Nitrososphaeria > Nitrososphaerales > Nitrosopumilaceae > Nitrosomaritimum. Next base: position 1,268 of record JADFOW010000044.1, read on the forward strand.
ACTATTCATTGCTCTTGGACACGGAGGGGCCATTGCACTTATGGTATATGCATTTGGACATGTATCTGGCGCTCATATCAATCCCGCAGTTACAATTCCGATGATAATTACAAAAAAAATTGGAGTTGCTGACGGTATTGGATATATTATATTCCAGTTAATTGGTGCAGTAGCAGCTGCTGCTACACTATGGGCAATTGTACCCGAACTAGGAGCTAAAGTAAACTTTGCAACTCAAGGAGGTCCTAGTGAATTAATCAACAACAGTGTAAGTTCTGCATTTGCAATTGAAGCTATTTTGACATTCTTCTTGGTTCTTGTAATCTTCATGACTGCAGTACACAAAAAAGCATCACCTGGGTTGCATGGATTCTCAATTGGTGGAATGGTATTTTTGATTCACCTAGTTGCAGTTCCATTAACTGGAGCTTCTGTAAATCCTGCAAGGACATTTGGTCCTGCCTTAATATCGGGATTCTGGGAATTCCATTGGCTTTATTGGGCAGCACCAATACTTGGTGGAATCATTGCAGGAGTCTTGATGAATTACATCTATGTTAAGCCCGCAGAAAAAGAAGCATAATTTTTTTTCAATACCAAACGTTTTTAAAAATTTGATAATCCGTTTCTGTTGAGGACTCGTTGCATAGCTTGGATAGTGCGAACGCTTGCGGAGCGTTAGGTCGTCGGTTCAAATCCGATCGGGTCCGCTTTATTTTGTTTTGATTTTTTTCTTAGATGTATTTGACGAAAATTCCATGCCTAAAATAGAATAATTTTTAATTTTTATTATTAAATTAATTTTTCACGTCTAAGGTTTCAAGTGACTGCCCTGATTCCCACAATAATTCGCACAGTCTATTTAGATTATTTGTCATCTCCACTGAATTTGTACACAAAGAGAAATCTAATTCAGAGTTTGATGATAATTGTCTGACTGCCGCAGAATCTGACATTATCATTTGTTTGTCCTTTTGAACTATCATTCTACCTTTTGATGGGAGTTTACAAATTCTAGTTTCTGTAGCATTGAATCTTTTTACAAACTCAACAAGTTGATGATCATCAATTTCCACTAACAGTCTTACAATTCCTCCTTTTTTCTCACAAGAAGTAATTTTTTCTGGAATTGTACTGTGATACATCTTGGATATGTCTTCTAAGGTAGTTACTATGTAGATAGTACCAGAGGAATTCTCAATAATTTGGGCAATGTCTGAATAGATGTTTGCCCTACCTTGAACTACACGAAAAGTTGGGAGCGTTATTCCCTCGACTATGGTAATTTCACTACTTATTTTTTTAATTATTCCTTGTCCTGATTTTTTAATTTTCTTTACTTGGTCTTCTTTTTTTCTTAACGCAAGTTTTAGTGCTTCTTTTGGTTCTACTGGAATGCATAATTTTGGAATGGATAAAGTAGTTGAAAGAATATTGCGACTCACAAGTTTATCTACTGTTCTATACGTTCTTGCTCTATCTACATCAAGCTCTTTGGCTAAAGCGCTTGCAGTAATTGGCCCAGTTCTCAGCAAGTTAAGATAAATTTTCACTTCTAATTCATCTAAATCTAAAATTTCTTCTAATTCTCCTTTTAATGAATCCACATAATCTTGAAATGCCATTGTTTTCTTGTTTACTCCGTTATCTTTTTGTTCTGTACTAAATTCCCTTGAGAGCATATAGTATTTTCGTAGAATTTCTTAGTACTTTCCAATAAACAAAAAAATTGACAAATAGTCTAAAACTCAATTGTACCTTTTTGTGGCACGCCTATGACAATCATGAATTTCACAGAAAATTTTGCTCCAGACCTAGAACTTGGTATTCTTGGAGGAAAATGATTTCCGAGAAATAATGTTTAAAATTTGTTGAATTATCTAATTACAATAATTCCTTTTTCTATCAGATATTCTATGCTCTTGATAAATTCATCATCACTAATCAAACCATCTGCCCAATATCCTGCAATATTTTTTACCCATATTGGCATTCCTCTAAAGTTTTGAGAAGAGGTTTCTGGAAGATCTGGAATTTGAAGAATGTTTTGCTCAATTAAATATTGAATGCTAGATACAAACGTATGATCTTCGATTTGCCCGGTTGCCCACCACTCTGCGTTATTTTTAATCCAGTTTGGAATTTTTTCATTATTTTTAGATAATGTTTTTTCTGATTGAGAGTTGTCCAGAATTTGAGGGCCTGGTTTTGATTTTGCTGTTGACGAATCATACTTTTTATCAATCACTTGAAAAGTGATGTCCATATTCTTATCAACATGTTCAACGTAACTGGCCGAAATGTGATAAACTCCCCTAATAGATTCATCATCGAAAATCAAAAATGTTTCAAAATAGCCTACACCAGTCGTTTTTATTTTCAAAACTTCTACAGAATTATCTGGCTTGTGAATTGTAATAATTACTGGAAGACCTCGATGATATTCTTCTTGGGAAATTCTTCCTGAAAGCGTAACTATTTGTCTATCGTATCTGTCTGCCTCAATTACTTTTTGTGAAATACTCAATGCGGTGAATGGTGACAATGGGATGATAGGCTTTGGTGTTGGCAGTGGTGTTGGTTCTGGTGTTGGTTCTGGTGTTGGTTCTGGTGTTGGTAGTGGTGTTGGTTCTGGTGTTGGTTCTGGTGTTGGTTCTGGTGTTGGTTCTGGTTGTGGAATTGGAGAGCCTGAAAATGCATAAAATCCTTCAGAACCATAAATTTCCCGAACTTTTTGAATATCAATATCTGTAATTTGTAATAAACTGGGAATCCGTGGAATTGTAGGAATCATTGCAGAAGGTGGGCTTTTAGTTCCCGATTGCCATTTTTTATTGATATCATTATCATCTGAAACATAATGATCTAAACCCATTGAGTGGCCAACTTCATGAATCGCTATTGCATAAATGGCATCATACGATTTGAAAGTTTCATCATCATAACAAGGTACTACAATATTGCACAACTTTGGTTGTAAATAATAAATTACAATTTTTCCTGGAGGCCAGGAAAAATATCCAGCAATTGTATCTAACAGGTCTGGCTTGTCCTTGAATTCTATTTTGATATCACAGCTGTCATCCTTTTCATCGGAAATTACTTTTACATTCATTTCCCATATGCTATCATTTTCAAACTCTGCATCCTTGAGGTTTTTCCCCCAATCTAAAACTGCATTTTCTGTTAATCCGATCCATTCCGCATTTTTATTTTGTGAAATTTCGTCTGTGGGTGTGATTATGCAATATGTGGTAGCACCCTCTAATCTGACATTAGTTGATGGAAAAAAAATCTCTGCTGAAACTGCTTGAAAATTAGAGCTAATCACTAAAACTGAAATGGCAAGAATTATTGTATGTTTATTCATGTTTTCTTTCCAAATTTTTTCCTTTTGCTGATAATTAAAATCGTTCTCCAAATCTTCCCTTCAAATAAGTAATGTTGTTTTTGTTGAAAAAATATTCATTTAAAACTACAAATTGAAAAATTTAATTGCATCTTGCACGAATTACTGATACTCTCAATTCATAGCCTTCAAAAAAGCAAATACGATAAGGGAAATATTGTAACAAAATTTTTGTTACAACCCAACGCTAAATTTTGGTTCCTTTAGAAGGTCTTGGTGCCTCGTAAGAATATAGTGACTATTGCCATATAGCATGCGGTGGCAATAATCTCTGAAACCAGTGAGGCTAGGTATGGCTCTATCCCTATCTCCAGAAAATAATAGAATGAAGGCCATCTTACCGCGAGATAACCCACTTCTCCAATACCAAATGAAGAGATTAGGCCGAAAAGTTCTTTTTTTATCAAATTGGCCTTCATTTGCCTGTAGCGATTTTTGTTATCCCAATAAAACAAACCCGAAAAGATTCCAAAATAAATCACATAGCCAAAAACTATTGTAATTGTAGTGTTGAGATGGTTTTCGTAATCTGATAAAAGTTGGGCAAGAATTGCCGAAAGCGATGCCGAAATAACAAAACAAATTACAAAATTTCTGTTAATTTGCAGTAATTGCTGATTAAGCTTCATGACTGATTTCTGATTTAGTAACTAATATTTTGTGTCAATTTTCTTGTATTTGATATATGGTTGTTAGATGTGAATGGGCAACAGAAGAACCAAATCTTTCATACCATGATAAAGAATGGGGTAAACCTGAGCATGATGATCAAAAATTGTTCGAATTTTTGATTTTAGAAGGTGCCCAAGCAGGTTTGTCTTGGGTAACTATTCTTAAACGAAGGAAAGGGTATAGGAAAGCATTCTCAAATTTTGATGCAAAAAAAATAGCCAAATACAATCAAAAACAAATAGACAAACTGCTCAAAGACGAATCAATAATTAGAAATCGACTAAAGATAACCTCTGCAGTAAACAATGCAAAACAATTTCTAAACGTACAACAAGAATTTGGAACATTTGACAAATACATTTGGAGCTTTGTGAATCATAAACCAATTAAAAATAAATTCAAAAAACTCTCAGACATTCCTGCTTTTACTTTGATTTCTGAGAAGATGAGCAAGGACCTTAAAAAACGTGGTTTTAATTTTGTTGGTCCAACTATTTGTTATGCATTAATGCAAGCTATAGGGATGGTAAATGATCATACTTCTGGTTGCTTTAGATATCAAAATTAATTTTTTGTAATTTTATACAAGTCATAACGCTGGTTAGCACAGTTTTTCCTGCCTGACTGGGGGGGGGGACTTTTTATCAACTGTCACTAAAAAGGCAATTTTAATATCAACAAAGCATCAAAATTAACAATTGAACAGGAATATTGCCATTATACTAATAATTACGACATTCGTGGTAGGCACATTTGCTTTTTCAAGCACAGTCAGTGCAGAAAAGGGTTCAACATTTGCCGAAATTAAGATGTATGAAAATCAGGAATACGGGTTTACGATTGAATATCCTTCTGGATGGATTCTAAACGATACAATCCCACAAAAAAATAAGTGGATTGAAATTGTTTCCTTTATTCCTGATACAGAAGATTGGTCGCAGGGAATTTATGTAAACAAATGGGAAGGTGATCTAAAAGACAAGGATTTTGACTCTAACGAATATTTAGAAAATCATAACAAAGCAGCTCAGGATTGGTGTTCCTCATTATCTATATCAGAAAATGGATTTGCCTGCATAAATTATTCTCTAGTTAATCAAAAAACTGCATTAATTTCTGGCAGACAATCTCTTCTTCTAGAAGAGGTTTGGACTCGAATTGATGATAAAATTAGCTCAGAGGTTCTGGTTTACAATTTACAAATTCCGGACGGTGAGGACAGATGGACCATAATTGCTGAAAGCAGGAAAGAAATTCTGAATGAAACTAGTAACATTCTCAAAAATTCGTTGAATTCTTTCACCCTATTAGATGAACTTCAACATAGTTTAGTTATTGAAAAAATTTCTTCCCCAAAACAGCAATTAAAAAACAATATTGCACCAACTGATATTTCATGCAAAATTGACTTGGTCTTAATTTTCAAAGCCTCTGACAAATCTCCAGCATGTGTTAAATCAACTTCAGCAGGAAAATTAATTGAAAGAGGTTGGGCAGTACCAGAATTTTTACCTTAATTCTCATCCTTCCCAAAAAATAATTTAATTTTTAATTGACTTATTTGAACACTGATTTTTTGTAGATCGAGATTTCATGATTTAAAGTGCATTAATTGAAAAAAGACTTATGACACTTTATTCGTAAAATAACATGTTTACAAAAGGATTGTCGTGATGAAAAAAATGAAGGCTTTACATTTTGACGGACAAAAGATGACTTTTCGTACCGACTACAACAACCCAAAATCAGGTGAGGCACTAGTGGAGGTAAATCTGGCAGGAATTTGTGGCACTGACATTGAAATTCTTAATGGATACATGTCATATCAAGGCATTCCTGGTCATGAGTTTGTAGGTGTAGTAAAAGAATCCCAAAACAAAGACCTGATTGGAAAGAGAGTAGTTGGTGAGATAAATGTTGGATGTGGGATTTGTGAATCGTGTAAAAAAGGATTGGAACGACATTGTCCTTACAGAACCGTATTGGGTATCTTAAGACGAGATGGTGCATTTGCACAATTTCTATCTTTACCTGAAAAAAATCTTCATGTAATTCCAGATCAAATCAATGATGAACAAGCTGTATTCGTAGAACCGCTAGCAGCAGCTTTTGAAATTAAAGAGCAAATTAACCTAAAAAAGGAATCAAATATTGCAATTGTAGGAGATGGACGTCTTGCTCAACTTGTTGCATTAGTGTTAAATCTTTCTTGTCAAAACATTACTTGCTTTGGAAGACACAAAAACAAGCTTGAACTGTTAAAAAATCTTGGAATCAAAACAAAAATTGGAATTGAACCAGATGATAATCAGAAATTTGATCTAGTTGTAGAGGCAACAGGAAGCAATTCGGGGTTTGAAAATACAATGAAACTGATAAAACCTAGAGGTATTGTAATTTTAAAATCTACGCTTGCATCTAAAAAGAATATTGATCTAACACCTATGGTTATCAATGAGGTCACTGTAGTTGGTTCAAGATGTGGTCCGTTTAGGCCGGCCATACATGCTCTCGCTAGTGGGATGATCTCAGTTGATAATTTAATTGATTCAACATATTCATTAGAAAAGTTTCAAGATGCATTTGAGCATGCAAAAAAACCTGGTACTCTTAAGATTCTTTTAAAACCATAAATTGAATTCTAATCTTTCCCAAAAAATAATTCATAGTTAAATGTTGACAAAAAATTGCAGACTTCCAAACATAATCTTGGTAAAATAGTTAATCTCAATTTGACAATGATGATTTTAGGATGTTGGCTCAATCAGAATAAACTATTGATGACCATGGAGCTGGAAAATCTCGCTCTGGAAGATGAATGTCAACTAACCAACATGCATCAGAATGTTTAATTATTTGCTGTAATACTTTTTGAAGATCATCTACGGTATGTACCGTCGCAGATCGTCCAACTTTGGAATCATTATTTGAAAATGCATTCATGAGATTACAATAATCCCATTGTGGAAGAATATTAGCCCCCTCAAAGTTTGATTTGTGAATTTTAAAAGGAGTTGGATCCGTAAACATTTGTTCTATTCCATAAACCCCATTATTCATAACAAAGATTACTGTATTTCTTTTGGTCTTGATCATACTTGAAATCTCTTGACATGTCATCTTGAAAGCACCGTCACCCACAATTACAATTATTCTATGGTCTGGAAGAAATGACATGCCCAGTCCTGCAGGTACAGACCAACCAATAGACGCCCATAATCCTTGAATGTGGTATCCTTGTTGTTTAGTAATGTGCAGAACTTCCGAACCACCAATCGAAGATAATCCCATGTCCGTTACAACTATGTGTTTTTTATCAAGATGATTATTGAGTACAGCAAAGAAATTATCGTAAGTAATTAATTCAGAAGGTTGAGGAATTTTTAGATCAGGTAATACTGGTACAGTACCAACATTATGGGAATATCCCTTATTTTCAATCATTTCAATTAATACATTAAGAAAATTCTCAAGTGACACATTTACAAATATATCTTCATCGATTCTAACAACATCACGAGAAGCAAAGACAGTTGCTGGTTTTTCAGTACTCGTAGTTTTATCTCCAAGAGTATTGATATCCGTGTTCCACACACCTAAACTAATAACGCAATCAGAGCTGTTTACATATTGACTGGTACGCAAATTTGTTAATGCCCCTTCATATACACCTACAAAGTTTGGTGTATCTTCTGAAAGCACTGATTTACCAAGTAGACTAGTGGTAAACGGAATATTAGTTAACTCTAATAGTTTTTTGATTTTGTCATGAAGATCATAGATTGTAATTTCATGACCTAACCACAATACAGGTTTTTTTGCCATACATAATTTTTCATATGTTGCCTTTACAGAATTATATATCGAATTAGATATTTCCATTGTATATTTATCATTATAATTTCTTTTTAGTTCTGCATATGACATGTGTAGTGAAACTGGCTCTAGTTTTCCTATAGGTGCCCTACATGGAAGATGATAACAATCTGAAGCAATTTCTATAAGTACAGGTAGACTATAACTAATACAGTTTACAAGCGCATGATCTATTTGCCATGGGGCCAATAAAGAATCTGAAATATACTCTTGGGTAACAGTCACATCTCTATAAACCGCTTTGTTTGTATTTGATGCGTTTATTTGATGATGAAATCTTTTTCCTGCGTTTAATTCTAAAAGTTTGCTTGTATTACTTGGTGTCCCTATAATTACAACAACTGGATATGATTCTACATATGAACCACCAACTGCGTTGAGCAGACTAAATGCTCCAACACCGCTGGTTACTGATACTGCTCCAATACCATGAATACGAGCATAACCGTCTGCTGCATATCCTGCATTTAGTTCGTTACATGTACCCACATATTCGATTTTACTTTCTTGATCAATTATTTCAAGTAATTCACTAGTATAATCTCCAGGAACCGCAAAAAGATGAGTAACTCCTAATTGTTCTAAACGGGTTGTGAGATAAGTGCCTACACAAAATTTTTTTGTCATATTATTTTCCACATCTTCACTCACTTTTTAGTATAGATTCTAATCAATCTGTTTTTGAAATAATACATGAATTAATTCAGCTGTAGTAGTTTCAACCATAATTCTAATCTTCTAATTACAAACTTAAGCATTTCTTTGAATTTTTAATTCTCATCCTTCCCCAAAAATAATTTCAAATTCAAAATCAAATTTTCTTAATTATTCTTATTAGATTACAAAAATAGACTTAAACCTATCAAAGCATGCACTACAACAATGAACACAAAATTGGTAATGGTTGGAGTAATTCTTGCAGTTTCAATATCACTTGGAGTTTATTTTGCTACTACCACTAATGAGATCTCTTCTCAAACAATTTTGGATACCCCTTCTTCTTTGACAGGGACCATATACATTGGTGGACTCTTTCCTTTAACTGGTAGTTTGTCAAATCTTGGCGAGGATGCAAGAGCAGGCGCAAATCTTGCTGTAATAGATTTTAATGAATACCTTGAAAAATTTGAATCTGACTGGGAATTAGGCATGATAACAGAGGATAGTGGAACTAGCCCAACAATTACTCTTGAAAAAATTACCAGTCTTAAAGCAAAAAATATCAATATTGTACTTGGACCTGCTTCAAGTGCAGAAGTTAGTTATGTGAAAGGGTATTCGGATAGCAATAATATTTTAATTATATCTTATGGTTCATCTGCAACATCCCTTTCCATACCAAATGATAATCTGTACAGACTAGCTCCTGATACAACACAACAGGGAAATGCAATTGCCAATATAATCTACAATGAGGGAATCACAACACTAATTCCCATATGGAGAGGAGACATATGGGGTGATGGACTGCACGACTCTATATTTTCAGAATTTACAAGAATTGGTGGGACAGTAGATGAGGGTATACGTTATTTTCCTGACACAACTGTGTTTCCTATTGAAACATCATTTCTTGCACAAAGAGTCCAACATCACG
>JADFOW010000110.1 GCA_022562615.1 Nitrososphaerota archaeon
AAAGTTATCTGCAGCTTTCTCGTAAAGATCTACCATACAAAATCACTATTTTAGCTGAATAAAAAAGAAAGAAGATTCCTAGTTTACTAGGAATGTACCAAAGCCTAAGATGAGAGCTGTGCCAAGACCTGTAGCTAAAAAGCTAAAAGGTACACCTTTTCGTAGTCTGGTATCCCACTCTATGTCTCTTATGCTAGTGGGTTCTTTTCGCACTGGTAGTGTATTCATAATTATACTTTGGAGGCGGATATTGATAGATGCTAGTCAAAACCAATTATGACCAGTCAACAAGTATTATGACCCAATTTAATATTCAAATTTTATTCTCATCCTTCCCAAAAATAATTCACTCTAAAATATTACGATCATAGTTAAGTGAGATTAAATGACAATAATTTTTATTCCAATCAGACCATCTAGAAGAAACAAAGACGAAGATGAATCCGAAGAGACAGAAGAAAAATAAAAACTAATTTCAAATTCTCATCCTTCCCAAAAAATAATTTTTTGTCTTGTTTCATGTTACCTTAATCGTCATATTTTGTATACTTTATCAACCAATATTACATCCTTCTACATTTCTCAATTTTTTAGCTATGAAAAATGGTGTTAAAAGTAGTATAGGAATGGATATAGCAATAAACAAGGTTTGTTTCATTAAAAATAATACCTTAATTTGACTAATAACGATAGTTTTTACATTTGTAAAGTCATGAAATTATAGCTTTACAAATGTAAAATTACATAATTTTTATGTCGGAATTTTTCCATATCCCTCGAAAGAGGTACCACCATGCAAAAACAATTGCCATCAAAAGTCCAATTTTTACGACAACGCTTTCACTAAACCATATTCTTGACTCTTCTTGAGAAAAGACAGAGTCTTCATTAAAGTAAGGCCGACTGGTAACAGGATTTATCATAATTTCTACAGGGGAAAAGTTATCAGTAAGAATTGGAACATCCTCTGTTCTCATTTCAGAGACATAATAATTTTCCAAGTAGCTAGTATCTGCTAATAGATCATTTGCATTGCTTTGATATGACAAGTTTTCTAGAGTTTTTTTATCAAATTGTTCATTGTCTTGTGTAGCCACAAAAATTAGATTCTGCCCAATAATAATGGGGTCCTTTGCAGTTGGAAAAACATAAACTGTGGGAAATGAGCTTTTCATTGTTTTGTATACTGATCTTGGAAGATCAGATGTATCGCCCTCAAGGGAGCCTAGCAAATTGGAAACTACCACGCCATTAGGCTCAAGACGTTCTTTGAGTATCTGAAAAAATTCCTGAGTTAGCAAATGAAATGGGACATAATCTGTAGCATATGCATCTAGAATTATCAGATCATACTTATCATCTGAATTTATCAAAAAGGTTCTTGCATCTTCATTGAAAATCTGTAATCGTGGATTATCACTCAAAGAAAAGTATGTCTTTGCTACTTTTATTACTTCAGAATCAATCTCAACAACATCAATTAAAGAATCAGGATAGTTTTCTAAGAAATTTTTGGGTCCTGAAAATCCACCACCTCCTACAAACAAGATTTTCTCAAGTTGAGGGTTAAACAATTTTCCCAAATGGAAGTACTTTGTATACTCGAGAACCAGCTCGTTTGGATTATCTTTATCCATTTGACTATGTCTCATGCCGTTTAGATATAATGTTCTTTTATTGTTAAAATCTACAATGTCAAGATGACTATACTGTGTTTCTGTTTCAAGGATGACTGTTCCAGTATGAGGCATCAACCCTGTCACTATTGAAGATGATGGGGTAAACAGAATTATTATGACGGCAACTGTAATTATCTTTGGCCAAGTTTTTAATCCTAGCAAAGATATTGCCATAAGTACAATTCCAAGTCCAAAAAGCACAGTCCTAACATCAATAGCTGGAATCAAAACAAAAATTGTCAGGAATGTACCAAAGATACTTCCAATAGTAGCAATTGAATATAGAGTACCTGAAATATTTCCAACTCTGTGTAGTGTTGCAGTTCCGAGCTTTATCACATAAGGTGAAACAAATCCCAGTAAAGTTGTAGGAAAGAAAACCAAAGCAAAAGTTGCAAACAAGGAAGAAAATTGATTTTGTGGTAAAGCGTTTAAGGTAAATCCGAGAATTCCTGGAGCAATAAAAGGAATAAACACAATGTATAATCCTGCAGAAAATATTATAGAGCAAATTTTTCTAAACTTAGGATCATTATCTGAAATCCTTCCCCCTAGAAAATAACCTAAACTCAAGCCTGCCAAGATCAGCCCGATTAGACTACCCCATGTGTATATGGAACTTCCAAATACAGGTGTTAGAATACGGCTTACAATTAGCTCCATAGACATCACCACAGCACCGGAGGTAAATGACACTAGACAGAGATGAAAAAATGTATCTTGAAATGGTTTAAGTTTTTGGTAGGTCATTGTATTTTTTAAAACTCAACATTTTTTGTAAATGCATGATTCTACTTAAGGATAATTGTGATTTTTACAATTGTAATTCTCATCCTTCCCAAAAAATAATTTCAAATTATGAAAAACAAAGAATAGGAAATATGTTCTTTAAGAAGTGTAATTAGGTTAAAGGAGAACAATATGTTTAAAAAATTACCAATAACAGATTTTGAGAAATCACAGATAAGGGGATTTAAAAAATGGCTGTCAGAATTCAAAAATAGATTTAATTCTCAATAGGCCGGAATTAAAGCATCAAGACTGTTTCTAATTCTCATCCTTCCCAAAAAATAATTTCAAACTATTATAGAACAAAAGAAAAGATAATCAAAAGAATTGGGTAATAAAATATT
>JADFOW010000045.1 GCA_022562615.1 Nitrososphaerota archaeon
TTAGATAACGTTAATTCCTTGATTAGAACAAGTATTTCTTCTAGTTTTTGAATTTTGCCTTTTTCTAAATTAATCATTTTCTGCAAAAAATCTTCAATTGATACAGCACCAAATTTCAATGGTTTTTCATTTAATGTAGTAATGCACCCTTTTTCTTGTAATTTCTTGAGTAAATGGTAAGTTTCCGTTCTTGGAATATCCAATGTTTTTGATAATTGTGATGCGGTTTTAATTCCCATTTTATTTAGGTAAAGATAAACTTGAGATTGATTTGGAGAGAGTCCAAACTTAAAAAGTAGATTTACGGGATTTTCCAGTATTCCAGACTCTTTTTGATTTGATTCTTCCTCAAAATAAATTTGATCTCTAGTCTTCATCTAGAATTACCCAAAATAATTCTCTTATTTCTTCCCATGATATATTATCGAAACTTGTCATAATTGATTTTGCAAGGATTCGAATAAAAGACTCGCGTAGAAATCATCAGTAGAAATCATCAGGCGCTTCGAAGATTGTAGATATCACTAACATCAAAGACGATCTCAAGATTTTGTAGATTTGAAATAATTAAAAATATAGAGCGCCGGGAGGGAGATTTGAACTCCCGTTCCCTTGCGAGAACGCGCTTTATGGTTAATTATTTCCAGGCGCGCGCCCTACCAGGCTAGGCGACCCCGGCATTTGTCATTAGACAAAAGTATTCGGCAAAAATTGATTATATATTATGTTACTTGAGATTTGTTAGGCTATTTCCAAATGGTAATGGTAGTAGATTTTTCAACTTTGTTTTCATTGGGATCAAATCCTTTAGAATGAATCTTGTATAATCCTTCAAGTGTAAAATCTCCATCGTTTTTTAATTGATCCCAAATGAATTCAACTTTCTCTTTAGGTTCTAACGAATATGGTTCTAAATCAGATTCTTGAATAATGTCGGGAGTATACATTAACATTCCCCAAAGCCCTGTTACTCTAAGGCCATAAGAGGAATCAGGAAAAGTCAATGGGACGGTTCCAGAATTTATTATGTATATTTTAATTTCTTCACCCTTTTTAAAATCATATTTCTCAGTTACTATTGAAATAGATGGACCATCAACAAATACCAGTTGATTGATATTTTTCACCTCTATAAGGTATAGGCCAAATACGAGTCCTGCAACCAGGCCAACGGAAATAAATGCAATTAGGGTTTTAGATGTCATGCATTCAATATTTTTTTTAATTAATTTTTAATCTTTTGGAGTAGGTTTTGTTCTCCATTTTCTAGGATATGTGTTAATTGCCATGATGATACGCTTGGTTTCAAAAGCATATCCTTTGGTTGCATCGCGTATTTCTTCTTCTGACATGGTAGATTCTGCCAAGGCTACAACCTCACCTTTTTGAGTGTAAATTCCCACAATATCTCCCTTTTTGAGATTTGGGCTAATCTTCAAAATTCCAGGAATCGCAAGTTGTGCTCCATGACACATCGCATCTACTGCAGAATCACGCACAACTACAGATTTAATTTCGCTAAACGCATATTCGATGGGTTTTATTATTTTCTTTAGTTTGCTTTCATCTTTTTTTTCTTCCCAGAGCGAAAATGCATTTGCAAGTTGATGCAAGGTTATCAGTCCATCGGATTCATGAAATTGATCAACCCTAGTCCTTCGAAGTTCAATCATGGTAGCCCCGGGTCCTAGAATTTCGCCAATATCATAATAGAGTTTTCGAATATAGGTTCCAGATTCACAAACAATTCTGGTTAAAAGCAGCCTCTCTTTTTGCTCTAGTATTTCCAATTCATAGATTGTTCTTGTTCTGGTTTGTCTGACAACTGCAGAACGTTGAGGTGGTTTTTGAAAAATTTTACCTGTAAACAGTTGGATTATTTCATCTAGCTTTTCTTTAGAAGGAAGGGAATGTATTCTTCCAAGAGCATGATATTCTTTTGGACCATAAAGTAAAACTCCAAGTGCTTTGGTTGCCTCTCCAAGACCAAGTGGAAGGACCCCGGACACTTGAGGGTCAAGTGTTCCGCTATGACCAATCTTAGGAATTTTCAATAGTCTTTTTGTCCATGCAACCGTCTCGTGGCTTGTAGGTCCTGGTGGTTTGTCTAAAATTATCAACCCGTAATCGAGGAGTTGCTCTACTGACCTTTTATCATAAAAAGTTCCATATGCGTTGTCTGTTATATCCTGATCAATTTCAATTAGATTTTCTAATTGTTTTAATGTCAAAGAAGAGCCCTCACAGTTTCTTTAGAGATCTCAATTACTTGTTCCACATTAAGATTGTCAGTATTGATTATTTTGTCAAAAACAGAAACATCTTCCCCAAAGTCAAAATTGTATAATTTTTTGTACAATGCCTTATTTTTATCATAGCGTTCTCTTGTCACCTCAAATGCTTCTTTTGAACTCATTTTATCGCGGTTTTGCATTCTTTTTGAACTGCTGTCATGAGAACCGTCTAACCATATTTTGATTCCATCATCAACCAACCAAGGAAGAGTATAACTTGTAATTACCATGCCTCCCTTTTTGAAAAGTTCGATTAGTTTTTTGTCAACTTTTTTATCGAATTCAGAATTTGTCTCTCTTTGATTTAAAAATTTCATTCCGTTTTCGGTGTCCCACCAATCATCCCCGTCTACTTCAAAACCTTGTTCCTTTGCCATCTCCTTTAAGACATCACCGCCACTAAGGTATGTCAAATTAAATTCATTGGCCAGTCCTTGCGCTATTGTAGTTTTTCCAACTGCAGGAGGACCGGAAATTATAATGGATTTTGTCAAACTCCCATTGTGGTTTTGGTTAGTTTCATTATTATTCCACTAAATGCTATCGATGAGAGGAAGTACCAAGCCCACAAGTACAAAGCATTTTCTTCCTTACAAACATGTTCTACGTCTAGTGCTTGTTCAGCAGTACATGTTAGTTGAAAAAAGTCGCCAGGGATAACATTGAGAGAAACAGGAGATAAAGCTACAGTATATGAAAATAAAAACGGTAATACCAAATAAAATATCAAAATTAATGGAACAAATGTAATCATCATAGGTCTCATATTCATTTGCATCATCTCCATCGACATTTTGTTCATGTAGGAAGATTTTTTGTTTAGTTGATCCGTTTTTTCCTGGTCTTTTGATCTCATTGCTGCCATTCTTTCTTTTTGCCAAGCTCGAGTTTCTTTCATAATTCGTTTTAGTTTAACCTGGTCAACCATTTTCCTTCTTACAGCAGCGTTAAAGAAATTCAACATGATCCCAAACCCGGATACAGCAAATAATGCAGGAACTATTCCCTTTATCATTGGATCATCGCTTCCCAAACCACCCCTGGCATTTTCCATAAATCCGAAGAATCCTCCATCTTCTTGCAAGAATATTGTATCTAAGAAAAGCAGAATAAAGTCAAATTCCATATCTATAATCCTATTGCCTCTATTATCTGAATAGCTGTTTCTTCAAGTTTTCCCTCAGTATTTAGAACGGGTTTTAGGGGGGATCCTGACAAAACAGAGCAAGCAGACATCATGGCTGATTGAATATCCAATTCTTTTTTAATTGTAGCGATAGAAACTTTGTCTCTATTTCTTGTTCCGTCTTTCATTCGACGATTGTAGATTTCTTCTGTTTTTGCGGTTATTGAAATAAAAAGAGTTGGTTCAATAATTTGCAATACATAGTATGGTAGCCCAGGATTAAATCCCTCAGGAGTCTTAATGAAAGCATGAGTATCGATGATTATAACATCGTCATCAATTTCGCTCAGTTTTTCAGCTGCAATTTTTTGCAATTTCTTTTGTTCAGAAATTGGAAGTTTCCTCAACTCATCTCTATTTTTTAGCCCATTTTCTTTTGCAACTTCAAACATGATAGTTCCAAAATTTGTAACATTAACGCTCTTGTTACGGTCTTTAATTATTTCGACTATCTTATTGATAAGAGTAGTTTTCCCAACGCCGGGAATTCCTACCACGATGATTTTTTTACTTTCTGCCAAGTAAAGCACCCAATCGCGGCATTACAACTTCTACTCGTTCTCTTACTAGTTGAGTGTAATAATTAATTAGAATATCTACCATAAGCAAAATTCCAATACCGGAACCAAAGACACCTAAAACGTCAGATACTCCAGCTAACAGGCCCAAAATCATAGATCCAATTAATGTAACTGATGGAATGTACTTGTTTAGAAGAGCTTCAACAGGTTTGTTTGATCTTCTAAATCCAGGAATTTGTACATCTGCATCCAGTAAGTTCTGAGCAGCAGTTTTGGGAGACAAACCTCCAAGCTCTACCCATAGTTTTCCAAATACTACAACTATTGCAATCATAAACAAGACATACCCTACTGCCCGCATAGGATCCAACACTGCCAATTCAAGTCCCCTTGGTGGAGTAATGTAGTAGATTATTCCTCCAATTGGTGTTGATGGACTAGTGGGATCGAATTGAGCCAATATATTAATGAAGAAGTTGTTGTTCCGCGGGTTCATGTTTGCCCAAAGCATTTGGAACATGAATACCGCGTTTGCCGTAAGAGCTGATGCTAAAATTACTGGAATGTTAGAAACATACATCAATTTAATTGGATAAACTGCTGCAAATCCCCTATACTTTGTGGAAACAATGGGAATCTCAATTTTCATACCTTGTGTGAATACCAAAATTAGCAAAATGCCTGCCGTCAAAAACAATCCAAAGATGCTCGGTAATTGGTTTGATCGGAAGAAGACATTTGTCATATTGCCATCGATAATTGACTGACCAATATACGGGATGATTCCAATCATTCCCCCATCTCCGGCAGGTAATGGGCTGAACAGACTCCAAAGTATTTGCTGGGAAACACCTGCCATGATGAATAAACTAATTCCACTACCAAGACCCCAACCTTTTTGGATTAATTCATCTAAGAACATGATAATGATAGAGGCAGCCATTAATTGTCCAATCATCACATACATTACATATGGTTCCGAAACGCCAGGACCATAAACTGCAATTGCATAAACAATAGATTCAGCAATTATCACAACATAGGTAACAAGTTTTGTTGCGGTTTGAAATATTCCTCGTTCTTCTGGCTTTTTGAAATCAAATTTCAAAATTTCAGAACCCCTTAGTAATTGCATCAACAGACCAGCTGTAACTATCGGTCCAATACCTAACTCAACTAAAGTTCCTTGTTGGGAGGCAAAAATTACCCTTGCAAACTGCAGAAAATCAAATTCAGGTGCTGTTGCACCAAATAATGGAGTTTGACCCATTATCATATAGATTAGAAGTGCAATTCCCGACCAAAGTAATTTAGTTTGGAGAGAAATTTTCTTTTTTGGTTTGGGTACCTGAGGAATATATGGCTCAACCCTGAAAACAACTTTTCGAATAATACCAGTGAAGGTGCGGCCCTCAGCCATTCTCAGCTAACACTTCTCCCCCAACAGATTTGATTTTCTCTTCGGCTCTAGCCGTAAATTGACGTACTTTAACAGTGTATGTACCAGATGGTTTACCACCACCAAGCAATTTATCATAGCCTGCTTTCCTAAGATCTAGAATTTTCTTTCCTCCTTCTTCTTTTCCAAACTTTGAAAACAAGTCATCAAGATCACGGACGCTAGCCCATTTTCTGGTAATATTTGGGTGAGGTGGATGAGTAGAAGAATGACCAAAATGGTCTGGATAATCTTTTAGCATAGTACTATAATGATGCTTCATCATACCAGAAATCCCAAGACCTCCTTTATGACCACTTGCGCGATGTTGGGCTACTTGTCCCCATCCCATGTTTCTGCCTCCTCGGAGTCGTCTTGTCTTTCTTAGTCTTGTTGCCATTTTAGATCATTCGCCTTACGATTGTTCCAAGTTCTTTGTTTAATCCAAGAATTCCTTTCTGTCCATACAATTTTTTTGTACTTCGTTTGAATCCGTGTCTTGGAGGAGATAAGGCGAACCAAGGTTTAAGAGGTTTTAATTTTGATAAAGTTGCCTTTCCTTCGGCTAATGCTTTAGCAAGATCATCAATACTATTGAATCCAAGTTCTTTAAGATCTTCTGGAGTTACTTTTTGATATCCTGATTTTCTTACTTTTTTTACAAGAATATCCTTTGCCAGTTCAAAATCCAATTCAATCCAAGAGATGTAATGTTTAATCTTGTTTAGCATTCCCAACGTATTGTCTTTAGCAGGCAAAATTGTAGCACGATATTTTTTATCTAGTTTAAGCAAAGTCATAGTGGTAGTAGCCCAATATGGAACATCTGCTTGACCTTTTATTCTAACGACGAGGTAAGCATTTACCATTTTTATCAACCTTGGCTAAATGTTTGTCTAAGACATTCCAATACTGCTTTAGAGGTAGAATTCATGGTAGGGGTGGATCCTTTTGCTGTGGTCCATGCGTCTTTTAGTCCTGCTAATTCCAATAATCGCTTAATTTTTCCTCCAGCTACCAATCCTAATCCACGAGGAGCAGGAATAATTTCGATTGTAACACTTCCACCCTTGCCTCGAATCTTAAATGGTACAGAATGTTTTTGATCACATCTACATTCCCAACTTCCACATCCTAATTTGATAGGGCTTACATTAAGAAAGGCTTGGTTTGTTGCCTTTTCGATTGCAATTCTCATTTGTTTTGATTTTCCCTGGCCTACTCCCAAGTAACCATTTCCATTTCCGGCTGCAACAATCGCTTTGAATCTAGTTGATTGTCCATTAGAAGTCATTTTTTGAATAATTCCAACATCAATTACTTCACTTTTTAGATCTGGAAGTAGTTTTTTGATAATACCAGCCTCTTGGATTCGTAAACCTGCCTCGATAATTTCTTCAATAGACGATATTTCTCCAGAAGCGACTTTGTGTCCCAAAGTTGTTTTTGGAACCCATATTTCTGGTTCGGGTTCTCGTCTTGGTCTTCTGTTAGTTTGTCCAGGTCTACCTTGTCCTGGTCTACCTCCTCCATATTGTACAGGTCTACTGCCTTGTCCTGGCCTGCCCTGTGTCGATTTAGTTTGTGTTGTCTGACTCATTTCTATTTGACCTCATTATCTATACTTGATTTAATTTGTGAAATATTATTTTTTACAGTAAGATGTTCTCCGTTGATTCTCTCATCTGGTGGAAAAGTTTCAGAATTTGCTGGAACTTCTAATCCTGCATCAATTACTCCCTTTAGAGCTGCGGCCATTCTCTGAGTGTATTTTTTTGTACCAGTATACAAGATTGCTCCTTTTGATCCTTTGCCAAGAGCTTTTTTTCCTGCAATATATCCAGTCAGATACGCAGCAGGCACACTTTTTCTTGAACCCTTCCATCCTTTTTCAAGTAAATATCGAGAATGTGCTGAAGCAATAACCTTATCTCCAGTAATTTCTGGTTTTAAGATTTGAACCAGAGTATTTTCATTGGAAATATTAACCGTAATAAATTCGCGTTTACCCATTAACATGGTACCTCGTTTTTTATAATTGGTTTTTTGCTCTCGAAGTCGTCTCAATATTTTTGAATAGGGCATCTACAGAACTCGATTTTGGACCTTCTCTTATATACGTTAAGCGCGAATCAGAAAAGTAAGTAATGCTTTTTGAGAATGCAGTCGATTTTCTGCTTCGGTCCAAATAACAGATTGGGGTCCATCTATAACAGAAGATGTTACTTCACTTCCTCTTTTTGCCGGAAGACAATGCATAAAGATTGCATCCTTTTTTGCGTGATTCATTAAATCAGAATTCACTTGATATTTTGGAAGGAATTTTTTTGTTCTTTTTGGATCACGGTCATGAATGGAGGTAAAGGTATCAGTTACTACAATATCGGCATTTTTAATTGCCTTGAAGGGATCCGTTGTCAGTTCAATATCGGAAGATTTTCTAGCTTCAATTACAACATTCCTCTTTGGTTCAAAACCCTTGGGCGTAGCTATAGACATCTTCATTTCTGATAATGAGCACCCGTAAATCATTGAATTACAAACGTTGTTACCGTCACCTATCCAAGCGAGTTTCAATCCTTTGAGTTTTCTTTTCTTTTCCTTAATTGTCATAAAATCTGCAAGAATTTGGCATGGATGAAATGAATCAGAAAGACCATTAATGACAGGTACACTTGAGTATTCTGATAGTTTTTCTAATAAATAATGATCATAAACTCTTGCCATTATACAATCAGTGTATCGTGAGAGTGTTTTTGCAGTATCTTCAATTGATTCGCCTCTTGATAACTGCATGTCATTTGAGGACAGATTTATTGCATAACCTCCTAATTGGTACATACCGATTTCAAAGCTTACTCGTGTTCTTGTAGAAGGTTTTTGAAAAATCATAGTCAAAGTTTTGTTTTTCAACAAAGGTTTGTTACAACCTTGTTTCAATTCTCTTTTTAGTTTTATAGAAAAATCAATTAATTGAGAGAACTCTTTTTTGGATAGTTCCGCTAAAGTGAGTAAATTTTTTGTTTTTAACTTCATTTTCTAAAGAATCCAAATGTTCCTCTTTTCTTTTTAGGTTTCTTTTCTTCTTTATCTGGTTTTTGATCTTCATCTTCAGTTTTTGGCTCTTTTAATCCCCCCGCAGGCGCTTGTTTAGTATTTTCTTCGGATTTTGGTCTTCCTTTGTTGATCCATTCTTTGATTTTCTTACTCAATTGTTTTGCTTCATTATCGTTTTCTGGAGGTGGAACATCAAATAACTCAGAATATATTGAAATATCTTCATCAGAAATTCCTTCGAATGGATCATCAGACGTGACATTTGGTTCAGGTGTAGGTTCTGGTTCAGGTGTAGGTTCTGGTTCAGGTGTAGGTTCTGGTTCAGGTGTAGGTTCTGGTTCAGGTGTAGGTTCTATTGTCTTTAAATCCACATTTTCTAATGAACCAAATACAGTTTCCAAGAAAGTTTCCTTATCAAATTCCTCTAGATCAGGATATTCCTGTCCAGTACCTAGGTAAAGTACTGGAGTTGAAGTCGTTTTGACTATAGAAAGTGCTGCACCTCCCCGTGCATCCGCATCACTTTTTGTTAGAATAGAGCCATCAAATTTTACATATTTAAAAAATTCTTTTGCTTGGTTTATGGTATCATTTCCAGCCAGAGAATCACCCACAAAAATTTTAAAATCAGGTTTTACGACTTTGGTAATTTTACTTATTTGTTCCATCAAGTTTTGGTTTGTTTGCATTCTTCCTGCTGTATCAATCAAGACACAGTCTACTTTATGAGATTTTGCATAAAGAACAGCATCTCTAGCTACTGCCGCAGGATCGGAATCGTAATTCTGAGCAACTAGTTTAAGATTCAGACGATTTGTATGCTCTCGCAATTGTTCTATTGCACCTGCCCTAAAAGTATCTGCCGCTGCTACTACTACAGAATATTTTTTCTTTTGTAACATATATGCCATTTTGGCTAGCGATGTTGTTTTTCCAGTTCCGTTAATTCCAACAAATAAGATCAAAAATGGTTGTCCAGTTTCCTTTTTTTCATTAATTCGCTCAAAAATGTCAACTTTTCCTGCAGAGTCAAATAGCAATGAAATTGTAGAAATTAGACTGTCCTTTACAAATTTTTCAATTTCATTTTTGTTTACTTTGGTTCCAATTAGTCCAGATTTCAAATCAGATTTGATTTCATCTATGACTTCACTCGCGACATCTGATTCATGAAGAGAAATTTCCAATTCAAATAAAATGTCTTCAATATCCTTTTCATTAAGCTCTTTTTCGGATAGACTTTTTGCTGCATCTGAAAATGCACTACGAAGTTTATCGAACATTGTTTTAACCTTATCTACTTTGAGATTCTGCCTGCATTAATTGATTAATTTGATTTTTCCCTTGTTCTAATTTCCCTGCTGCATCATGTTTTTTAGCCGATGTGTCTTTAATTGCCATTTCTATTTCCTTGATTCTTGCTTCAAGATAATTTATTGCAGAAGTAGAATCTTTTTCTAAAGAAATACCTGCACCAATATTCAAAACAAATTTGTCATTAGATGAAATCTTTGCTTTTACGAAAGTACCCATGCCAATTGGGACCAAAGCTTCAGAATCAGATTTTTGGCTGAGTGATCTTATTGACTCTATTGCTGCTGCTGCTTCTCTTAAAACACCATAAAGAGTTCCTTCTCTTTGAGACAAATCACCAAAATAAGTTTCAAGCATTTGCATTTGTTGTATTAACTGTTGTGCTTTTTCCTCACTCATTTACAACAAATAATTCTCAGATGGTTATAAATTGATTCATAAGGTAAAATTGAAAATAAAAATAAATGAATAAAAAAATAAAGATTGAACTTTATTTTGCTTTTGAGAATCTGTTTTCTACTTCATCCCAGTTAACTACATTCCACCAAGATGCAATATAGTCTGGTCTCTTGTTTTGATATTTTAGATAGTATGCATGCTCCCAAACATCTAATCCCAAAAGAGGTACTAACCCTTCAGTTCTAGGACTGGTTTGATTTGGCATTGCTTTGTACTCAACCTTTCCAGAGGAAGGATTGAATACCAACCATCCCCAACCACTTCCTTGAATTACTGCAGAAGTAGATGAAAATTTCTCTTTGAAGTCAGAAAAACTTCCAAAGGAACCATTAATTGCATCAGCAATCGATCCCCCAGGCTCTCCGCCTCCATTTGCTTTCATGTTGTTCCAAAATAACCTATGGTTATCAAAACCACCGCCGTTAAAATTAACTGCACTTCTTTTAGCCTCAGGTACCTGATTAA
>JADFOW010000009.1 GCA_022562615.1 Nitrososphaerota archaeon
CTCACCTCATAAAGTTTTTCCGCGTAGTCTCCCACCGAGATCGAACCTGCGCGATAGGCCATAAGCGTGGCCTCATACGCCTTTAGGCCCTTATTAAAAATCTTCGCTTTCTTAAGATCGGGTGTTGTCTCGACTTTATTAATGGTTACTAGCGCCCCTTCTTCAAACCCCTCCCTATTCAAAAGCTCTCCAATCACTTCCTGAAGAAGAGAATTAACTCTAGCGCGCCTATTCTTTTTCTGTGCCGAGCTAGACTTCAAAGCTGAAAAAGAATCTTGATGAGAATCATTTGCCATAGAAAACCAAGGTGTCCCCTTCTTTAATTTTAACACTTCCCTCAAATCCTTCTTATCAATAACAACATCAGCAACTTTTTTTAATTTGTCTTCTTTGTTGCATGTGGGACATTGTCTTGGTTCTTTTAGAATGGTAACAATTTCACGAATGAAGACATTTCTTGCCATTTTTGGGAATTGCTCAATTCAATAATAAAGAGTTTTAATTTAGGTGTTAATTGGCACCCAGCAATTTTATTTCAAACATCAAACCGTTTAATTATTTGAAACAAAACGTTAGGTATTCAACATATTTCCTAATCTGGCCAATTAACAATTAATTTTATTTTTTGAATAACATAAATTTTTTTGGTGTTTTTTTGAATATGGGTATGGATCTATAAACAAAGAACTGATCGATGCCTATAAAAAATTTACATATTATGTTCATGTTTATTAAAAAAATTTATACAATATCTTAAATACCCCAATTTCCTATAGTAATTAATGTCGTTAGTTGCAAAATCTGGCGATTAAACTGCGTGACCTCGCAGAACAAAAAAGGCAATCAGGCATTTAAAGACCTGACCACGGGAGGAAATCTCTCAAAGTTCTGTAAGAAAGAGGTAACGCCTTTTCTATTCTCTTATTTTGGGCAACCGAAATTTTTTTAGGTAACTATTTCGTCTAAACGTCCTTCTTCCTGAGCCCGTCTAATTTCCATAGCAATTCTTCGCCCCACCCCAAAAGTTTGCCCATACTGGTATTTGGTATATGGGCTAGTTGTAGCAACGATTGGATTTCCCGGAACTCTTAGAGATACATCATAAACAATTAATTCCAAATCCTTTGTAATTACACTCTGTAACGAAAAAGGGCCAATAATTCCGGGAACATATTCTCTTTTTACTGCCGCAACAAACTTGTCACCCATTTTGATTACTTTATCCAAAAGAGATTCTCTAATGCTTGCTGGGGTGTGACCTACCTCGATATTTTGAAGGTCTATGTTAATTTCCATTTGTTGCCTTGCGGGAAGTGCATTATAGTCGTGGATGTTAGTTTGTAATCTTCGCTCTATTCCAATAAAGTCTACTTGATCAGAGATTGGAGTGTGAAAGTAGTTAAAATTCATGTAAGTCCCAATTATCAATTCTTCGATACTTGATTTTTCTAAATCCTTCCTTGAAATCAATCCTTGTTTTATTTTGGTGTTAGATTTTTCTAAATAGTCTTTGTAAGAGGAAACTGTAAAAAACGCACGTTCAAGGGGTCTGTTTTTTTCCTGAACTTTAACAATACATGGCTTGTTGATATTTTTTGGATTCTTAAACAATTTAGGAAATTTTATTCTAGCCTTCTTTAACAGGTAATATTGATTTCGTTTTGCGGTACGCTCTTCAGCTTGGAATAATTTTCTATTTCCAAAGATTGGAACCTTAAAAGAATTCTCAAGAATTTTGTATCCTAGATAAACTGTTAGTGACCTGTGAGGAACTACTATTGCATTTGTGTCTCTGAGAATTTTTTGATTTTTTGCAGAAGCCATGTCTTTGAATTTATTTAAAACAACAATTTCATCGGCTATCCTTCCAAATCTACGATATGGGCCCTCTCTTCCCTTTTGGCAATAAACTGCTGTCTGAAAATTTTCTTCTTTTGCACCATCCATAATCTCCAAGGCAGAATGGCTTCCTAGTACTGCTATTTTCACATCAGAGTAATTATTTACAATTTTTTTGATCTCAGATGGATTTATCACAATTTAAGTGCAAAACAGGAGGTAATATAGCTAATTTTCAATAGTTTGGCTCAATTAATTAAACACAAGATTTTTTTTAATCTAACTTGCAATGAATTTGTGTTTTATTCCTTCGAGTTACAAATGGCGGGAGTTATTTTGTTCACTGCGATGGCTGCAGGTGGGATATCCTTATGGCTCAAACGAAGAAAAGCTCAGAAGGAGTTAGACGAGGCACAAAACGATGAGGCTCAAAATTTCTGATTTACTAGTGCTAAATTTTGTTTTGTAACTATTACATAAAATACCATAACCAAATAGAGTATTCATGAAATTAATCATAGGAATTACTGGCAGTACGGGAGTAATATATGGAATTAGAATGCTTGAAGTTCTAAAAAAATTAGGCGTTGAGACTCATTTGATAATGTCCGAGTGGGCAGAAAAATGTATCTCTATGGAAACTGAATACACGCCTGACTATGTAACATCTTTGGCTACCAACACTTCTGATGAGAAAAACATGGCATCAAGTGTTTCAAGTGGAACTCATAAGGTTGATGGGATGATAGTAGTACCTTGTAGCATGAAGACATTATCTGCAATCGCTAATGGATATGATGAAACATTAGTTGCAAGAGCAGCGGGGGTAACAATTAAAGAATCTAGAAAATTAATTTTAATGGTTAGAGAAACCCCTCTTTCTGCAATACATCTTCAAAACATGTTAAAATTATCTCGAATAGGAGTTGTAATTTTGCCACCTGTTACTGAATTTTATACCAAACCCAAAACCATAGATGATATTGTAAACCACGGTGTAGGTAAATGTTTAGACCAATTTGATTTAGAGCACGATTTATACCAACGATGGGGAACTTTTTAAATTAAAATTGACAAAAGTAAAGTTTGAAAAATTTACAAATGCAACAAGAGAAAAAATTTTTGAAATCGCCACAAATTATAAATTATTTCAAACTA
This sequence comes from Nitrososphaerota archaeon, assembly GCA_022562615.1. Taxonomy (GTDB): domain Archaea; phylum Thermoproteota; class Nitrososphaeria; order Nitrososphaerales; family Nitrosopumilaceae; genus Nitrosomaritimum. The sequence goes on from JADFOW010000009.1 coordinate 2,998, forward strand.
ACATGCCACAATTTTTTCCTTCAATAAGGGTTATTTCAGTTAGACCAAACACCACTCTTGTAGAGGAGCATCTCAACATTGCTGGAAAGGAGTTGATAGTAATGGCAAAACATGTAATCGACGAACCATCAATTCATGAAACTTTTATTGTTGGTGGCGATGCAAAGGGAACTCAAATCACTGAAGAGTATGAACAAACACCAGAAGGCACAAGAATTGTTGTTACTGTTGATTTTAAGTCAAAAGGATCCAGGCTACTTTCAGGGCTTTTTGGAAGAGGCAAGTTTGAAAATGAATTTTCAAAGATTATGGATGAACTAATTTTAACTGCGGAAAATTAATCTGTTTTTGTTTCTTTGGCATTAACATCACTGGAGCTTTTCTCTTTGAAATCTTTAAGCTCTTTTTCACCCTCAATTTTTCCTTTTTCAAATTCCCCTTTGGCTTTACCAAAAGTTTTTGCAAGCTCTGGTATTTTCTTTGCACCAAAAATCAAAATGCCAATTATTATTATAACTATTATCAACTCTGGACCCTGAATGAAGGCGCTGATATTTGTCAGAAACATTCTAAATACCAGTTCATTGATTTTAGATTTAAGTGTTCAACTTTTTTCGTTCTTTACGCTCAATGATGATCATTCCTGCAAAATACAATGCAATCATGGGTCCCGCTATAAACCACATTGTTACTCCGCTACCATCAGGTGTAATTACTGCGCCAAAGATCACAATGATTACAATTGCATATCGTATATTTTTTCTCCAAAAATTTGCGTCAATCATACCTGATCCTGTAATTGCATACATTACCAGAGGTAGCTGAAAAGACAATCCAAACGCTAACAAAAATTGTAAAACAAATGTAACAAAGTCCATCACATTAAGAAAAGTAATTAGGCCAGCAGATTCACCGTACCGATATAAAAATTCAAGAATGTAGGGAATTACAAAATTATATGAAAATACACATCCTACTACAAATAATCCTAGTGCAGGAATGGAAATACTTCTGCTAACATTAATTTCATTTTCTTTTAGAGCGGGTTTTATGAAGCCAACTAACTCTTTGATAATTACTGGCATGCCAACTACAATTCCCACCAAAGCTGCAATGTAGACTTGAGCAAAGAAGGCTTGACCTGGGGCTGTTTGAATTAGTTGTACGTTTTCAGGAACAAGAGTATCTTTCATGTGTTTGGTAATCTGTGCGGCAATGTTATCAAGCGGTTCTAGGTATGGATAGTATAATGTAGATCCTGCAAATTCAAATGGTTCCACATGAAACGTAAGTACAAAAACTGCAATTATTCCAATAACTATGACGATTCTCAGTAAACGTTTTCTAAGTTCCTCGAGATGATAACGGATTTCATTCAGCTCGGACATCTAAGTTCTATCTATCTTAAGCAAACTTATCTATTTGCCTGGTATTGGGAGTAATTTTGACTCAGGCATACCACTTTCTTTTATTTCTTCTTGGCTAAGGTCTTTAAATTCCAACGAGATTACTGCCTTTGTGTTGAAATTTGTCTCCATCTCTCGTGCCAACGTTGCAATCTCCTTAGCGGAGAAGATTTCCCTCGAACCTTTTAGGAATATTCTATCCCCCTTTTCCAACTCTTTTCCACCAAATCGCTTTTGAAGAAATTCAGTAATGGAAGGTAATTCTGAGCGAGGGATATTGTTATAATAATATGTAATACCTTTCACCGACTCATAATCAAATGGAGTGCCATGCCTGTAAAGAAACAAGCCAATGAATATTGCCTTTTCTTCGGGTTCTCTTATGCATTTAATTTCCCAATTTAGCATTTTGTCTTCATTATAGGTAAATTTTTCAATTTCATCTGGTGTTATCTTCCAATACCTTTGCCTTGACAATTGTTATTTGTAAGGAATTTCTATTATAAATTCCATGCAAGCAGATCCATTCTCTATGGAGATTGTAGAAAAATTAAAGATGAAATAAGCACTAAAGAGTAGCTTTTTTATAAACATCCGCTTATTAACTCAAAAACATAGGAAAAATAATACAAATGTCTCACAGAAAATCAATCCTATATCATTTCCATATATTGGATCCAAAAGAGTGTAATGATACTATAGATGATAACGATTGCTGACTTTACTGTTTTGAGAATCTAAGAATTAAATATTAAAATAACTAATATCATAGTAAAAACTACAAAATTTTACATGATATTCATCGTAAATGATTATAATGTGGCGAAATAATTGAGAAAGGTGAAATTTTAGGATTACTTTTATATGAAAAAGTGATTATAAGAATATGGGATCAAGGGTTACAATTGTATTGGACGATACTAATGCTGAAAAATTGAGAAACCTACAAGCCAAAATGATAAAAACCTCTTCAAAATCTGTGAGTTTTTCACATGTATTGAATATAGTTTTGGAAGATGGCTTGAAAAAACACAAGGCCTAAACTCAAATCACACATTAAAACAAAAATATTCTTGGAAAACTATTCCTAATGAAAATAATGAATTTAATTTTATTAAAAAACCCCGAATCCAAATTCTATAATAATACCAGTTTTGGGTGACGCTATACAACAACTCATCCTCAAAACCATGTATCTACATCTTTTGCAATTTATGTATAAAAGCAAAAAAATATTCGGAAGATAGATTAACCTCAATTTTATTTTTCAAGACATTCATGGCTACTTACACTGTTCATGTGACCATTGAAAACAAGCCCGGAATTAGTGATCCAGAAGGAGAAACCATCCTAAATGATCTTGTGCTAAAAGGCAGTCACAAATCTGTATCTAAAATTAAGACTGCCAAGATGCTGAAATTCACCATTAAGGAAAAAGACAAAAAAACTGCAGGAAAAAAAATTCAGGAAATTTGTGATGAATTACGCATTTACAATCCAATGGTAAGCAAAGTCACAATAGATGTATTCGATTAACTTGATTCTAATTTCCCAACAGTACTAAGTATCAAAAAGTTGCCAAATGTTCTTGATATTCAGTTTCTGAACAGATTCAAATTAAATATCTCTTTAAGGTAATATTGTTGTGAATGTTGGGGTTGTAGTTTTTCCAGGAAGTAATTGCGATCGAGATATGTTTCATGTTTTAACAGATGTCTTTAATCTTAACGCTCAATATTTTTGGCATGAGAAGGGTCTTCCAAACAATATAGATGCGGTAATTCTTCCCGGAGGATTCTCATACGGTGATAGACTAAGAGCAGGTGTAATCGCTGCTCACAGTCCTATCATTAAAGATGTTCAAAAAATGGCAGAAAAAGGAATTCCTATTTTGGGCGTATGCAACGGATTTCAAATTCTAGTAGAATCTGGACTATTGCCAGGTGTACTTCTCAAAAACAACTCATTGAATTTTATGTGCAAATGGACAAATTTAGTAGTTGAAAACAATAGCACACCTTTTACTAGCCAATTCAAATTAAATCAGAAAATCCCCATTCCAATTGCCAATGGCGAGGGCAGATATTTTGTTGATGAGACTACTCTAAAAAAACTAAAGAAGCACAATCAAATTGTTTTTAAATATGACAAAGTTGTAAATGGCTCTTCTGATAGAATTGCAGGTGTATGCAACGAGGATGGAAATGTTGTTGGAATGATGCCACATCCAGAACGTGCAGTCGAGTCCGAGATTAACCCAATTGATAACAAACCATCATCGCTGATTTTTGAATCACTGCTAAGTACAATGGGTGTTAAACATTGAGTTTAGAACCGCAAGAAATAGTAGACTTAAAATCCAAAATTGGACGAGAACCTACGTCAACCGAACTGCAAATTGTTGCAGCTGAATGGTCTGAGCATTGCTCTTACAAATCATCTAAAAAACATCTAAAAATGTTGCCGATGACCGGACCATTGGTTATCTCTGAAAAGGGATATGATTCGGGAGTTTTAGATGTTGGAGATGGGTACGTAATTACTGCACACATTGAGAGTCACAATCATCCTTCAGCAGTTGAACCATACGGCGGAGCAGCAACCGGAGTGGGCGGGGTAATTCGTGATATTTTATCAGCTGGTACAAGACCCATTGCAATCTTTGATGGATTAAGATTTGGAAATATAGAAAAAGATCCGCAAGCAAGATGGCTTTTTAAAAATGCTGTAACTGGAATTGCAGATTATGGAAACTGCTTGGGAATTCCTACGATTGGTGGAGAAGTGGAATTTGATGAGTGTTATTCAAACTATGCACTAGTCGATGTCGCCGCAGTTGGCTTTGGAAAAAAAGAAAATCTAATAAAAAATCACGCCAACAAGGGAGATCTAGTAGTTTTGATGGGTGGTGCCACAGGACGAGATGGTATCGGAGGCTCACAATTTGCTTCAGATTCTCTGGAATCCGAAAACAGGTCTGCAGTTCAAATTCCTGATCCATTTATTGAAAAATTAATCATCGAGGCAATACTTGAGGCTAGAAATCACCATCTAATCAAAGCATTAAAGGATCTTGGAGGTGGTGGCTTGTCTTGTGCTTTATCTGAAACTGCAGATACGCTGGGTATCGGAATAGAGATGGATGTTGACAAAGTGCATACTAGAGAACCTGGGATGGATCCTGACGAAATCATGATATCGGAATCACAAGAAAGAATGCTAATAATTACAAGTAAACAAAAATTAAAGAAACTGCAAGAGATTTGTAAAAAATTCCGCATTGCATGTTCGGTAATTGGTCATGTTACTTCAGGAAACCTTCTGCATGTTAAAAAAGGAAACAAAACATTTGCAAACATTTCTACTGAAATTGTAGCAAACGCGCCTCTTCTTGATAGAACATCAAAAAAACCCGCATATCTAGAAACCATTCAAAAAGAAAAAAAACTTCGTCCAATTTCCAATTTCTCAAAAACGATGATGGCACTAATATCCTCTCCAAACATTGCAAGTAAAATTTGGGTTTATGGTCAATATGATCACGAGGTTGGAATAAGAACAGTAGTAAAGCCAGGACAAGATGCATCTGTTTTAAGATTAGATAATGGAAAATTCCTTTCAGTCAAAATTGACGGAAATCCCAAACATTGCTACATCAATCCACGGGAGGGAGCAATTGGATGCTTTGAGGAAGCATGTAGAAATGTTGTATGCACTGGAGCACGACCAATTGGGATGCTTGATCATTTGCAATTTGGAAACCCAGAAAACCCAGAAATTTTCTGGACGTTTTTGGAATCACTAAAGGGAATAACTGATTTTGCAAAATACTTTAAAATTCCGTGTATTGGTGGAAAGGTGAGCCTCTACAACGAAACACCTGCAGGCCCCATAAAGCCTACTCCACTAATAGGAGTTTTGGGGTTAATTGACAAAAACTCACTTATCTCTCCAAAGGTTGAAGATGAAGACTGTCTAATCATTATTGGTGATACCAAAAATGAACTTGGAGGTTCTGAATATTATGAGTATATTCACCATTTCGTTGGAGGGAATTGTCCAATAGTTGACTTTAAAGAATCAAAAAGAAACATGGAAACAGTACTTCATGTAATTAAAAAAGGGATCATCAAAAATGCACATGATTGCTCAAAGGGAGGACTTGCAGTTGGAGCATTTGAGTTATGTATGACTAATCAAATTGGATGTCAGATATCCTTAGATAAAGTTCCAGGGGAAAAACTAGATTCTGACAAAATATTGTTTTCTGAGAGTCATTCCAGATATCTTCTTGTTGTAGAAAAGAAAAACTTTCAGAAGCTAGAAACAATTTTACAGAAAAATAAAGTATCATACAGAATGATCGGAAAATTTGGTGGGAATAAAATTCAATTTAACCGCGGAAAAAAATCTCTAATTGATCTAAGCGTTGATAAGGCACAAAAGGCCTGGATAAATTCGTTGAGGGAACTGGTACTGAATGGTTAAGGAAAACTGTGGTGTTGTAGGGATTTTCAGTCTAAGTGGCACCAACGTAGTTCCAATGGCAATTGATGCGTTACGTGCACTCCAGCATAGAGGCCAGGAAGCGTGGGGAATTGCAATCCCAAAAAAAGAACCTTTGAAAAGATTGGGACTGGTATCTGCAGCGTCTTCTGAATTTAAAAAAATTACAGAAGAATATTGTTCACCTTCGGTAATTGGTCATGTACGATATTCCACAATGGGACGGAGCTCCCTTGAGAATGCACAACCACTAAAAGTAAAAGATCTGTGTATTGCACACAACGGGACCATAGCAAATGTTCAAGAACTTTCAAATCTAGTTGGAGGCTGCTCCTTTACCCCTCAAAATTCAAGTGATACTCTAGTTGCGGCACAAAGGCTAGTAACGTTAATTTCTGAGAACGGACAAATGGGAAAAGCGCTTTCCATTTTAAAAAACGAAATGATTGGCTCTTATTGTTTTACTTTTATCACGGATGACGAATCTGTATATGCTGCAAGAGACCCCAAAGGATTTCGACCGATGGTTTTGGGCTACAAGAAGTCTGATAATACTTACATTGTTGCATCTGAATCATCAGCCCTTTCAGCAGTAGGCGCAGAACTACAAAGAGATGTTACACCTGGAGAATTAATCAAGCTAAGCAAAGATGGATTGGAAACAGAAAGATTTTCAAAAGAAAATTCCACAGCTCACTGTTCTTTTGAATTTACTTATTTTGCACATCCAGCAAGTAAGATGGAAGGAAAAAATATTTACGTCTCTAGGAAAAGGATAGGGCAATTTCTTGCAAAAAAATTTCCGATTAAAGATGGAGACCTAGTAATTCCAGTACCAGATTCAGCACGTCCTGCTGCCCTTGGATACGCTCAAGAGTTGGGCATTCCTTTTGATGAGGGATTGCTAAAAGACAGATACAGCAAGAAAGGCCCCCTACGCAGTTTCATTGAACCTCATCAGACAGACAGAGTTGAGATTAATCGCTGGATTATTCCAATCAGGGAAATTATTGAAGGTCGACATGTAATTGTAGTTGATGATAGTCTGGTTAGGGGGACAAGCTCAAAGGCAATTATCAAAGCCCTCAAAAGAGCAGGCGCTAAAAAAATCAGCATGGTAATCACATACCCTCAAATCAACTTCCCTTGCTATGCCGGAATTGACTTTCCATCACAAAAAGAGCTTGCCACATTTACAAATGGCAAAGAGATGACCTCAGAGGAGATCACTGAGATGGTAAGGCGTGATATTGGCGCTGATTTTTTAGGATATAATGATGCAGAAACCCTGGCAGCAGCAGTAGGAATCCCAAAAGACTCAATGTGCTTTACATGCTCTTCCGGAAATTATGACTCACTTGGAATAACTCCTGAATTTAAGACCAGAGCTGAGATGAAAGGTGAATAACAAGAATCATAGAAATCAGATTTTCAATTTTGTGTCGAATAATTTTTAATTAATTTCTCTAAACAAAAAAATTAAGACCCAAAAGTGATTTTGAAATTATGGATTGATAAGAGTATTACTATGGATCGATGTATGTTAATTCATATATACTTGAGATTTTTTTATTGATGATATGTTAAGGTTAGCAGTTTTAGCTTTGCTAGCAATTTCTTTTATTCCAGTAACCTCCGCAATTGCAGAGGGAACCATAGAATTGAATTCTGACCAGGATAATATTCAAGCCACAGATACTATTCTTGTATATGGAACAGTAACGGGTGTGACAAATTTTATTCCTGTACAGTTGGAAGTCATTGGACCTGATGGCGAAGTTATTTTTTCACCTCTAGTTCAATTTGATGGTGAGGGTGTTTTTAAAAGATTAATCCATCCTCCCCTTCCAAGCTATAAGGTAGGAACATACACAGTCGTTGCAAGTCATGAGGATGTTGATAATTCAGCAAGAATTCAATTCATAGTAACAGGCAAATCATTAGTAAAGGAACCTCCAGTTGCAGCACCTGGAAGTGGTGATAGACTAATTTTTCCAGGACTTGAAATTTCAGCTATAGCCATTGAGGGCTCTAACACAATCACAATTACTGGTACTGCAGCAACACGCGATACTGATATTACATTTACAATAAACTCTCCAAATGGAAACTTGGTTTCAGTTGAACAAATAACTCCCAATACCAGCGGTCAGTTTACAATTGAAATCACGACTGGCGGACCACTATGGACTGAAGATGGAGTTTATACAGTTACTGCTAACCAAGGAATAGCCTCAGAATATCAGGATTCTATCGACGTTGAAATAATTGAGGGTAGAGTTATCCCAGAATTTGGAACAATTACTGCAGTGATTTTGGCAGTAGCTATAATCTCAATAATTGTCATCTCTTCAAAATCTAGACTCGGCATATTGCCCGATTTTAAAAATATCTAAAACCTATAATTTACAAAAAATTGATTTGGGAATTTTTTTAAATACAGATCCTCTGTTTAGAAGACATGAAAGCAACATGGAATGATACTATCATTGCAGAAAGCAATGATACTGTAGTAGTTGAAGGAAACCATTATTTTCCAATTGATTCCATAAAAATGGAATATTTTCAAAAAACAGATTTCACTTCATTTTGTGGATGGAAAGGAATGGCAAATTATTATTCTGTAACTGTTAATGGAAAGACCAACAAAGACTGTGCTTGGTATTATATCGAACCAAACGATGCTGCAAAGAAGATCAAGGGAATGATAGCGTTTTGGAACGGCGTGCAAGTCACATAATCAATCTTAATTATTAGAATGCCCCCATATTTCTGGTGAAAAACTACACAATTCTAATCATAGGACTTGTTTCTTTGATTGGAATGATGACAGTAGTTTTTGGTTCAGACATTATAAAAATGTCAATACCTACACAGGAGTATGATATTTTTGTCGATCCAATAATTGACAGGCAGACTTTGTTTGATATTGGTCGGGTGACTATACAAAACATTGGTTCAAAACCACTTACCAACATTCACATAAACTTTGGAGATGGAGATACACTTGATCTTAAAATCCTAGAGCCTGGTGATAAGATTCTGCTTTCACCTCCCTCTGAAAACTCGATGGAGTTTGTAATGGTTAGTGCTGATAATGATATCTTTGTTAGTAAGGCTTATCGAACCCCTCCAAAGATGGTTGGGATGATGGGCTCCTAGATTTTCCCGAGCAGTTAAATCTTATGTGTATTGATGATTTTTGATGAAATTTCTTACCTCAGGCAAGGTAAAGGATCTTTATATTTACAATGAGGATACGTTACTTTTCAGATTCTCTGATCGGGTTTCGGCATATGATGTAAAATTTAAGGAAACTATCCCACGAAAAGGTGAGGTTTTATGCAAATTTGCCGAATTTTGGTTCAATGAATTATCAGTGCCAAATCATTTTGTAAAAAGACATTCTGACACTGAAATTATTGTAAAAAAGATGGACATGCTTCCCATAGAATGTGTGGTTCGAGGCTATTTTTATGGAAGCCTTGTAAGCCGATGGAAAAAAGGTGAGGTACAAGTATCTTCAGGGACTGACACTACACTTGCTGCAAAACTCCATGAGCCAATTTTTGATCCTACTACAAAATCAGAGCACGATATTCCAATTGACAAAACAAAAGCAATTGAGATGAAATTAGTTTCAGAAGAACAGTACAAATGGCTTGAAAAAACCTCCATTGACATATACAAAAAGATGACAAAGGTTGCCGACAATACAGGTTTTATTTTGGCTGACTTGAAATTAGAGTTTGGTATTTTAGATGGAGAGATTATCTTGGGTGATTCCATTGGACCTGATGAGTACAGGCTATGGCCAAAAGATTCCTATGAGGTTGGGAAAATTCAAGAGGCCTACGACAAACAACTTTTACGTGATTGGCTAACTGCTAATGGATATCAAAAACAATTTGATGATGCACGAGATGCAGGAGAAGAACCAATAGCTCCTAAGATACCTGAAGAAATAATACAAAAAATGACAAATCGTTATGTTGCAGCATATGAGCGATTAACTGGCAATTCTCTTTAATTTTCAAGATTGTGTAATCTTGTGACTAACCTTGACTTTAAGCTAGATTTCAACTCAAATTTGATTTTTGGAAACCCTACCAAAATCGTCAAGACGGCATGATTTGACCCAAATAACGCCAAAGGTTTCTTGGATTGACATTTTTTATGATTTTCTATTATTTTTTGTATCGCTACAACAAATACATAATCAATATGAAATTCATTGTAGTGCCATCAACGAATATGATAGCGATACAAAAAACATGGTATCGATATCTATTATGGCAACAACGATATGAAAAATACTAAAATGGATAAAATTTAATGCGATTAGACAAAAAAATATGATACAAGGATCTTTTAGATCATAATTTGAGGAGTATTCTGTATGTCTACATTGCTAGAAAAACAAATCAAAGTAAACCGTATTGTTACCACAAGCATAGAGCACGCCCGTGCAATTGAAGACCCTGCACGTGCAAAAATCATGGAAATTTTATACCTCAATTCACTTTCTGCCGAGCAAATTTCAAACGAACTAAAAAAAACAGGCTACAAAAAAGCCTTAACGACAGTTAGACATCATTTAGAAATTCTAAAAAATTCTGGTCTAATAGAACTTGTAAAAATTGAGGAGGCACGTGGTGCCATCACCAAATTTTACAGCACATCGACTAAGCTGTTGGGATATCCTGCACCTGATGATTTTGATACAAAATACTCCAAGATAATAGAAAGTACATCAGTTAAAATTGAAAAAATCCTCAAAGGACTAGTTCCCAAGACCACACAATCAAAAAAGAGTAAAAATAACAATCACAAGTACTATTCTCAGTATTTGGTCGTGGAGATTATGAATAGAGCAATGACTAGCATATTAGAGAACACCGGAAAAAAATAACTCTTTTTTCAATCTACAAAATTTAATGAATTTTGGTATCGGATAAATAATTATTTAGTCTACATAATCAAAGATCACATGAATGAAAAAACAATAAACCTATTTCAAGATAAAAATCTGGTCTATATTGCTACCTTGATGAAAGACGGTTCACCACAACTATCTCCCGTTTGGGCAAATTATGAGGATGGATTTATTTTGGTAAATACTGCAGAAGGTAGAATTAAACACCAAAATGTTTTGCGAGACCCTCGAGTGGCAGTTTCAGTTGTTGCAAAAGACAATCCACTTGACATGACAACCATTAGAGGAAAAGTTGTTAAATTGATTCCAGACTATGATTACAAACATGCAGACAAACTAACTCTGCAATACACGGGCAGTGATCACTATCCTTTCAAAAGAAAAAATGAAAAAAGAATTATCTTCAAGATAAAGCCTGAGCGAGTTTTTGTTTTACCTGAATTGAGGATGAATGACGACTAGAAAATTATAATATTTCTAAACTCGAATTTAGAAATATTTTATTTTAACACTAGTAACTCTTGATAGAAAAAAGTTGGAAAAGCAGCTTATCGTCTGCGTTTTGGTGCTGCTCTTCTTTTTGGTGCTGCTCTTTTAGGAGCTGCTCTGCGTTTTGTTGCTGCTCTTCTTTTTGGTGCTGCTCTTTTAGGAGCTGCTCTTCTTTTAGGAGCTGCTCTTCTAGTAGCTGCTGCTCTTTTTGCAGCATTACTTCGTTTTCTTGAAGCTGCTGCTTTAGTTGCAGCTGCTGCTTTTGCTGCTGTATTTCTTTTTCTAGTAGCTGCTGCTTTTTTAGCTGCTGCTGCTCGTTTTGCTTTAGCGGATACCATTACTAATTCGGATTATTCATCGCGGTTATATGGGTAAAGTTGAACATTATTGCCCCAAAAATAGGAATTTTTGACAACAATTTTTTAAAAAAATTAAAATTTTTTTGCGATCAGCAGTTTGTAAGACAGATCCTTGCAGTGTCAACTGTTGACTGTTGTTTTGTTGGACGAATTACTATATTGTATTGTTTTTGTTCATCATATGGAACATCAAACTGTGTAGTCCAGCTTACGGGTTTTCCTGGTTCTAAATTGTCATCAATCAAGTCTTCTGAAGAAAATCCACCGTAAACTGCCACGTGTTTTTGTTCCTTTTCGTCAATAAGGTAAAACTGAATACCAGACATTCTGGTAATTTCTTGGCTGATGTTTTTTGCAACTATTCTGATTTTCACAAAGGTGTATTCGGGTTGTGTTTCTTTGTTTCCTTGATGAGTCCCCTCAAATGTTATAATGTATTGCACCGGTCCTACAATCACTGGTTCTCCTTCATTAACTATAATGAAATTTGCCTGATATTGGGTATACGTGTACATGGCAGCTCCTATCGAACCTACTACTGCTGCAATTACAATCACCATTCCAATTCTTGCCAATACTGGTTTTTGATAAATTTGGTATATAGTTGAAGCGCAAGACGTGGAACCTTGATAATTTGGCATAATCTTGCTCAAAAAGGGTAGGGGGTTAATGATTATTTTTTGGTTGGTTTTGAATTACTATAGAAAAACCGTAGATTTTTTTGCAAAATATAATTGAAGAAAAAAAATACACGAAAAAAACTATAGAAAGAATTGTTGTATTTTTTGTGCAAACATATCATGAAATTTTTTTTCTTGTAAAATTTTTAATTAAAAGCAAGTTATCTTTTTGCCGGTTTGATTTTTTTGTAAATTGCAGGCTTAGAATTGTCATATTTTAAAATGACAGGCAGAATAACTTAAATGATCTTTTTTCTTCATTTTCAGCAATGAATACAAAGACTATCTTGGCAATTTCTATCGCTGCAGCCTTTATGGTTTCAACAATGGGAGTGGCCTATGCAGGTGGACACCTAACTATGGATAAAGCGTAAGTTCGAGTAAAAGATCATCCAAAAGGAAAGGATGTTGGTGTAAAATTCGAAGTAACAACCACAGGTAATATTCCAACGGATGGTTCTAGCGGAATGATTGGATATGGATTTATTACAACTGGAGATTCCATTGTAATTACCACGTCTCATAAACAACTTGGACTAATGGATAGTGAGCTTCAAGGCGCTACAGATGACCCATCTTGGCATCAACACTATGCAAAACTTGGTGTAAACACCGATTGTATAGCTGGAGTAGATGCAAGCCAATTGGAAGTATTAGATCTATCTTTTGAATCTCCTGGAGGAGTTCCCCAAGTAGATGATAACGAAGTAAAAATAACTGCATTGCATTAGGTCCAATAGCTCAAACTAGTGTTTTCACAGGTGCTGCAACATTTACAACTGGAACCCCTTCAGGTCCAGTCGTATTGTTCCATCTTGATACAGATACTCCTGGTGGCGGACCTGTTTGTGTCGTGATTGACCAAGTCATCGTAAGTTCGGATTAAAACAAATCCATTCTTTTTTTTATTAATCATTAATTTTATGGGGTTTAGCTTTTATGCCTAGCTAAAAAAACCAAAAACACTTTAGCTGGGAGAGCTTGGTGGTTTTGTGGTTGCTTACAACAGTTAAGCACAAGTGCTAAACCCCCCCTAAAAATGCCCATTTTCAATAAAACCACACCATGCCTATCATGACTAAACATCTAGGGGGGTAAAGCTATTGTGAGTAAAATCATAATTTCCTTAAAATTATTGTTTTACCAAAATCCCAAAAATAAGTTCATTTGAGAATAACTATTCAGGAAAACTTGGACTTATCACCATATTTCATGAAAATGGGCCTATGGTTTTAGATCTTAGTTTAACAATTAATCGTCGATTTTACATTAAATTTCCAAATACTTGATTTAGAAAATCTGAAATAGAGTCAATTATCCAACTTGTAAATTCTCTAAATCCAGACAAAGCATCATTTACTGGCTCAAATGATTCGTTGATTGCCTCCTCGTCAACAATTGTTTGTTTTTCCTCGGTATAGCCCGGAATATCGGTAAACTCTCCTAACTCCCCGGCCTGCAAATAGTATTCTTTCATATTATTATTCAAAACAACTTGGACATTTTATTATATGTGTGTATATTTTTTTGAACACCTAAAAAAAGAGGATCAACCTTCCCATAGCTACAGGACTTGGGTTATTGTCTCTCAAGTCTATGGTGATCTTACCATTTTTTTGTAGTATCGATAACTTTGAGGATCCTGATCATTACCCAAATTCCAAGTCTTGACATATTTACTACAAAATAGGTGAATTCTTTTGGTTTTTTTGTTGTTGTGGTTTTTCTTTTTATGTTTTTAATTTGATCAATTTTGGATATGACCCACGTAGAACTGATAAATTATCTATTTTTTAAAATGTTTTTAAAAGAAATCGCGCAGTTTTTTCATGCATCTCCGACACTCTATTTACGGCATGAAAAAGATTCTGCTGATTAATGTCTACTTTATCATCCAAGATCACATAAACCCCAATTTTTTGTTTTCCGTCCTCTTGTATCATTTTATGAATAGCCTGGAGAGAGTAACAATATTCCCCTACTTTTTTCTCAAATCTTTCTTTCTCTTCAGGATTAAACCCCAAATATCTAACAATTTGGTTATTTTTCATAACTATTTTGGAGCCTATTACAATAACTCCTGGCTGATTTTTTGGTTCAAATATTTCTACAGGGGAGCCTGCTTTTCCTGCATTCTTTATTAGAATGTGGAATGTATTTTCTGGGTTTTTTACAAATTCAAATGAGTGACTCTCATGGATTAGCCACCGTTCCACACTATTTCTCATACTATTACTACTCACAGTCAATCATTCTGTATAGTTCTATATTATTCTAAATCCAAAGAAGATTGACCTTACTCAATTTATAATATTTCTAAATCCGAGTTTAGAAATATTCATTATCTTTACTAGTTATTCTTTTCATTTTTAAAATATCTGAAATATTACTAGGCGTTAATGTAGAAGCCCGGTTCTAATTCTGGAATTAGTGTCAACAACCAAATGCTTAGCATTATTCCTAAAATTGTAAAACCAATTCCAAGATAAAGGCAAATTTTTGCTTTTTTAGGATCATCTTGTCGTAAAATGAAATAAGCTATAATTCCTCCAATTAATCCTAGAAAACCAAAAAATAATCCTAGAAGGATTGGTAGCAAAAACCAAAAATTACTTCTGGTTCTTTCAGGATACATCTAATTTGTTATTAAAATTGGCAATAAAATGTGTTCTTATGTTGCTTTAGCACTTTTTTTCTGTACTTGTGTTATCTCAATTTCTATTGTCTCAAGAGGATCTTCTACTTGATTTCTTTTAATTGAAAATATTTTTGGTTTTTCAAAATCCTTTGTGCAGTCCGGACAAGCATATACCAATACTCTGTGCTCGTTTGGTGCTTTAGGGTTTGATAATCTTGGATAATACACCAACCTCGCACCGCAATCAACACAGTATCTGTTAGCCCTTTTAATTCTGGCCAATGTAATTCTCCTGCATTATTGGTAATGTGCGATCATCTATTAGATCTATACTGTCTAATTGAATACACTATATAGTTTTCTTCGATCAATGTTTCTAAACTCGAATTTAGAAATATTATTTAATTTTGTTTACAACTAAATGATAATATATTTCAAAACTCGAATTTAGAAATACTAGGCGCCGCCCACCAGACTTGAACTGGCGACCGTCCGATTAACAGTCGGATGCTCTACCACGCTGAGCTAGGGCGGCAACATTTTTGTACCTTGGTAAAAGTGATTTAATCCTTGCTACAATTCCATTTAGACTAGACGTTAAATCACCTTAATTGAATTTTGCAAAAAAATCTAAAATTTCTTTTGAGTAACTTTCCACAAGCTCAATGATTTCAAGATGTTCCTCACCAGTTGGTTCTCTCTTGTGAACAATTTGAAAAGCACTTAGTGCAGATCCTACCATCTCTCCTACAAAAAAACCACACAAGAAATCACCTAATCTTTTACAATCCCATACTTGTCCAACCCTTGGCGAGGCACCTGAATTTTTGTACAATTCAAGAGTTTCTTCTATTAGTTTTGTAGTTTTTTGTTTGAATTCAAGATCTAGGGTCATGGGTGATATTTTCTTATTATTCTGAAATTCTATTTTTCAATCCCTTTTTTCTTTTCATATACATAAATCCCATCCAAGAAAACTCTATGATCTTTATTTTTTACTTTGGTTTTTTGTTCAATGTTTGCAGCAGTTTGTGTAATATCTGTCCAGACCTCCCCTGTTAAAATTACGTCGTCTCCTTTTGGGATTATTTTGGTATTGCCGACAATAGTTGTTGTCCTTGGAGCCCTTTCTCCCTGAAAGTTTTCAATTAAAATGGTTTTTTCTTTGACTTTAACAGTAATTGGAAAGTGTGCGTATACAACTTTCATTTTAATTGTATAACCTTCTATTAGTCCTTCAAAAATATTTCTAATTAATGAGCGGGCAGTGTGTAATATGGAATAATCTCGTTTGCGTGTTCCTTGGGCTTTGAGGGTTAATTTACCATCACTGAGTTCGATATCTACCGGTATTTTTTTAAAACTCTTGAATGTTTTACCTAAGGGGCCTTGAAATTGTATCATGTGCTTTTTCATCGTAATGTTAATTCCCTCTGGAATTTCTAGAATTTCTTGGAATTCCTCTAGTTTAGTAGACATATCCTATCAAAAATCCTCCAATTCCTTTTGATTTTGCTTCATGGTGTGACATTACGCCTTGATTAGTAGTTACAAGCAGCATTCCTCTATTGTATGCGGGCAAGTACTGTTGCTCCCACGCATTGTATTCGTCTTTTTTTACTTTGAATCGCGGCGAGATTGCTCCACATTTTATAATTTTTGCTAATAATTTTATTTTGAATTTTCCTCCTCTTTTATCATCGATATGTTCAAACTCTCCAACGTACCCATCTTTTTGCAGGGTTTTTAGAACTTCGATTCCTAATTTTGAAGTTGGAAGAATTATGCAATTTGTATTTCTCCTAGCTTCGTTATTGTAAATTGTTCCAAATAGATTTGCTAAAATATTTATTGCCGGCATTTTTATCACTAATTTTTCCTAAATCCTAAAGATACAGCTACTTCTCTGAAACATCGTCGGCACAACATTAAATTATATTTTTGAATAACTGCAGTATAATCGCCGCACCGTTTACACCATCTTGATCCTCTTCCAAAATCATGTTTTTTTCTTCCGGTAAATTCGTATGATCTGTCTTTTGGCATTATACCACGGTCACCCCAAACTCTTTGATTAGATAATCTTTTGCCTCTTCTGATTTTATTACGTGATTTTTACCAACACTTGCTTTATGTTTACTTCTTTTCCTAATCGCATATCCTGGTCTTGATAAGGACACGGATACTCCTAGGCCCAAAATTCCAATTTTAGGGTCGTATTTAACTCCTGGAATATCAATATGCTCATTAATACCGAACGAATAATTTCCAAAGTTATCAAATGAACTTTCCTTAACTTGATTTCCCTTTGCTTCAAAAAGACGCTTTAGTAAGGCTTTGGCATCTTCACCTCTTACTGTAACTGCAACTCCAATCGGTTCTCCTTTTCTTACTCCCCAATCTCTATGTGCTTCTTTTGCTGCTCTTGACGATGGCTTTCTACCAGAGATTTGGTGGAGCGCCGCCTTTCCTACTTCTATTACCTCACCTGATCTTCCTAATCCCATATTTAGGACGACCTTCTCTAATGAAATTTTTCTAGATGGGTTTTCAGTGGTTTGAGACATTGAATCACTTTACTTGAATAACGGGTTCCTCTTTTCCTATCACCATTATGATATCTGACGGAATTTCGATCTTTCTTTCCTCAAGAGATAAAAGAATTCTTTTTGGAAGAATAAATGTTCCTTCTTCAATTGTTTCTAATTTCCCGATTTTACCTAAATTGACTCCACGTGTAACTAATACCTGTGCATCTTTTTCCAATTTTAAAACCTTCAGAATTTTTTGATCAGGAATTTGAATTAAACAACTGTCTCCTACATTGACTTGAGTGTCTGAAATTATAGAGCGGCCATCATGAAATCCTATTTGCATTTTTCCATTTTGGATTGTGGTTTTACTTGTAACTCTGACAATTTTTTTTGTTTTTTCTGATTCATTAATTATAACTGGTTTCAAAATTTTTCCATTTGTTGGGACTAGTCTGTAAATATCTGAAACATTTTTTAATTCTACGACATCCATCAAACCTATTGCCTGATGAAGAGATTTTCTAACAACTCCATCAATCTTTACTTTTCCGTCATAAATGGCAGCTTTGGCTTCTCGTAGGGTATTTACAATTTTTAACGTATCTCTCAGAAAGACTGCAGTTGGAATTGAAAATTCTTTTTTGTGTGGTCCAGGTCTTACTGTAATTACAAATCTTTTGTTTTTTCTGTTAATTCCCCAAAACTGAGGAGCCATTTGTCTCTTGAGTTTTTTACTTCCAGAAATGCTTACCATTATTTCTCATCCTCAATCTTTTGGGGTTTTTCTTCTATTGCTTCTTTACTTGTGGTCTTTTTTGATTTTGAAGCAGGCTTCTTTCCTTCAAGTTTTGAAATTCTCCATTTATCATCCGAGTTAAGACTTGTAACTATAACATTTGAAGAATGAACATACACATCAAACTTTTCTCCTTTTGTTTTTTCTTTTTTCACTCCATCTATTGCTAAACTACTTTTTTGAATGGAAATTTTTGAAACCTTTCCATCCACTCCTTTAAACTCCCCTCTGACAATTTTTACACTGTCTCCTTCTACAATACGAATGCTATTTTTTGAATACTTCTTTTTGAGTTCCTTTGATAGATGACTTGATACCTGCTTACTTTTAGCAACATGTGAGGCACGATAAATCAACTGATTTCTCATTTTTGTTGGTTTCATTTTATACCACCATTGATGCCAAGTTTGCCACTCTTGGCCATTTTTCTGAAGCTTCTGCTGCTACTGGTCCTTTGATATCCGTCCCCTTTACTTCGCCTTCTGGCGTTATCAAAACTGCGGCATTGTCTTCAAAACAAACTCTAACACCGTTTAATCTTCTAACTGGATATTTTTGTCTTATAATTACTGCACCATAAACTTGTTTCCGAAGTTCTGCTGGTCCTTTTTTCACAACAACATTACAAAAGTCCCCTACTCCTCCTGCTGAAAGTCTCGATACTCTTGTCTTGTATTTAGTCACGTTGATTATCTCCAAAATCTTAGCTCCTGTATTATCGGCACAAACTATGTTTGCTCCTACTGGAATTACTCTTGTTACATAAGGGCGAAATTCTGCAACTCCTTTGCCTGCTTGTTTTGCCATTATTCTTTGACCTCCACTACAACATATGAGACTGATTTTGCAATTGGTCTACATTCCGCAGTCAGTACATGATCTCCTGAGGAAACAACGATGCATTCAGGAACATGTGCATGAATTGTACTTGTACTTCTTGCATATCTTTTATATTTACTAAAGTAAAGATGCGTTTCTTTTTGTAGGGTAACCGTTTGTTTTGCTTTATCTCCTGTTACTTTCCCATCAAATAATTTCCCCCGAATCGAAAGGGTGCCATGAAAGGGACAATGAACATCATTGCATTCTTTTGTTGGTACCTTTACGTCCAATCCTATATTCTGAGTCATGATTTTCCTCCCAGTCTGTCAAATGGTCTTTTTTGAATTTTTGAGCCATCCACTGAAATTTTTTCATTGTTTAAGCTGAATTTCCAAATACTATTTGATTTTGGAATTAATTTTATTCCTCTTGTGGTGTTTAATGTAAACATTGATTTTGTTTCATTAATTATTGTGCCATTTAATCCTATAATTTGGGAATTGGTAGATTCTGCGATGTGAGTGTTTAGTCCAATAAACTCGTGTTGTAAAATATTTTCAGGCGTGATCATTTGTTTTTCATCTCGTTTAGTCCTGTAAGCATTCGTGCAATATCATGTCTCAAAGCCTTGATCTTCCCACTTTCCTTTCGTAGTGTCCCTTTTGAACCATCAACTCTTAATTTAGCAAGCTCACTTCTTGTTTCCTGAATTTTACCTTTAAGGTCTTTTTCGTTAAAAGCTTTTACAGTTTTCATTCTTATTCGTGTCATTATTTCATTTTCTCCTCTTCTTCTTCAAGTGTCTCTAAATTTTCCATTTTTTTCTCTTCTATTTCAATTTGTTCTGATTCTGACTTCGCTTTGTCTTTATTTTCTCCTGCTTTTATCACTTCAACTTTAATGTCTCCAACTTGTATTTCTTCTACTTTGACTTCCTTTGGTTTTTCTTTTTCTTTTTCTACTTTCTTTAATTCAAACTCTGGAATCAACTTTTCTTTTATTGCAATTCTAATTCTAATTCCAATTGATCCCATTTTAGTGGTGACATGTGCAATATCTTCATCAACGATTACTTCAGCATGATGTCCCGCTCTTGGCAAAATTCCTGCAGTGTGTTTTTCAAAGGCTGAGCGATCTCCTCTTAGTTTCCCTGAAATTGTAATTTGGACGCCCATTGCACCCCCTTCCATTATTTGTTTTATTGTCCACATTGTTGCTCTTCTAAAGGCGGTTCCACGCTCAAGATGCGATGCCATTCTGTTGCACATTACACTTGGAGATAAATCTGGTTTTTCAATTTCGTTTACGGAAATTTGTGGATTTTTTAATCCAAACTCTGATGCTAATTTTTCAGTCAACTCTCTTATTCCGGCACCTTTTCTTCCAATTACTATTCCTGGTCTTGTAACATGCAGGGCTACTCTTGTACCAGTTGGAGTCTTTGAAATCTCTGCATGAGAAAATCCTGCGTCTTTGATTGCTTCTCTTAGATAATCTTTGAGAAGCATCATGTTGTAATTATCTTTTATCACGTTTTTGACTGATGACATTCTAAATCTCCTGAGCTACCAACTCTACATGCGTTAGCACGTTATTCTTTGGCGTTGCCCGTCCCATCGCCCTTGGAGTAAATCTTTTTACAGTAACGCCTTTGTGAACTGTCGCATTAATAATTTTTAATCTATCTAAATCCATTCCTTTGTATTCGGCATTTGATTCTAAATTATCTAAAATTTTGATAAACTCTTTTGCTGATTTTTGTGGATATCGTCCCGCCATCATTCCAGGATCAGATCTATGGCCTACTTGATTTTTGTATCTACGAAATGCAACTGCCCTTTCTTTGTTTACCACTGCTTGCAAATAGTCTCTTGCTTTTTCAATTGAAAGGCCTTTGATTGAGATCGCAATTTCTCTTGCATGTTTGTGAGAAATGTCTTTTTCTCTTAGGGAAGAACGAACATGTTTTGTTGTGTCATAGTTTTGAAATGCATAGCCAAATCTTCCCATAATAATCACTTCAATGGCACATAGAGACTGGATCTTGATGCACCAACACCTGGGGCACCGTGATTTACTCTTTTGTTGGTAATTACATATTCTCCAAGATAATGTCCAATCATCTCGGTTCTTATTGTTAGTGGAACAAATTCCTTCCCTGAAAAAACATTTACTGTGACGTCTACCATGTAAGGAAGAACAATCAAATCTCTTAGATGAGTTTTGATTGGAGTTTTTAATTTACCTGCTTTGGCAGATTTTATTTCTTCTATTAATTTTCTCTTACCATCTGTGATTCCCCTAGTAAGGGATCTTCTTTGTCTTGAGTTGAATAATAGGAAAAGTTTTTCTAGCGAGGTATTGTCGAGTTCCTCTTTTGTTAACCCTCTGTATAAAAATTTTCTAACCAATTTTTTTCTCCTGAACCTGTGGTTTTGAGGTTTTATGGTCCATATTATAGCATTCCTATCTTTGTAGCCAAATCTCTAGCTTTTGCTGTTGTTTCAAATTGAACGAAGGCTTTCTTGCCATAAATTGTTCTTGCAGTGTTTACGTTAATTGCTTTTTGATTATACAGGGTGTTAACTGCTTCTGCGATTTGAGGTTTGCTTGCTTCTCTTTTTACAATAAAACAAATCTTACTCTCATTTTCTACCATCGCAAATGTTTTCTCTGTTATGTATGGCTTCAAAATGATTTTGTTGGCTTGATCCACGTTCATTGTGTTTTCTCCATTAGATTGAGGTGAGTTGATTTTATTTTTGCAATCTCTTCAATCGCACCTTTAGAATACACTGTTAACCTAATTGGATCTGAGCCTGGTGACAAATCCAAGACACTCAAATCTTTAATTGATCTTGCCTCAACCCCGGGTATTGAACCACATGCTTTGCTAATCTTATTGGAATCTTTTATTACAAACAAGACACTTTTCCCAACCTTCTTGGTTCTTCCTCTTAGAGAAGATTGACCAGAACGTGGTTTTCTTGATTTCAGCCGCTCGACATCTTTTGAGAGTTTCAGAGATTCTAAAACTTGGGTAATTTCACTTGCTTTAGAAATTAATTCCAAGTCATTTGAAACTATTATTGGAAACGATTCGATGTCGTCCACTTTGTGCCCTCTTGATTGTACATGCTCTCTTGAAGCAGTTGCTGCGATTGCAGAACACAATGCTAGTCTGTTTTCTTTTTTGTTTAGTTTTTTGTAAATTACTTTGTTTACGTTTGGCGGATGTGCCTGTCTTCCACCTCTAATAGACGCAACTTCACCAGCCTGGCCTTGTCTACCTCCACCGCCCCCTCTCATTCTGGCAATACGCGAAATACCTTGACCCGTGGGTGGATTATTTGTATCTGCAACCACGTCCATCCCCGCAGTTGGGTGTCTTCCTTGTCTTTGAAATTTATGGGAGTTTAGATTTGTCCATGCTTTGTGAATAACTTCTCTTCTAAATGGTGTTGAAAAAACTAATGGCAATTCTATTTCTCCATCTTTATCTCCGGTAAGTGTTAACGTAGTTGTTTTTGTCATATCACTACCTCCAAAATATTTGGTTTTAATACCTTAGCTGGCGCATTTCTAATTTGCCTTCTTAGCTTTATCAACCTTCTATATGTTCCTGGAACTGAGCCTTTTAGAATAATATAATCTCCTTTAACTAAACCAAAGTGTTTGTATCCACCTTCTGGATTAATTTTAAGTTCATTGCTTTCAGTGTTACTCATAATCATAATTCGTTTGTCATATTCAATTCTTTGATGGAATCCCATTTGTCCTGCTCTTGGTACTGTATACATGACATATTGTGGAGAAATTGGACCAAGAGAACCTACTTCTCTAACCGTCTTTCTTGATTTGTGTTGTTTTCTCTTTACCCCCCATCTTTGTATTACTCCTTGCCAACCTTTGCCTTTTGTAATTGCTGCAACATCAACGCTAGAGCCAGTTTCAAAAATTTGGTCAATTTTAATTTCTTTTCCCAATAATTCCCTGACGTGTTCAAATTGTTTTTGAATATCTCCTCCACTAACTAATGCCTCAAATATGTATGGCTTTTTTTGTTCTAATCCTGCCGAACGTGGAGACACTGCAACAATTGCAAAAATTTCTTTGATTTTTTTGAGATGTTTTTCTGCTTCTTCAACTGCACCTTCTTTGCTTTTTAATGTAATTTCTTTCGCCATTTTTTTTGGAATATCTTTTGCATAGACATCAAATTCAGCATGTGCGCCATCTACATTTTTTGAGTAACCTCTAATTCCCAAAACTGTTACTGGTGGGGTGGCAAGAACCGTTCCAAGACTCACGAGCTGTTTTCCTGCATTTGGGGTCTTGTCACGATCATCAATGCTTACAATTTGTACACAACCTGCTTTAAAGCCACAATGAGCCAAAATTTTTGGTTCCTCTGAAGTTACTTCCGGCCAAGCTCGAATTCTTGCCTCCATGCTTTTTGCACGACCTCTAGGAGAGTATGCGAGGCTTCCTCTTCTTGGCTGATGGTGTTTTCTAGCTCCCATGGATAAAACGAAATCGTCGATAACCGACTAATAAACCCTATGAGAATATCGTTAACCTAAAGAAATAATGTGGTTAACAATCTTAAACAGAAATTATGGATTCGTTATTTCGTTTATCATATTCCAAATTGTAATGCCTCCTATTATGATCCCAATGACTCCAACTCCTATGGCAAAAATCAGAAAATTCTTTTTTTCACGCAATTTTTTTTATCCTGCAGTATATGCATTAATTATTGATAATGTTCCAAGTAATGCCTCTTCTAACCTAACAGTTTCGGTTGCCTGGTTTGGAAAGAAATTCAACGTCTTTGAATTTTGTAAACTACTCATCTTTCCTCCCAGAATTTGATGAACCCCCTTGGCGGGAGAACCAAAAACCACTAAAATTGGTTTGTTAGAGTTTGCGTATTTTGAAATTTGTTCTTTTGTTGCAGTCTTTCCTTTTCTTGAGGTAATGATGGTTAATCCCTCCCATTCTTTAACCAGTGAAAAAAGATTTGATCTCTCTTTTATGGAATAGCCCCAATATTCAGGAACTTCATCTTTTGTAATTGGTTTTATTTCAAAGTGTGGAAAACCTGATTTGAATTGTATTGTTGCTCTCTTTCCAAGTTTTTCATGTCCAAAATATGGTACTAGCTGATTAATTCCAACATCAACAAATTTTCTTCCCTTGAAGCTTACTGTAATTCCTTCTCTCACGTCCCCTTTTTTTATTTTCTTTGCATCGGCCGGTGTAATATGACTTGGAATCTTTAACGGGTGCAAAACTCCTGCAAATTTTAAATCATTCATTTTAGGAAATAGTCGTTTTCGCAAAAATTGTGGTGTCTCCAAGTATTTGAATATCGTTATCATCAAATTTCTATCTTCTTTGTTGTTTCCATCTTGGTAGATGTAAATTGTATTTATCTTAAAAATAGCGCAGGCTCTTGCAAACTCTGATATCTTTCTAGATTTGTCTAATTTTGTACTCTCATCAGAAAGAGACGAATCAGGGATTGCAATAGAGAGTTTCAATGTTATTTTTTACTGGTAATGTAAATTAATTATTCCTTATCCGGTGGATATTTTTCTTTTGCAGTTTTTGCAAAATTTTTAATTATCTCACTTGAAACTATTTCAAATAGACCAGATTCTGTTTTAATTTGAGCCATTCTAATATGATCTGTCCCTTCCTTTTCTTCACTTGATAAATAAATGGCAGCCACTGCTAACACTGCTGCCTCATCAAGTGACAAGTCACCCTTGTATGTTTTTTCTAAAAAGTCAGTTACTTGATCAGACCCTGAACCAATCGCAATTGCCTCATATGATATGTATGTTCCACTTGGGTCTGATAGGAAGAGTTGAGGTTTTTTGTTTACCACTCCACCTAAAATCAATGAAACACCAAATGGTCTAACTCCAGCATATTGTGTAAATTGTTGAGATTGATCTGCCAAATGTTTAGCGATCGTCTCAACTTCAACTTGTTCGTCATAAATCAACTTGTTACTTTGTGAAAAGAATCTTGCATTATCCACTTGGCTTCTAGCATCTGGAATGTACCCTGCAGCAGCCAATCCTACATGATCATCGATTTGAAATATTTTTTGAGCTACATCTGAAATTTGTAATTTTCTAGGTTTTTCTTCTACTGCAATAACTATTCCTTCCTTGCTCTTTATGCCTACTGCTATTGTTCCTCTTCTTACAGTCTCTATGGCATACTCTACTTGATATAATCTGCCGTCTGGAGAGAAAACAGTGATTGCTCTATCGTAACCTTGTTGTGCAGGAAGCATTTAGATTTGAATGCTTTGGAAGATTAATTTAAGCATTGGTTTTGTTGACAATAATTTAAAGAAATTATTTGAGGCTAAAGTTAGCGAAGATCGCCCTCTTATTGAGACGACTTTATTTTTTCAATAATTTCTAATTCTCTTCAAATGGATTTGCAGGACTAGTTTAGCACGCTGTTGTCAGGGGCGGGTTTTAAACTGATAGTTCATATCCCTTTCCAAAAAATAATCTCAAATCCATTCAATGGGTCTTCCTGTTAGTTCAAGGCTCTTATAGCTACGACTGTAAAAATACTACATACTATATATTCAATAAATATAATCTTTTTATAATTTATGGTATGTATACAATATATGGTTATAGTGGTAAAAGAGCGAGGATTCAACTACCTAAGGCACAATATACAGGGTAAAGAAAAGAGAAAATATCTAGGTAAAACAATTCCAAAAAATATAGAACAATTAAAAAAAGAGTTTCTAAAAGAATTCTATCATGAAGAGTGGAATGACAACATACAAAAAATTATCAAAAATTACCAAAAAGAGATAAAAAACCTACCGCAGTCAATTCAAATAAAAAATTTTGAGAGTTTTGGAATCACATTTACATACAATACACAAAGAATAGAGGGATCAAGTCTCTCTCAATCAGACACAAAGGATTTACTTGTACATGGGGTCACTCCTGCGAAAAAATCAAAAATCGATACAATTGAAACTCAGAAACACTATGATTTATTCATCAAACTTGTTACCTCAAAAAAGCTATTGAGAATAACAAAAAAGACAATACTTCAATGGCACAGAGAAATCTTTGATCAAACAAAAATAGGAGAGGCAGGAAGTACAAGATCACATAGAGTAGGAATAATCACAAATGAGAAGATAGAGTTTACATCAGTTCCAGAAATTCCAAAAAAGCTAAAAGAATTTTTTGATTGGGTAAACAAACACGATTCAAAGAAAAATATTGTTGAATTTGCTGCGATGACACATTACAAGTTTGTATCAATTCACCCGTTTGCTGATGGAAATGGCAGAATCTCCAGACTAATTATGAATTATATTTTATTCAAATATGACTGTCCATTTATGTTGATAAAAAATAACGATAGAAGATCATATTTCAAATCATTAGAAAAATCTCAATTAAAAGATGACGAGATTTATTTTTTAAAATGGTTTATGAAATATTACATAAAAACTAACAAACAGTATTTGTGAAAAATTACTCTACTATGAAGTGATTCTTAGCAAAAATTAATTTCAAAATTTTTTCCGTCGGATAGATTAATTTAAGTCTAGCCTATCTATTTTGCCGTGAGATTCGAGATTAATTTTTCTGGCCATGAAAATATTAGATCTAACCACAAAAAAACCATTGAAATCACAAAAGCATCCAACCTTACTCTAAAAGGCGATTGTATAATTGGAGTAAATGCCTCTTACAGCTGCTTTGATCTCCCAAGTTCTCTCAAGGAAAAACTCCAGGATCCCAAATCCAAAGTTCAATTTTCAATCAAGGTAGCAGAATACGAGTTTATTGTAGAAGGCAGGGGACGTAAGGATCTGACTCTCACACACACAGAAGACATTGTAATTAGAAAAAGCAACTTTGTATGTCCAAGAACACTTGCCATAAAATGTGACAAGGCATCTGATCTTTTGCCAAGGGAAATGGTCACCTTGCTGCAAGATCCCAAAACAAGGGGAATCTTTACAATTATTGTTGAATAAGACTGTGACAAATTTATAGGCATTATCTGAATTTTTCTTATGGGCCTAAAGACCAAAATCTTTATTCTTATTCCACTATCTGTCTTTGCTGCAATAATTTTGGGAGTTGGAATGTACAATACCTTGTGTAAGAATTCAAATCTTGATTTTCTTGGTTGTTAGGCTGATTAATTGATATCAACTTTTCTTTATTTTAGTAAAATCTGGTTTATCGAGGATTTCTTAAACTATCAAGTTCTGGTATTCTTGTGCAAAAGCCACAAATTGAACTACCTATTTCACAAAAACCAACTGATGTGGAACTAAAAAAACTAAGAGAATATTTCAAGGAGATGCCAATTGTAGAAATTTTAAAAGGATTAAAATTTTCAAAGAACCGATGGTCTGCAAAAGATGCAGGAACTCTAAAGGTTGGGCGTAAAAGCATTATCAAAAAAGAGGTACATTCAGTCACGACTGAGCAAGCTCAGTGGCGATTAAAAAACTGGAAGATGATGATTGCAAATTACCGTCGTAGGGGTTATAGTTATCCAACAATATCTAGAATCAAGAAAATCTTGGTACAAAAAAGTAAAAAGAGATCAAAATAAAATTATTTGGTTATTCCTTACACTAAGACATCTTCTGCACGTCTCTGAATAATTTCATGCTTGAGGTTATCTGGGACCTCAGGTATGGAGACCTTTGTCTGTCCTTCAATAATTGAATTTGCCTCCTCAAGAATTGCTATTGTATCTGGATTTTCTGATATTCCTGTATCCATAATGCCAGTATTATTTACCGAAGAACCAGCCAAGACATCACCTAAGATTTGTGACAAATCCTGCATTGTAGCATTTGCTTCAGGTATTATTCCGCTCAATGAGGAACTCAGTCCCTTGATTAATGACATTGCGGGGCTCAACGTAACCACTACGTCTCCAAGTTCTGAGACTGTACCTAGACGTAGCTGAACTTGTTCTATTGCTAACTTGGCACCACTAACCATGTTTTTCATCTTTCTTAGCTGACCTAACTCGATTGCATAAGCCTTAGCATAACCATTATGGTTAGATTTTTGCGCATTAACAATTTTTTCAAAGATTAAATCATGTTTTCTTTGTAATTTTATGTTAATCTCTTCTAGTTTTGTGATTTGTAATTGTAATTTTTTTTGTGCAACCTCTATTTTGTTTTTAAGTGGCTCCACGGGCCTTACTTTACTCATAACTTTTTGTGACAAACTTTCTCCTGAAACCTTATCCCAAGAATTGCTAATCAAATTCTACTTTCCCCAAAATTTCTTTAGAAATTTAGTTTTAAACTGATTTGTCACCGATGAGTGTGTACCCCTAGTTACATGGGGTTTAGGTTACACCTTATCCAAAGGTAAATGTGAAAATCTCAAATCCCTTTTGATTAATCTTAATCTCTAATTCATGTGTTGAAGAATTGTCACTGCTAATGATGTTGTACAGGTCCGCATCTGTAACTGTAATTTTATTTCCTGAATCAATGTCTGAGCCAGAATATTTCTCATCTAGTGGAAGGCCATCCAGAAAAATCTCCAACTCTGCACTGTTTGCAGTGACAATGTTGACTTGTTTTGCAGTATATCGAACCAAAATTGATCCTGAATCTGATTCTAATCTCATACTGTCCTCAAGATTTAACCAATCACCAACTGGGTAGAATTTATGGAGTTGCACACTATTGGGTTCACCATATGTGGTAATTTTATTTTGATTAAATCCTTCAGAACTTCCTAACTGATTTCTTCCTTGAGCAAACTTGTAACCAAAGTATAATTCGGGACTTCTAAAGTTCGTATGTTCAAACTCTTCAATGTCTACAAGTGTTTCAGCAGAGGCCATCTGTACGCCAAGTGATAAGGATCTCTCTTTTAGCAACTCTTGAATAACTTTCTCTGTCTCTTTGTATGCGCCCTCTCCAATGTGGTCATATCTGATGTATCCTTCATGGTCTGCAATGTATTTTCTTGGCCAG
>JADFOW010000046.1 GCA_022562615.1 Nitrososphaerota archaeon
GTTCATAGGACGGTATCTTGTGGGTTCTTTGTTGCCTCATAATGAGGTTACAATCTATGATAATTTCTCAAATAGCTCAAAACCAGATATTGAGTCGCTAATTGACAAGGGGGCTAAATTTGTAAATGAGAATATTTTAGATTATCAAAAGTTGCAAAAATCCTGCATTGAGTTTGATTTGATAATTCACCTCGCTGCAAAATCCGATGTAGCTGACTCTGTAATTCACCCCGAGATTACAAATGAGGTAAATGTAACGGGAACTGATAACATAATGAAGTGCTGCATTGAAAATAAAATAAAAAAGATAATCTTTGCATCATCTGCTGCAGTGTATGATGAGTCAAAGATTCCAGTAAATGAAAATGCAAAAACTAATCCTTCATCACCTTATGGTAAGAGTAAATTAGCAGCAGAACAGAATATAAAAAAAATTTCAAAGGAATTTGATATTAATGCAGTATCGTTGCGAATGTTTAACGTGTATGGTAAGGGACAAAATGAAAAGTATGCAGGGGTAATTTCAAAATTTATTGAAAATATTTCACAAAGTAAACCAATTCAAATCAATGGTGATGGAGAACAAACAAGAGACTTTGTGTCAATTTTTGATGTGGTAGTAGCCTTTGAATGTGCGATTAAAAACATCGAGGGGAAAAAAGGAGACGTATACAACATTGGAACTGGATGTTCTATTTCTGTTAATGAACTAGCAAAAATAGTTCTAGTAGTTGCTGAGAAAAAAATTGAAATAAAACATAGAGAGCAAAGTAAAGATGAGATAAAACATAGTGTTGCAGATATAACATTGGCAAAAAATGAGTTGGGGTTTATTGCCAAACAAAAATTGCAAGATGAATTGATTAATTTACTCTAGAGTTTATGAGGAAAAAGTAATCTAGTCGTCTTCGTCTTCATCATCATCTTCGTCTTCATGTTCGTCTTCATCTCATCATCTTCGTCTTCATGCTCGTTATCCTCAACTTTAGCCTCATCGTCGTTATTGTTTTTTAGCTTAGAGTTTGATTTGTTCTCATTATCATTTTTGTTTCCTTTTCCAGAGTTTGATTTCTCATTGTCATCTTTGTCGTTTTTGTTTCCCTTGCCAGAATTTTCTACGCCAGAATTACCTTTGTCAGAGTTGTCTTTTTTATTTTTATTCTCATCTTTGTCGTTTTTGTTACCCTTGCCAGAATTATCTATGTCAGAATTACCTTTACCTGAATTACCTTTGTTTTCTTTGTTAGATTTGTCGCCATCGTTGGAATTATTTTCTGAATTCTCACCAGACAAAGTAGGACATTCTCCTAGGGTATCACCATGCTGTGTCATATGAGTAATAACTGCTGGTTCTCCAACTGTAATGGTATGAGCATTATCAGGATTTCCTGGTGGAATGTGACATATTGTTACTTTATTTTTTCCGTCATTATCATTGTTCTCTGGTCCTTCATCACCTGGTCCATCACCACCTGGTCCATCACCACCTGGTCCATCACCACCTGGTCCATCACCACCTGGTCCATCACCACCTGATCCGGCATCAATTTTATTTACTGTAATTTTAACCTCGTCAGTATCAGTACCGCTAGAGTTATCTACAACAGCTAAACTAAATTCCAGAATTTCTCCTGATGAATTTACCTCAGGTGCGATAAATGTGGCATTGACATTTGTCGGAGATAAAATAACTACTTGTTTTCCAGAGAGTTGAGTCCATAGGTATGATACTATAGTTCCATCAACATCTGTGCTGCTTGAACCATCAAGGGTTACAGTTGCAAACTCTAAAACAGTTTGGTTAAGTCCTGCATTAGCTATTGGTGCAATATTATTTGGAGTAGTATCAGTAGAGGAAGTACCGCTGGTTTGAACTATGGTTGCATCTCTAAACTCTATTACAGTCTCTGAGTCATCATCAAAAGAGAAAAGTTGCCTAAAAAACTCAAAAAACGATGACAGTGGATTATCATCCTGATTGCTTTGGGCAAAAGAGTATGAAGGTGAAAATATCAGACCAGAAATTAAGACAGAAATCACAAATATTGTCTTTAGTGGAAGCACACAAAAATTTTTGAAATAGAGTACTTAACTAGCAAGGATGACTCTCTAGTAAGCTTAAAGTATCATTACTGCAAATTTTTTGAAATTCTAGTACCTATCTCTAATTAGATTTGCCATTGAAAACAATATGATTGCAGTAACTGAAAGTATTGCCCCAAGCAAGAACAGCACAACTGATCCCATAAGAGATCCGTAAAATATTGTTGCGTCATTAAGATATCTATCTAAAAATATTCCACCCAAGACAATTCCTACAACAATTAATCCTAGTCCCGGAATACCATAGAATTGCAGTGGATGCTTTATTGACACATATTTTATGGTGTTTGCCAACACTCCTACTCCATGAGATACAGAATGCTGTTCAGAGGTATCTCCCTCATATGATACGGTAATAGGAACCTCAGCAACTGACAATCCCTTGTTTGATATTTTTAGTAAAATTTCAGTAGACACTGCCATTCCTTGCTCAGTTGGATGGATTGCGTCAATTGCATCCTTTGAGTATGCTCGAAATCCAGACTGTGAATCAGATACCTTGAAATTTGTGCCATAGTTTGTTGCTGATGTGATAATTTTAATCCCAGTCTTGCGGTATCCTGATGTTTTTGTGGAATCATCAAGGAATCTAGAACCAATTGCGACATCTACATTGTGAGTTGTAATCGCATCAACCAGTATAGGAATTTGGTCTGGATTGTGCTGTCCATCCCCGTCCAACGTAACCATAATCCGTGCATTTTCTTTTCTTGCATAATCAAACAAAGATGAAATTGCGGCACCATACCCTTGATTAGTTTGAGTAATTACCGTAGCTCCTGCCTCTCGTGCTACCTTTGCAGTGTCATCAGTTGAACCATCATCACATACAATTACTCTGTCCACATGAGGCAGTGACTTTGTAACAACTTTTGCAATTGAATGCTCCTCGTTATATGCAGGAATACAGGCAAATTTCAATGTGTTAGATTAACTAAAGTTCAAGTATGTAAATAGTAGGGTTTTCAAATGTGGAATATACCATTTATCTGAATTGAATTGAGCCTGAATTAAATGGCAAAAAATGGTAAGAGAGATTTTTTTGGAAATATCGTAAAAAATGATTGGCAAAATGTACTTGGATAACTGTATTTAATTTTTGAAAAATAATTTTAGTTTTTAAAAAATCACATCCAATACATAAAAGGAACAAAAACCAATATGTGTAATGAGGAGAAAAAAACGAAACGAGGAAGGCTCCGAGAGGTTAGTATTTAGAATATACGGTAAATCTCCAACGATCAAGATCGTGGATTTTTTACTTAGTTTTCCTAAAAATGAGTTCACTGCTATGGAGATCATTTATGATTTAGGAATGTCAAAGACTACATTTTACAAATACTTTGGTGATTTGTTAGACATGGGCATGCTAAAGATAAACCCAAACTCTGTAAAACCAAAACTCTACAGTATTAATCTAGAAAATCCGTTGATTCACAACATAAGAGATACTATTGATTTTGTATCTGAAAGAATAGCAGACAAGGAATCCCTAAAACTTAGAATAAAGCCAATAGAAATCAAGACAATACAACTCAAACAACTGGAAACTAGAATCACATACTTGAGAAGATTGCAAAGACAGACAAAAACTGAAATCAGGAAATTAGAAGACCCCATAAAGATTTGAGTAATCCTAATTGAATTAGGTCATAGTAAATTTTTTGTGCGCAAATGGTGAGATTACTTTTTTATCGACAGCAGATAAACTCGTTAGGAAAATTCAATCTTTGTTTTAAAATGAAGATAGTTTCTCATACTAACTGATTTGTTTTATTTTTAATAAAAATCAAAGGCGATCATAAATGCGACCTCTTTTGGCAACACTTAGTGCAAAAATTATCAACTGTTCTCGTTTTAAATCCAAGATTATCCTATATTGGCCTATACGAAGGGAATAAAGGTCTACATTTACCAAACGGTTTACAGTTTTGTAAGGATCATTGCTAATCTCTAAAACCCTGTCTCGTATTATTCGAGCATTTTTTTTATCGAGTTTCTTTAATTGTTTGACAGATTTCTCTGACCATACAACTTGCCAAACCAAATCTCTATAATCCTAGTTCTTTGTTTAGCTGTTCAGTTGTGTATACTCGTCCAGACTTTATATCCTCTAATCCTTGCTGAACATCTTTGATTTCGTCTTTAGTTAAAATTGCATTTTCTGCGTGATACTCTAGTAGTCTAGTTACGACATACTCTAGTGGTTCTTTTGGATAGTTTCTTCTTTTTTCGAGTAGTTTTTTGGTCTTAATGGAGAGTTTCATTGTAGTAGCAGACATTATACCACAATATACCATAGTATACTATAGTATATAAAAATTAACATTTTTGTTTAAAAACCAATTTAGGTCTGAGACGAAAAAATGATAGATGATCATTAAACAGTCTTATCTCATAATTTTGAGATAAAGCGAGAATGTATCTGTCTATCTAGGCGTAAATTTATATTTATATATGTGTTTCTAGTAAAATAATACATGGGAGAGGTTTGGCTAGATAAAATAATCACTAAAGTCAACCAGGAAAAAAAAGAATATGCAAAAAAGTCAGCATTTGATACCTTAATTCTTCCTTCAAAGATAGTATCCAGAAAAACTGAGGTAGAACAGATAGTAAGATATCTTTTGGGATACAAAGACGGACATGTTGTACCACTTGTATCAATTTTTGGTCGAAGTGGTACAGGAAAATCGACTCTTGTAAAGTTTGTCTGCAAATATATCCCAGAGGTAAAACTGTGTTTTGTAAACTTGAGAAAGGCAAAGACAGTTTTTGGAGGAGCAAATCTGATACTCAATGCCCTAGACCAACCCAGTCTCAAGAGCGCTCAGGGTATGAATCAGGCAATGGAGACAATTCAGCGAGAAATCCTAAACTCTTTTAATCAGAAAACAAAATTGTTTGTCTTGGTTTTAGATGAGTTTGATGTTTTGTTTTATGACAAGCGGGGAAACCCTTCTGATTTTGTTTACAAGCTAGTTGAAATGCAGACAGAACTAAAAGAGAAGGGTTATCTTTCAATGATATTTACAATATCAAACAATGTTCTAAGTGACTATGAACTAGATGACAGGATAAGATCAAGAATAGGAAACTCTGAGATATTCTTCAGTCCATATTCAAAAGAAGACACTTTGAAAATTTTAAGGCTGAGGGCAAAAGATGCTTTTCAAAAAGAGATAGATGACAAAGTCTTAGAACATTGTGCAAATCTTAGCTTTTTAGAGCATGGTGATGCAAGAAGGGCAGTAGACTTGCTTAGGGTTGCATCAGAGATTGCCTCACAGGAAAAAAAAGAGATCAATAAAAGTCATGTTGATTTGGCATCTGAAAAAATACAAAAAGACAGGATACATGATGTTCTAAAGACTTTGTCATATCATAGTAAGGTAGCATGTTTAGTTTTGGCTAAAAAAACATTTGGTCTTGAAAAAGACTGGCATTCTACCTCTTCCTTGTACGAAAAATACATGCCATTAACCAACACAAAATCTGTATCTTACCGTAGATTCTCAGAACTCCTAAAGGACTTGGAAAACACTGGTCTCTTAGAGTCTCACACTGGTTCCAAGGGTCAGAAAGGATACAGTACAGAATTTAAGCTTGTGGTTCAGCCAGAGATTGTAGGACCAGCACTTTTTGAAGAATGGTGGAATGAAAACGTGGTAAAGAAAAAGAAAGACTGGGATTTGCCTTCAAAATCAGGAAAGGTTCCTAAGACTACTCCAATGTATGGTCTTTATATGAAAATGATAGATGACCAAAAAAAATACTGGTAAACCTAACATAATTACAAAAAAGTTGTCAAAGATTCAAGTTCTCTTAGATTCATTCCTTTTTTGGGAATAGGCCGTCAAAGTGTCTTGTTGTTTTAGTTCAGTACTAGGACATAATTAAAAATGAAATCCACAAGTGAGATTTGCAAAATCATTTCAAATCTCTAAACTTTATTGCAGTGAATAGTAAACTTTCAGATCTAGAGGTATGGCGTGTATTCTTTTATGTATCGTTTTACAAACCATTGGAGAAATATTTTATCATCTTTTGTAACTTGTGACCTTTCTAATGCATTATAGTAACTATTTCTTTTCTCATATGGAATATCAAACAAGGGATATTTTTTTATGTTCAATACAAAGTTCGTTACAAGTCTTGTGATCCTACCGTTCCCATCACCAAATGGATGTATTGTTACAAGTTTTAGATGAACCAATGCGGCAAGCTCGATAGGATGAAGTATATCTTGGTTTTTTTTGTACCATTGGAAAAACTCAGTCAGCATAGGATATATCTCAACAGGGGAAGGTGGAATGAATTTGCTTCCACTTATTCCTACCTGATATTTTCTTATCTTTCCGGCTATGTCAGGTTTTGTTTTATTAAATAGATTCCAGTGCCAGTCAAGTACTACTTGCTGTGTAAGTGCTTTTTTGAATTTTAGTACTTTATAGAACAAGTCTCTATGTGCTTCTGCTTCTTGCACATCTCTCATTGGTTTACTTTTTGGTGCAATTCCTTTTTCCAGAAGTTCAGTAGTCTCTCTTCGATTTAGAGTAGAACCCTCAATTCTCTGAGTATTATATGTGAATCTTGTGGTAAAATTTTGTAGTTGCTTTTCTTTGATAGATTTTGGCAGGACTCTATGTTCTTTAGAAAAATTTTTCTTGATTTTATCTACATTTACATACCATTTTTCTTTGTATAACTCATCAACAAAGTCTTTCTTGATTTTTTCAATGTCAGAGGGAATTTTTTTTCCAAGATACTTTTCTTTTTTTTGAACTTTTTTGCCTTCTCGCACACTGTGCTCAAGGTAGTAGTATGTTTTACCCTTGAGAAGTTTTTTCTTTATTCTCATAGTATTAGTTACCCCTACATATTTATATAAATTTCATTTCTTGTGAAAATGTAGGGGTAAAAGAAAAAGGAAGATTCAGAGTTTACAGGATTAGTTTGGCACTCAGTTCTGTCAAAGAGTCTTGGTACCTTGAATTTTTGTTTAACAATTTGTCTGTAAAATGTCTATTTTACATAATCAACAGCAGATGTAGAATAGTAAAAAAAAAGCAAATTTTTACTAATTAATTCATTTTAGCCTTAACTTTAGATAAAATTCTTTCAGCACATTTTATTGCAATTTGTGCGTCTTTTTGACTCATCAAATCTGGTTGATATTCTGTTTCATTCTTTTTCCCAATCAAAGACATGAACTGTTTTTTCATATCGTTATATTCATTAGAAGAAAATATGCCTTTGATTAGTTCAAGCACATCTGTGTGAGAACCAGATGCACGTTTGTTTAGATAAGACGTTGTGAGGGCATCAAGTGCATTAATTGCACTATGAATTGCACTCATTATAGCATTATCATACGCTTGTTGATCTATTCCAATTTTTGCCATACGAAGAGAATTTTCTGCT
The DNA here is from genome assembly GCA_022562615.1 of Nitrososphaerota archaeon. Classification (GTDB taxonomy): domain Archaea; phylum Thermoproteota; class Nitrososphaeria; order Nitrososphaerales; family Nitrosopumilaceae; genus Nitrosomaritimum. Next base: position 7,528 of record JADFOW010000046.1, read on the forward strand.
TTTGTCATATATCCTACTGCCTTTCCAGGATTTACTGCTTTTACCATCTATATCATGTTCTCCAGATTTCTATCCGTCACCATGATGTGGTTATCCATTATAGAACGTACAAGGTTTGTATTCTTCTTGGATCTTAACTCTTTTTTAGAAAATACAAGTGGAGATATCCTACTGTGAAATATTAAACCGATTTCTTCTTGTGCATCTGCAATTATTGCATTTGCTTTTTCAACATCATCTGTAATAACTAAAAGATCTATATCGCTATCTTCTTTTTCTATTTCTTTGGCAACACTTCCAAAGATTGTTGCTGTAATAGTTTTTTCTGTATCAAAATATTTTTTTAATATTAAAATGACTTCGTCAAGAGTTCGCTCTTCTGCTTTAATAGCTGGTTCTATGATTTTGGTTAACACATAGCTTTTCTTGTTTAGTGATAACTGATAGGCATTTCCTACTGGTTGAATTTTAACCACACCAAATTTTTCAAGTTGTTTAATTATTTTTGATGTCTCTGGATGCGATGCACCTGCATCATTCGCTAGTTTTCTAACGGTATAGATCTTGCCTGTGTGTTTGATTAGAGTACGAAGAACACTAATCGATATCTTGTTTCCTAGTACTTGTTCTAAATAATTATGCAGTTTCATGATTGGTAGATTTTCCTTCTATTTGGTAAATATATCTACCAAATGATAGATTTTTCTACCATATAATCTTTTTTCAGATTTGGAGTCACACCATTTTTGGTTCTAATCTAGTCTCAATAAAGGGAGTCGCATTGTACCAGAAATAATTAAAGTAATTACAACATCCCCTATCTCTAGTGCTGACTTTATAGTTGTCAACTGAGCCATCAACATACATTACTCTACTATATGAGGCAATAATTCAGTTACAACCTCTGCAATCAAATTTTTCTCATTATATGCACGAATATATGTAAATTTCAATGTGTTAATTTAGCAAAACTTGCATTATGTAAAGAGTTAGTTTTGTATTGAAATTTTTAAATAATTTGAGGCTAGTTCCATTCTCGGGTATTACAACTAACACAACGTAAATTAAGTTCTGGTTGCTCCTTCGAACAAAATTTACAAATTTTATTTGCTGTAACTGCCATTGAACCATCTGAACAAAAGAAAGTATTAAGGATGTCTTTGTGTAATATTATTTTATTACAATTATAGATTTGTTGATGAAATTCTAAAGCGAGAAATTTACCAACTTAGGATTTTTCAAGCCTTGTCTCAACAAAGGGCGTTGCGTTGTACCAGGAATAATTAAAGTAGTCAAAGCACCACTGATGAAACAAAAAACTATCCCCCACAAAGGCATAACCTGCATCAAGTTTCCCATCCTTGTTTGGAAAAATAAGACACGACTGCTTCTCGTTTAGAACTACTGCAGCTCCGATTTTTTTTGTCATCATTCTTTGAATGTCACCATTGTCGATGAATTTTTTTAGTTTTTTAACCACCTCTCCTCTAGAGCTTGAAACTATTGCTTTTTCGTAAAATATTGATTTCATTTTGACACCACTAGACAGTCTGTTGAATATCGGCTTTGTAAAGTCATCAAAGTATGGCACATCATACAGTATATTGTAGATGTACTCCTCTGAGCTCTCATAGATATTTTTCCAGTTCTCAAAGACATCAGCATAGCTGGTCAAGAGTTTGCATTCATACAGCTCTCCAAACCTTGAGATAAACTTGTGTGGTAGTGAATCAATGGGATGATCTAAAAAGTATTTTTTATTTTCTATAATAAAGACTAGATTCGGAATCAGACCCAGCACCATTTGCCCAAGTGTGGTTAATTCAAAATGAGTCTTTACATTTTTAACAATAAACCCAGATTTTTCAAGTCTTTCCAAGTTACGATGTACCTCGGGGGTTGTCGCATCAAGTTTCTTTGCTAATTCTGATAGCCTATACCCTTTCTCACTTATCAGTTGGATTATCTTTAATCTCTGCTCACTAGAGACCTCTAGAAAATACTGTGCATAGTCTTCTAGATTGTGACCCATAATATGACGTTATTATGCTGGTACTAAACTTTTTCAGCGGAATAAACAGGATAATCTTGTTTCAAGGTTGATTGGAGTTTATCGACTTCGTTAAATCTGTATTGCCTTGATTTTTTTACAATCTGGTACATGTCACTGCCAAGTACCAAGCCATTTGGTTTTGCAATATGGTTTAGCTTTGCACATAGATTCACTGTAGGACCAAAGATGTCTTTGCACGAGGAAGTCATGTATTTTGCAATCATGAGTGGCCCATAATCTAGGCTTATCCTGTATCGAATTTTGGGCATCTTTCTTTTTTGGAAGATCTTGTTTATCATTTCGGACGCCTCTAGCATCTTTGTGGCGCACTCTAGGGCACATTCAAGACTTTTAGGGGAATTTTTTGGGAAATAAAACAAGATCCCATCACCAATATTTTTTACAACCATCGCTCCATGACTTTGGGCGATATAGCCAATTGTGTTCAGAAATACGCTGTAATAGAGGCAGGCCTTTTCTTGGGAGAGTCTTGATATGATCTTCGTAGAATTTACCACATCTACTATTCCTACAGCATAATTTTGGTAAATTTCTTCAAATGAGATGATATTATCATCCAAAAAAGACTCTGTCTCACTTACACTCAGATCTTTTATGCCCACATCTATTTTTGGCCTTAACATCATACCCTAGTATACCCAAAATCAGAGATAACCTGTTGTTAGCAAGATAGCTAATTGTTTACCTATTTTTCTAACAGAGGGTTATATTGAAAAATTACTATATTATGGTATGAAATACCTAGAACAAATTTCATGTCACACTTGCGAGCAAAATTCTGCGTGGTTATTGTGGGATGATCGCTACAATGGCTATAGAGGACTTTGCAGTAATTGTGAAGGGAACTGGGCTGAATCATGATGACCATAAATGGCGAGATAATTCAAAATTATTTTGAAGAGATATCTCAGAGTCTACTTGAGGGAATTTCAGATACTCTCACAGGTTAGGTGTCTGGAATATCGCAAGATACAAAGTCTAGTTTAAAAAGTATA
>JADFOW010000111.1 GCA_022562615.1 Nitrososphaerota archaeon
GGGTTTATTTTTTATCATATATCAGCAGGGAGATATGAAAGATTTTGACAATTAAATATTGTGAAAAGTGTGCAACAAATGTTAAAACTAAATGTTCTTTTTGTGGTGTTGTATTCTGTGAAGATTGTTTTGATATTCACAAATATGATGATGGTTGTTTGTTTATGGAATATCCAAATTTACAATGAATCATATCTGTCCTCAATGCTCAAAGTTATTTTATTGTAGATGTAAAAATATCTTTGATGAATCTAAACATAAAAAATTAAAAGTTTGTTTTGCTTGTTGGCGATTGTCAAATTATTGGTAATTAGATAAAGAACATGTGAATATTACCTTCTTTCAAATTTACTGTATCTGTTCCAGCATCTTGTTTAATTCTGATATCAATTACTGATGTAGCGAGACAAGTGATAATTCCACCTATAGTTATATTTGTGACATTAGTTCCAGTTCCTAATTTTTCTTGAGCTCTTGCTGATGGTTGTTCTACTCCATCAACAAAAATTGCAATTGTCATAATTCTATTATTTCCACCTGTAATTGAAATATGTGCATCAACATCATAATCTGCTGCTTCAGTACAAGTAATAGTTCCTTGAGATTGGTCTACAGTCATTTTGTTAAATGCTCCATTGGTATCAAATTGTGTAATTTTCACATATGTTTGTGAGATTGATTGACCTCCGTTTGGAGTCGTCATAAATATTTCTCCATGTGCTAAATCAGGTTCACTTGCATACTCCCAAACGTTTTGACCAAAATTAAATTTTAAAAGTGATTTTAGTGATGTTGGTAATCCCTTTACTGGGAAACCTGCAATTCTATTTACTATTGGAAATTCTGGAGCACTCATTTTTTCTTATCTCTTGATTGCAGAAATCTAACTGTAAAATATATTGCTATACCTTCGGCAATAACAAAAAGAAGTTCAATAAACCTGTCAAAGAAAGGGTGTAACATAATGCTAATTTATTAAAAATAACCATTTTTAAATTAATCCAGATTCACAGATTCCTAAAATGATTGCTGAAATGGTACCAATTAATACAATAGTTCTTGAATGAAGATTTGGGAAATATTCCAAAATTGTTCTTTCTGATTTTATCATGTATCAAAATAATTAAGTTATAATTTAAAGATTGCTCGTAGTCCTATGTTTTAGGCTTCAAAGTTTCATTGTTCTTGCGAACTTTCACTTTTTCCACGACTCTTGTTTCGCTGCCAAATGTTCAGTTTGGTTTTTCGCTACTCCAAGTTACATAGACAAACAGATTACTATTTTTCCCTTTGAGCGAAATCAAAGTTATCTTTCATTCTCTATTCCTACCTTGACTAGATTTTGACTTTTCCCCTTACGAGTACTTGTGACTTTCGACCTGTCGAGTCTAGAATCACCACCTAGCAGAGCAATTATTTTAAACTGTACCATGTTAAAAAGATTCCTTTTCAGTATTAAATATGTCAAAATGTCAAAGATGTGGACTGAGATTCAAGAATCTAATCATTGATAATAATCCAATAGGGTACCAATGCAAGTCATGTTTCTCCTTCCATAGTTGGGCAACTGGCAAATTATTAAAAAAGGAGGTGAAATGAAATAGCAGATTTAAAAATATGTGATTTATGTGAGAAAAACATCAAACAAACTAATTGTTTTACTATGAAATTCAAAAGTTTAGCAACTAGATTGACAAAATCATTTGATATTTGTAGTGCTTGCTGTACTGAAAAGGGAGTATTCCAAATTATGGCAAAAATCAAATGGAGTAAGTGGAATGATAGCATAAAATCATATGAAGAAACTGAAAATTTGTAGTAAAAAAGGTATGGACAACAAAACTACTGAAAGAAATTGGAGTCAAAGACCAATATCAGGTAGCGTTGGAAATGTTCCTACCTTTGGGATAAATTCTGTCACTATACACGATGGAAATCCTTACTTTTTTTTATTTTCTGATGTAGATACAAAACAATTAGAGAGTTTGAAATCAGTCTTAAAGGTCTACAAACATAGAAATCTATCAGTTTATTTTTATGAGACAACGAAAGGCTGGCATGTAATATCACCTGTATTACTCGGTTTGGGAAAATGGATTGGTTTAACGAATATGTTAAGACCAATGTTAAATGATTACTCATTTGATACAATACGCTACACATCAAGACAAACTGACGGAAAAAAATTGTATTTCGAAAATTGGAATTGGAAGGAGTTGGAATCATACGATTTACACTACCAACTGAGATATAAGTTTCAATGCGGATTTGATAAAATAGAAAAACACTGGGTGTCAACAAAATTACAGTGGAGCACATATAATCAACTTAGAATAACTAAGAAATGCCACTACCAGTGTAATACGAAAGTTCCTCACGGGGTTTCTGGTAGTGACCTTTGATTTTTATACAACTAGAACAATTCAATAGTCTTGAATTTCATTTTTAGAAATCAAAGTGTATTACTTACTGCCGAAATGATTTTATTATCAAATTAGGGAGAGAGATATCTTATAATACTAGGTAATACCTTCTCAGGCTAGAGATTTTCGTCTTATCCAATGAAATACTGTGATGAGTAAAGGTTGAGACAAACTTTATTAAACCTTTTCAACTTACTTGATACATGGAGGGAGAATTAGTATTTTTAATCGTATTTTGTACATTAGTGCTCTCAAGTACAGTGATATATCTAACAAAATT
>JADFOW010000112.1 GCA_022562615.1 Nitrososphaerota archaeon
AAACTTTTTGTAATGAGTGTAAAAAATATCTCGTGTAGGAGGATTTACAAATTTTGTTAATACCGAAGTACGATCAGTTGGGTCTATTCCTTTAACATCAGCCATAGCTGCACTCCATTTCATTTTAAGATCTGCAACTAATTGATCTTTATCAAATGTAAAGTCTCGAGTTTGCTCGACTTTGAACATATTTTTTGCCTCATCTAACTCCTTTGCTACATTGACATAATCAATTATGGTACCAAATTGTTTGGTTTTGTATTTTCGATTAACTCTGGCAATTGCTTGAAGTAATGTGTGCTCTTTTAATTTATGATCTAAATACATTGTCTGAATTATTGGAGCATCATATCCAGTTAGAAGCATGTCTGATACAATCAATATCTTTGAATCATAATCTGATTTTGTAAACTCTTTTGATTTTCTCTCTCTGTCTTTTGGCGTAAAATAATATTTATCCCAACTATCTCCTTCGATTCCAACTTCATCAAAATCTGAAGTCATTATAATCATAGATTTTGGATGATTTGGAATCAAGTCTAGTGCTTTTTTGTATCGGACTGCAGCTTCTCTATTGGATGCAACAATCATTGCTTTGAAATTCTCTATTCCAACTCGTTCATTAAAGTCAGCTACAATATGCTTGGCAATGGTGTTAATTCTTTCAGTAGCTCGACGTAAATTCTTCATCTGTACTTGATTTCTTTTTATCGCATCTCTTTCTTTTTTAGAAAATTTGGCAAATTTTTTTTCAAATTCTGCACTCAGTAATTTGGCATCTTCCAGTTCAATTGGCACCCATCTAGGCTTGTATTCTATACCGACAGTTACTCCATCTGCTTTTGATTCAGCCCAGGAATAACTGTCAATCTCATCACCAAATGTCTTGAAGACATTTCTCTTGGGTGGCTTTTCAATTGGAGTTGCAGTAAATGCAAAGAAAATTCCATTAGGTAATGCACTTCTCATTCTTGTTGCAGTAGGACCAAATTCGGTTCTATGTGATTCATCAGTTAGAACAATAATTCTTTGATCAGTCAAAACATCAGGATTTGATTTTAATCCTAATTTTTGAATTGTAGTCATTAGTACCTTTTTTTGAGGATTACGTAACTCGTTAATTAATTCATCAGAATCATCAACTCTAATAGGTTTATTCCATCCTGCAGCTTGAAAATTTATGTGAATTTGATTATCAAGTGAGGTTCTATCAGTCACAACAAGAATTGGATTATCACCAAAATTTTTTCTAATTTGTTTTGCAAGCCAAAACATTGTTAATGATTTTCCTGAACCTTGACTATGCCAGATTGTACCACCAAGATTGGATGTGGAGTGTAATGTGATTTCTAATTGTTCTATTGTTTTTGATACTGCACGGAATTGTTGATGTTTTGCTATCTTTTTGATTTTTTCGTCATCGACTTTATCAAAAATTACATAAGTTTCTAAAAGATCAATCAATGTTTTTTTGTTAAGCATTCCTGCAATTAGATTTTCTTGTTCTCGTGGTTTTTGTTTTGCAAGGTTTTCTACTTCTTGTTCACTATATGGGTGTGTACTACTCCATCTAGCATAAAAATTCTCATCTACTTCCTCTTGAATACATCCATGTTTTGCATAATCACCACATGTTGCAACTAGAAATAAATTATAAAAAAATAATCTATCGGCTCCACTATCATTAATTTGATATGATTTTAAATTATCTCGAACTGCTTCGCCTATTGGGTCTGCAAGTTTTGGAGATTTGCACTCTATAATCACTAGTGGAAAGCCATTAACAAAAATGGTAATATCAGGGAGGATGGAGCCTTTGTATTTTTTAAATGGTAGTTGATTAGTAACTAGAAAGTCATTTTTTTCAGGATCTTTGAAATCAAACAGATGGACTGTTTGGTTTTCCTCACCATGTCCCAAATCAAAAGGAATTTCCAAAGGAATTAGATTATCCATGCTTAGTTCTGTATACATTGCATGAATGATTTCATTGGTATCTACATGATTTCGCATATGAGCAAAGTTTTCTTCTCTGATTTTCTCTATTGCCATTTCAACTGCTTCTGGATGTTTTTTCATCCAAGGATTTAGTTCAGGTAATTGTTCTTTGAGTATGTCATAGAGAATCACCTCACTGTCTTTTTTTCTTAATCGATTGGCATCAGATGGTTCCATGTAGGTGTATCCCAGACCTTCATGAAGCAATTCTAGTGCAGGAAGTTCGGATTCGTCATATTCGACTCCTGCTTGCCTCATATAGTATTTCATGCCATCACCCGTATTTCTCCAGAAAGTAGTTTTTGCATTAAACCTTTTTTGAGAATTTCAAGGTTGGATTTTTTAGATTCTAAATCACTGATTTTTTCATCTACTCCAGAAAGTATGGATGCAATTTTTTCTTGTTCTTTTTTTGTTGCGGGATTGGGGATGAAAAGATGTTGCTGGTTAGTTATTCCCACATAAGGTCTAGTGGATTGCTTACCTAACGATAAAAGTTGTTTTTGGAAATCAAAACTCTGAAAAATATAATATAAAAAATCAGGTAGAATATCACCTGACAATCTATAGTAAGTTGTTTGAGGTGTAAGAATAATGGTTTTAAAATCATCATTGACAATAGCTGTATTTCCAATACTGCCTTTGTGAGAAAGGAGTACATCATTTTTTTTAGCAAATCCTATTCTTAA
>JADFOW010000113.1 GCA_022562615.1 Nitrososphaerota archaeon
CCGTTCTTCATAATTGCGTTTCGATTACCCGATTTGGTAATCGCGATTTTTGGAATCACGCAACAAATTATCCGTATGGGGATGTAAAAACTAGATGATCTTGTCATCTTAAGCATTACGACAACACAGCATGTATCTCCTCACAAATCGGGGGGATACCATTTTTATAGATTATTAGTAAAATAGAATGCCCCCTCCTAGGCGACAAAACAGACGGTGTCTAGAAAGTTTTCTTCTTTTCAAAAAATAATTTCAAGGTTATTATCATAATTCTTACAGAAAAATCGTAATGGTAGAACGTTATTCAAAGACGGCAAAGAAAAAATCAAAGAAAAAAGAGGGGAGAAAACAGAAGGGAGAAAAAGCATCTGAATTAAAACAACGAATTAAAAAATACAAGAGTGAACAACAAAGAAAGAAAAAAGGGAAAAAACCAAAAAAGTATTAGATTCTAAACTCCAATACGCTTAAGTTGATTATTCTTGAAGATGACTCGTGAGTTTTAGAGCAAGTGTATTTTCAGGAAAAGAGATAGTGATAATTATTGGAATTTCAACTATTGTTTCAGCAGTTTTGTATGTGTCTTATGTTGCAGGTAGTCGGTAGAGGCTTGAACCATTTTTTGGGTAACAAAAATATTTCAAGTAATACATCACGGGGATTCACCCACCATTTTGGGGATAAAAATAGACGCAAATAGGTGTGAAAAATTAAAGTTTTGAGACTTCATCTAATATGGTATTTGCAAATCTCCTTCCTATACGGTTCTTTGTTTTTGCAATTTTTACCAGATGTGGACGTAGTTCCTTATCATTAAAGCAAAGTTTCAACAGATTGTAGTATGCTAATACAACCGAATCATTCTCTTCAGAAATTATTTTCTCGATGATATTTTTTGCTCTAGATATTTTGTCTTCAAGTGGGAGTTGAATCAATGCATACTGTAAAAAGATCTTTACTATCTCTTGGTGTCTTTCCCCAATAGATACAGTTAGTCTGAACTTTGACATTTTGTTAAATTCATCAGTTATCTGTAAAAGTGCATTATCATATTTCATATGATATCTTTGCATTAATGGCATGATCTGGCGTAATAATATTATATCAAATTCATAATTTTTTGAAAGATTTTGTTCTGCATCTATTACAAGTTCTATTATTACAAATACAAATCTCAATGGATCTCTGATTTCTATTTTTTTATATTCTACTGGATGTTTCACAAACATTTTGTTTAGGATGTTGATGCCATGTGCTGATAAAAGACCTCGTTTTTTGTCTGCATTTAGAGTTTTTATAATTTTAAGAAGGGTAACTGAAAACAATGAATAGTTTTTTGCAGATGCTCCATTTTTCTCAAGACATTGAATTTCAAAATTATTTGCAAACTCATCTAAAATCTTTGGGATTTGATCTTCTTGTTCTATGTTTCTAAAATTGTTTACTTTGTGTTTTGTATTGTCTGAATTGATTGTTGATGCAAATAATGGATTTGCTAGTTTTAATGCACTTTGAATTGATGTCAATTTGCTTTTGTTACCTTTACCATATTTGCTTTTTTTTAAAGTCTGAATGGATTGAATTAACGAATCGTGCAATGAACTATTACAGCCTCTCTTTTTCATAAATATTGCAAAAATTCAATGCAAAAACACCATTTGATGGTTTAACTAGAAAATCATTACGAAGATGCAGAGCTGGCTTTGAGGGCTCTATCCCTTTTACAGAATTTACAATACTCTTCTTTTGAATAACTGTTAATTGGAGTTAGACAATCATGGCAATATTTCATAACCATTGTAGTTGTTCTGTGTATATTAAGAATCTTCAAGATTAAACATTTGATATTAACTGTTCGCTGTAATTATTAGTGAATTTTTCTTTATCTTAACCATAGAAAAACAAGTGTGTTGTAGTATTTTTCAATGGTAAAAAGAACAAAAGCTCAACGTAGTGCTTCAGCAAAAAAAGCTGCTCTCACCAGAAAAAGGAACGCAGCTGCAAAAAAAGGTTCTAAAAGTAAAAGGAAACGTTAGAATCTACTGTCTTTTTTTCAAATTAACATTTGATACAAAATTGTTATGGAGACAGGAAAAATCAACTAAAAAAATAATTTCGAAATTAACCAAAAATAAAAAAAGGCCTGCAAGAGACAAGTTTTCAAGTAATAATTAAATTCCTTACTTTAAAATGTAAAAAATTGTCAACTTGATGAAGATTTTGTAATTATGGTGCCTCTAGACTCTATAACCTAAGAATAAGTAATATTTTGTGCTTCCAATTAATAATGTAAGTGTAAACGAGTTTATCGGTGTCAGGAAAAATAGAATGCCCCAAAACATTACCCCCTTAAAATTATGGTTCAAGTCTAGTCTGATCAAGTTTACATTTTTATCAACATGAGGGAGAATATAATTACTGAAATGCAGAAATGTCCTTTATGTCAAACAGAGTACAACGACATTGCCAAAGTTTGTCCATTAAAGCACTGCTATAACTGTGGCTCATTAAAATTACACACTCATAAGAAGAGGAGTTTTCAAAACTCTCGAGCAAAACAAAATTTTGTCTTTATTTTACCCCCTTTAGGTTTCTTTGTTTTAGTTTATGGCTATCTTTTTGTTCAAGGAGACTT
>JADFOW010000114.1 GCA_022562615.1 Nitrososphaerota archaeon
AGAAAAACTTGCCATCGAATTAAAACAAACTCTGGGTTTTGATGAACTAGAATCAAAAATTTATCTGAGTCTTTTAAGAACAGGACCAATTACAGCAAGCGCCTTAGCTAAAGATCTAAATATTGATAGAGCAAGAATGTATAGAACAGTAGACAAACTAGTTGACAGGAATATTATTTCAACTACTCTTTCCAGTCCCAAATTATGTATAGCAGTAGAACCAGAAAAGGCGTTAAAGCTTGCACTCGAGAAAAAAGAGGAGGAGATTAGAAAAATAAAAAAATCAGGAGAGGCAATTGTTGATAAAATTAATAGCGAGATTACTACCAATCAAGGAACCAACATTCCTACTCTAAGAATAATCCAAGGAAGAACTAACATTTACTCAGACCTTGCCCAAATGATTGAGAATTGTACGGGTACAGTATACATTGCAACAACACTTGAGGATATCTCAAAAATGTATCACAGTATGATTCCAGAAAAAATTAAAATCTGTGAGAAAAATGGCGGTAAAGTTGCACTTTTGGTTGAAATTAATGATATGGAAATGATTCCGTTTGTAAAAAGATTCAATGCAACTGAAACTAGAGTATGCAGTCTTCCATCAAAGGGAAGAATTGCAGTTCAAAAAGACAAACAAATGATAATGTCTGATTCTAGTCAAACGTCTTCAAATTCTGAGGGTGATTTTTCATTATCAACAAACGCTAAAGATATGATAAGCAACATTGATAATTTATGCAGACTGTTATGGAAATCCGCAAAACCACTAGAAACTTTTTGCATAAAAAAGAGCAAAAAAAAGTAACAGCCCTCAAACTAAAGATTCGTCATTAACCTCAATGGGTTTTCTGCTCATAAAGCCAGAATCTTTTTCATGCCAAAATTTTATTTCGGTCTCACCGTACTTCCAGCACAGCCAAACATCTTCATCAAATTTTTTTGAAGGAAAATCAAGAAGCCCTTGATCTATGCTTTTGATCACAACCCCTGTTTTCTCTAAAATTTCGGAAGATTCATAAAATTGAGTGAGGGCAGTATTGAGTTTTTGTTTTATGGGGATATATTCATCAAGTTTGTCTGTGGTCTCAAGGATCACTTGCAATTTTTGCTCTAATTTGGATACTTCGTTCTTTTTTTTAAGGGCGTTTTCAAATTTTTTAATCACCTCAGGCAAGATTTGATTAGCCTCATTTGTGGTAAAATAAAACATGTCTTGACAACAATACACCGGATTAAAAACCTAAAGTGCTAATGTTTTCCAAGTGCAATAAATACAAAATATAATTTTTTGAAACTACTTTGGTCAGTCAATGGAGTTTGTCTTTTAAGAATTTTTAAGGGCACCGCTAGCCGACTTGTTGTCCCGCAAGTATAGTTGAGACAAACACATTTCCCTTTAATGTTGTAAGTTTTACCTGCATGTCCCTTCCACCCTTGAGGTCTCTGTCCAAATCTAATACAAGAGTAACAATCCCACCAGCTTGGATTTTTGGAGTAGGTTCTTGAAGGATGTCTCCATTATTCTTAGCGTCAGGACCAGTCATAATCACATATTCTCCTGGTTGTGGGCCAATAGGATCTGGATTCCATGGTCCAAGTTTTTCATAAGTAGTATACTGATATACCACTCCTACAAATCTTAATTCCGCAATTATGATAGGTAAGGGGGTGTTGTTTTGAATGTAAATTGTAATTCTTTCATCAATACTTTTTTTTCCGTCTGGATCTCCACAGCAATTAGAACCATCTATGTCAAGACCGTTATGGATCTTCAATGTTTGTACATCTCTAGTATCATAACCGACAATTTTTACAAGTTCTGGGTCTATAGACCCGCTGACTTGGGTTGTAGAGAAGAATCCCTGTGCGAACACAAAGATAATGCTTCCCCCGACTACAGCAATTGCTACAAGCAACAAAGTTGCAATAACTGGTGCCACTGCTCTTCTCGGAAGGTTCCTTGAATGATGACTCTTATGTTTGTGTGTTAACGGAATGTAATTATTCATTTTATCTCAATACCCAAATACCAAATTACATTATTTTACTTAAAAATGATCATTCAGTTTTTCTAAAACAGCCTCTATTGTTTCAGGTAAAAGTTAGGTTTGAGTTATTCTATGTAGCTAATCAAATGGTTACCTTTACTTTCTTTTTATCATTTCTCGTACTTCCCAAAAAGTAACTCATCCATCAAAATGAATAACCAAGTGCTGACGTTGACAAACCAGTCAGCAACCAACAGTGATAAAATAATATTTTATTTATCTGATAAATTTTGTTCACATGAACAAACATTTTTCTAAATAGGAAAAACCATTTTTTAAAATATGAAAATACTCCTAATTGATGACAACAAAGATATCACCACAATGCTCTCAAAATTTTTCAATTCCAAGGGCTTTGAAACCACAGCTACAAATGATCCCATGGAGGGGCTAAGACTTATTCAACAAGAACAGTTTGATGTTATTCTTTTGGATATGTCCATGCCTGGATTTAGTGGATTGAATATTATTAAAATATTAGCAACGGATGAAATTCTTAAAGACCAAAATATTTTTATTTTTTCTGCAAACCTCTATGGCGATAACCAA
>JADFOW010000010.1 GCA_022562615.1 Nitrososphaerota archaeon
TCAGAAATTTTTCCTGTAATCTTTTGAATTGCATTTAATGCCGCATCAACTGGTCCGACTCCAAAGTCAGTTCCAACAAAGTCCTCACCATCTATGTTTAATTTTACAAATGCGTATGGCATTGTTCCAATTCCAGTGGAAACTGAAAAGCCAGTAAGTTGAACTATTCTTTTGATTCCTTTATCTCCTAGCACTTCAGATGCAATTGATAATAGCTCTACATCAGACACTTTTTTTCCTTGATCTCCAATTACTTTTACTTTATCAAGAATCTGCTTTGCTTGCTCTTCAGTTGGTTTGATTCCATATTCTTCTAGCATTGCATTCATTCCGTGAATTCCGGCATGTTTTCCTACTTGGAGCCATCTTTTTCGCCCAACAAGTTCTGGTGAAATTGGCTCATACGTCAAGGGATTATTCAATACACCATGAGTGTGAATCCCTGATTCATGGCCAAATGAATTGTCCCCTACTATTGCCTTGTTTGGCTGAACCTGCATTCCAACAAGTTTGGAAACAAAACGAGATGTCTCGTAAATTAATTCAGATATAATTCCAGTTTCATATTTTTGGTCCCACTGTAAGCATTTCAATGCCATGGTAAATTCCTCCAGAGATGCGTTTCCTGCACGCTCACCAATTCCATTAATTGTTACATGGGCACATACAGCTCCTGCCCTAATTCCAGATATTGCGTTTGCTACTGCTAACCCAAAATCATTGTGACAGTGAAGACTGACGGGAAGTTTTGTAGCCTCTATTGTGTCCTTTGTAATTTCTGCAATGTATTCAGGTGTGGCATACCCAACGGTATCAGGTATGTCAATTCTATCAGCCCCTGCCTTTGCAACTTCGCTGAAAACTTGTTTGAGATATGCTCTATCAGTTCTAGTTGCGTCTTCTGCTGAGAATTCCACTTGTAGTCCTCTTGACTTGCCATACTCTACGCCCTCTATTGCTTTTTCAAGAACTTGCTCTCTTGTCATGTGGAGTTTATACTCTAAATGAATGTCAGATGTTGCAATGAATGTATGGATATAATTTAATCCACAATCAACTGCAGCATCAATATCTTTTTTGCTGGTTCTAGTTAAACCGCAAACTTCACAAGAGAGTCCTTCAGCAGTTATCATTTTTACAGCTTTAATTTCACCTTCAGAGACTATAGGAAAACCAGCCTCTATTGCATCGACCCCTAGCGCGTCAAGTTTTTTGGCGATGGTGAGTTTTTGATCTGGCGATAGCGATACTCCAGGGGATTGCTCCCCGTCCCTCAATGTAGTATCAAATATCCTGATTCTCATGCTCCACTCCTCTGCAAAGCTGCAACACCTGTCCGGGCAACATCAAGTATTCCAAATGGCCGTGCCAATTCCTCAAAGGCCTTTATCTGGTCTGGTGTAGCAGTTAACTCTACCATTATAGAGTTCTTTTTAACATCATGAATTTTTGCCCCGTATGCATTTGCCAGCTTGTTTATCTCCATGCTATCGTTTGCGTTACTTAGTTTAATCTTAAAAATACAAAGTTCTCGATATATGGTCTTGTGCTCATCAAGTTGCCTTACCTCAACTGTATCAATCATTTTATCGAGTTGTTTTACAATTTGCGCAATCTGTTTTTCGTCACCATAAGTAGTAATAGTCATTCTAGAGAGTTCCGGGTTCTCTGTAACTCCCACTGAAATACTATCAATGTTAAAGTTCTTTGATCTAAACAAGTGAGTTACCTTAAACAAAATACCTGGTTTGTTTTCAACTAATATAGAGAGTATCGCCCACATGATCAATTCACGCTAGGAAGGCAACACCATTTCTTTAAGCGAAGTTCCAGGGGCAACAAATGGCAACACATCTTCTTCTGGGTCGATTATAATGTCAATTACTGTTACGATATCGTTGCCAAGTGCTGTCTTTATTGCTCGGTCTAGCTCATCCATGGACTGTGCACGAATTCCCTGTGCACCATATGCCTGTGCTAGTTTGACATAATCAGGGCAATTTTTTTGATCAACTCCAATCATACGTCTGCCATAGAATATTCTTTGCCACTGTGCAACCATACCCAAGGAAAAGTTGTTTAGTATAAACACGATTACTGGAATGTCCTCTAAAACTGCAGTTGCAAGAGAATTTTCAGTCATGCTAAAACTTCCATCACCTGCAATGTCAACTACTGTAACATCGGGTTTGGCAATCTTTGCACCAATTGATGCAGGAAATCCCCATCCCATAGTTCCAAGGCCAGTTGAGCTAAAGAAGGTTCCTGGCTGAATAACATCAAAGAACAACGAGGCCCACATTTGGTGTTGTCCTACCTCTGTAGTTACAATTGATTGGTGTGGAAGTAACTCTCGAAGTTTTCTAAGAATTTTTGCCGCACCCATCTCTCCTGGATGAATCTTCAAATTTTCTTTCCAATACGCTTTAGTTTCTTTTACATGTTTGAGCCATACGGTCTCTTCTGTTTTTTTGATAGCCTTTTGCGCTAACATTTTTATCATTATTCGAAGTGATGCCTTGACATCGCCCACCACTGCGACTGTACTTGTTTGGTTTTTTCCAATTTCTGCAGGATCTACATCCATGTGAATAATTTTTAATCTCCTTTCAAATTCTTCAAACGTACCAACTGATCTATCTGAGAATCGAGTACCTATTGCCAACACACAGTCAGCTTCAGTCATAATTTTGTTCGCCTCTGCATGGCCATGCATTCCGATAGGTCCTAATGATAAAGGATGATTTTCA
Organism: Nitrososphaerota archaeon; assembly: GCA_022562615.1. GTDB lineage: Archaea > Thermoproteota > Nitrososphaeria > Nitrososphaerales > Nitrosopumilaceae > Nitrosomaritimum. The sequence goes on from JADFOW010000010.1 coordinate 2,751, forward strand.
GGAAATGAGCCTTTTCCCTTAAAAGTTGTTACCACTGGAATCATTAGTAATTCGGCTATTACTTGTAATTCTGCAAATGCAGACGATATTATTGTACCACCCCCAGATAAGATGACAGGTTTTTCTGCGGCAAGTAACATATCTATTGCTTTTCCTACTGCAGTAACGTCAGGATCAGTCCATGGATGATAACCACGAATTTTAAATTCATCAGGAAAAGTCATCTCTGCTTCATTTACTTGAACATCTTTTGGAACATCGATTAGTACCGGCCCTGGCCTGCCAGTTTGTGCAATGTAAAATCCTTTTCGTACCGCCTCTGGAATTTCGCCAGGTAGTCTTGGTTGGAATGCATATTTTACTACAGGATTTGCCATTCCCATGATGTCACTTTCCTGGAATGCATCTCGTCCTATCATAGCTACTGGTACCTGTCCAGTTACTGCAACCATTGGAGAAGAATCAGCTTGGGCAGTAGCAATTCCTGTCAAAATATTAGTTGCTCCAGGACCTGATGTTGCAAAACAAACTCCTGGTTTTCTGCTAACTCGTCCAAACCCATCAGCCATGTGAGCTGCAGACTGCTCATGTCTTGCCAAGATGTGTCTAATGTTACATTTAGATAATTCATCGTACATCGGAAGGTTTGCACCTCCAGGTATACCAAATATTTCTTTGACTCCTTCTTTTTCCAAGGCAATCATCAATGCCTTTCCTCCTGTCATTGTTTCCATTTTATTAACCAAATCAATCGCCATAATTTTAATGTGCTAGGATTTTGTGTGTACTATAGCACAAGATCAACAAGTACGATGCTATCAAGAATGTCTTTAATTTTTGCGCTCATTGAATTTCATAAATTAATCTCTTTGATACCTAATAAAGATTCTCAGAAAAATAATCAAAATTTTGTAAGACAGAAATTTTCAGAAGACTTAAACTAATAATTTCCCTAAAATTATTAACGATTTTGTCAGAAAATGAGGAAATTATCAAAATAATTGAGACTTTTTTTGAGGCGGGAATAACAAAGGATTTTGCACACCTTAAAGAAATTCATCTCAATGATTCTAAATTTTCTAGCTTCAGCGATTTGCCTCCCTATGACCTAAAAGATATTCAAACAACCTTAGAGTTGGAACAATTGAAGTTCATCAGCATTTCAGATTACAGTTACGAGGTTAAAAAACCAAAGATAAGTGTCTACGGCGATACTGCAGTAATTGCCTTTGAGCTAAGTCAAAAAGGAATGCTAGTAGATAACAAGGCCTTCACTGGAGAGCATATTTCCATTGAGGGGAGAGCAACTTTTGTTTTAGTGAAAATTCCAACTTGGAAGATAGTTCATATTCACCTCTCAAGAACAAATGGTTGATTATTTTTCAGTTTCTGGAGTTTTCTCTGGTTCTTTGGTCTGGTTGGATTTTGTTGGTTTGCTTTCTTTAGGCTTTTCGGGTTTAGTTTGATCGGATTTTTTTGGTTTGTTTTGATTAGGCCCACATAGTTGTGTGTAAAATTCGAATGCTTGATCTACATTTGCGTTTCCATGAACAATGGTGCGAATAGCACGAATCATTGGAACAGGATTTTCTGATTGCCAAATGTTTCTGCCCATATCAACACCGACTGCACCGGCTTTAATGGAATTGTATGTTAACTTCATTGCATCAAGTTCAGGTATTTTTTTGCCACCTGCTACAATTATTGGAACAGGACAGGACTCTACTACTTTTTCAAAATTGTCGCAATAATAGGTCTTGACAACATGAGCCCCCTGCTCTGCTGCAATTCTGCATGCAAGTGATAGATATCTAACATCTTTTCCAAGGTCTTTTCCGACAGCAGTAACTGCAAGAACTGGAATGCTGTATTCTTCAGCCTGACTGACTAGCTTTCCTAGATTAACAATGCTTTGGTTTTCATATTTAGAACCTACAAACATGGACATTGCAACAGCGCTGACATTCAATCGGATTGCCTCTTTCATAGAAACCGTGATTTGTTCTTGAGATAAATCCTCACCAATTATGCTTGCGCCCCCTGAAACACGCAGTACCATTGGTACCGAAGTATTTGGGTCAACAGAAGAACGTTGAATGCCTCGAGTAAGCATCAAAGAATCACAATATTTCAGCAACGGAGTGATAGTTTTTTTTACATTTTCTAATTTTTCAGTTGGTCCTAAAAAATATCCGTGATCAACGGCTAACATTAAAGCGCGATTATCAAAAGGTTTGATTATCTTTGCTAGTCGATTTTTTAATCCCCAATCCATATATCTTCGATTTTGGAAGAAAAGATATACCTTTCGTAAGCATCCCTTACGTTGTAATTATTATTTTCATGGCATTCTCACCACTTCTAGCATGATCAAATGCTTTTTGAGAATCCAAAATAGGATAAGTGTGGGTAACTAGTTGTTTTACATCTATTTCTTTTGATTCAATTAAACGAAGGGCTTCTTTGGTGTCATTGTCAGACGCAGCATAACTTGTAACCAATGTAATCTCTTTAGAATAGATTTCACTCACATCCAAATCAATGTTGGCGCCACGTGAGGGAACCCCAAACATCATGATGGTTCCACCTTTTCTTACCATTTTAATAGAATCTTCTAATGCCTTTAGGTTGCTTGTAGCAACTATTGCAATGTCTACACCCCTTCCTTCAGTTTGCTCTAAGATTTTTTCCACTTTATTATTATCAGCTGAATTAATGGTTTCAGAGACCTTGAATTTTTTTGCAAAATCTAATCGGAAATCATTAACATCAAAACAGAAAATCTTTGAGAATTTTTTTGATTGTGCAAGCATAACATGCATCATTCCCGTAGGTCCAACGCCAAAAATAGCTACAGAATCACCTTCCTGATAACGAAATTTACTCCATGCTCGAACGCAACACCCCAATGGTTCAATCATTGCAGCCTCCTCAAAGGTCAGAGAATCTGGAAGCTTTAGAACGCCTCCATGAGAAACATTCCATTCCGGAACTACATACTCTTCAGATAAACCACAAGGGGAAAGATTTGTTTCGTAGTATTTTTTGCACATTGTTTCATTTCCATGTTTACAGTGATGGCAAGAATAACAAGGAACGTGATGATGTGTAAAAACTCTGTCGTCTTTTTTAAAGTCATTAACATTAGAACCAACATCTAAAATGATTCCGGCTGGTTCATGACCAAGTCTCATTGAGGGCTTTCCGTATTGTCCAAATACTTTTTCTATATCGGAGCCACATATTCCGCAGGCACGCATTTGAACCAAAATCTCGCCAGAACCTAAAACTGGTTTTTCTGTTTCCTCCACTGATATTTTAGAAGGTTCTTTTACATAGGCTGTCTTCATGTCAAACTTTTAGAATCCAGATTATAAGTAGATTAAAGGATCTAAACACCAAGAATCTTCTTGAGCATTAATCTGTAATTAACATCAGTTTTCTTGCTTCCAGTTGCAGGAAGTGCAAATACCAGAGTAGATTTTTTTGTTCTAAGAGCAGTTAATTCATCATCAATGGGTTCAGAAAGATCATCACTTACAAGAACTAGTCCAACATCAGAGTCGTTAGTTAACTTTTTAATTTCATCAAGTGCAATTTCAGGAGTTGCAGAAATTATACCAGGTATCCCTGCTAGTTGAAAACTTGTGACGAAAGATTTGTTCCCTACAGTGAATATTTTCACACATCAAAATTTTGTTTATTCTAATTTAACCCTTTTTGGAAGGTATGAGATCAGGAAGATTGATTTAGTCTAGAACCTCAAACGAAATATGGCTGAAATGGATACTCAAAAAAACATCTATCTGTTCATTCATGGAAGAATGGATTTGCAAGAGAAAGCAGAAAATGCCGTAATTGCAAAAGGATTTTCAAAGGAAAAAATCATCATGGCACAGCCTAACAAGGTTGGAGAGATAGGAGAATACATGGCAATGCTATGGCCACCACCAAAACCAGATGAAATCAAGTTTCAAAAAATAACTAAAATTGAAGATAAAACTGAAGAGGTGGTAGGACTTTGGGGCGGAGTTTCAAAGGACGACATTGAGTCTATTCCATTTGAATAGAGTTAACTAAAGCCAGCTCAGTACTGGTCACCTTTTTGAATTGGAACTACACCTTTAGAATTTTTTAATTTTAGATAAAGCCTCATAAACTAACTTTATTGCATCACACCCACTTTGATTGCAATCAGAAATTGTTTGGTCTTTGTATTTTTGTAGTTTATCTTAGTCTTGTTCATCTATGGAAACACTATCTTCCATCATCATATTTCCTATTTTTTTTATTTGTGAATTGTATTGTTCTTCATCCATGGTTTTTTTTCATTTTTTCTAGTGATTAACGAGTTCTGATAATTTCGATATTACAAATCAGAAATTAAACCACCAATAAAATCTGCATATTCATCATCTGAAAAGATAATTTTTTCAATTTTATTTTCTTTTTTTGCAAAAAGGACTGACTCTAGATGATAACACAATTTCTTGCCAGATAGTCGTCCAAAGTAATATCCAGGACAAGAACAATATTCACTAATTGGATCTAACCAATGTTCTTTTCCTTTACCAACAACTGTCCAAATCTCTCTCTGACTCGGCTCAAAGATATGTAATTTAACTCGTTTTTCTGAGACAAGAGACTCTATGCGGTCAGAATTTTTTTTCACAAGAATTTAATCCAAAGTCTATTGTATATCTTTGATGTCGCTAGAAAGAATAGTTCCTAAAAAACCTGCATTGTTAATTGAAGGTCAAAAAAAATATCTCGCTGTTACTGATCTGCACATTGGGTTTGAGAGCAACCTTGCTTCAAAGGAAATTTTCCTAGGAAAAAATACTACAATTCATGAGATAATTGACGAATTATTAGAAATAATAGAGTCAGAAAAGCCAGATTCGGTCATATTATTAGGGGATGTAAAGTCAAGCATCAAAAATATTTCAAAAACCGAATGGAATGACGTACCCTTATTTTTTGAAAAAATAAAGGAGAAATGCAACATTATTTTAATTCCTGGAAATCATGATGCAAATATACAAAGGCTAGTGCCAGACGAGGTTTCTCTGATAAGCTCAACTGGGATGGTAGAAGAAAAGATCCTTTTTACACATGGACATACAATGCCTTCTGAAAATTTTGCACATGTTCAAAAAATCATAATGGGTCACATCCATCCAGTGTTCTTTCAAGAAAATTCAATAGTTAATGGACAAAGAGTGTGGATTTCAATAAAGACAAACAAAGATTATATTTTTCCTAGTGAGTCTGGAGAGATTGAGATTACAATTGTCCCATCATTTAACAAATATTTCTATGCAACAAACAAAAGAAAATACAAAAAATCAATATCACCAATTATTGAAAGAATAAAAAAAGTGTCATCAGCCAGAATTGTTACACTTGATGGAACAATTGTTGGAGATGAAACTATTTTAGATCAATTGCTCTAATCAATGGGATCATAGGGCTCTATAGGTTCAATTGTTGGCTTGTTATGCTTCATCCATTCCAATGTTTTTACAAAAGAGTCTGCAAGCTCAATTGTTGTAAGCACCGGGATTCCTAGTTCTAAAGATTTCCTTCGAATTTGATACTCATCCTCAAGCATCCCAACATATTTTTCCAGTGTTAATGTACTTGGAATATTAATGATGAAATCTATTTTTCTCTCATACAACAAATCTGCGATGTTTGGTTTTCTTTCTGGTTCAGATATTTTGTGAACTATTTCAATTTCACCAATTTTTTCTTCAAAAAATTCTGCAGTGTGTTCTGTTGCAAATATCTTAAATCCAAGATTTTTTAGACTTGCAATTGACTGGAGCAATTTTATTTTGTTTTGCTCACCACCTACGGTTATCAAGGCTGAGCCTTTTTGAGGTAAATTGTATCCAACAGAGACAAGGCCTTTGGAGAGCGCATCATAAAAGCTGCTTCCAAAGCAGGCAGCCTCCCCTGTGGATTGCATTTCTACGCCTAGAGTAATGTCTGCCCCCTCTAATTGCATAAAGGAAAACTGTGGCACCTTGATGCCATAATTATGGATTTTTTGCCATTTGTTTTTTGGAATATCAGGTAGTGGTTTACCCAGAATTGCTTTTGAAGCCAAAGAAATAAGGTTAGTCTTTACCAGTTTTGAGACAAAGGGCATAGAACGAGATGCCCTAATGTTTAGTTCTATTACATAGACATGGTTATCATGAACTAGAAATTGTAAGTTAAATGGACCCTTAACATTGAAGGTCGTTGCAATTTTTGTGGTGTATTCTGTGATGGTTTCTATAGTTTTGTTGTTTAGACGCCATGGAGGTATACACATCATTGCGTCACCAGAGTGGACACCCGCACTGTCAATATGTTCTACTATTGCGCCAATTATGACTTCCTTACCATTGCTTACTCCATCAACGTCTACTTCAAGCGAATTTAACATAAATTTTGAAATAACAACAGGATGATCTGGGGAAACATCAGCTGCTTCTTTGACATATGTTTTTATTTCTTCTTGAGACCACACTACTTTCATGGCTGCCCCAGATAATACATATGAAGGTCTAACAATTACAGGAAAGCCAACTTCCAGTGCAAAGTTTCTGGCTTCATTAAGATTTGAAAAAGCTTGCCAACGTGGTTGTTGAATGTGGAGCTTGTCTAATTCTGCGCTAAACTTTGAACGGTCTTCAGCCCTATCTACGTCCTCGGCACTAGTTCCTAAAATATTTACATTGTGTTTTGATAACCCCAGTGTGAGATTGTTTGCAGTCTGCCCGCCAACACATGTAATCACACCTTTAGGATTTTCAAATTCAGTAATATCTAAGATTCTTTCTTGAGTCAATTCCTCAAAATATAGTCTTGTACAAATATCATAGTCTGTTGAAACTGTTTCTGGATTGCAGTTTACAACGGAGATATTTTTCTCACCATTTTCTTGTAGTCCCCATACCATGTTGACTGTACCCCAGTCAAATTCAACACTGCTGCCTATTCTATAGGGGCCTGCACCAAGAACGACAATTCCTTTTTCTTCAGAACTAACCTCAATGTCATGAGAGTTTCCCCCATATGTCAAATAGAGATAGTTTGTTACTGCGGGCCATTCTGCAGCCAAAGAATCAATCTGCTTTACAGAGGGCAAAACCCCATTTTCCTTACGCAATTTGCGTATTTCATCAGGGGTTTTGTTCTTGGCACGTCCAATCTGCTTGTCTGAAAAGCCCATTTTTTTAGCCTCCCAAAGCAAAGATTTTCCTAATTCTTCTTTTGTTATTTTCTCCTCGATGGCCACTATGTTTCGGATTTTTTCAATAAACCAGGGGTCAATTGCGGAAAGATTGTTGATTCGCTCGGGGGAAAATCCTGCTTTAATAGCTGCTGCAACATAGTACAACACTAGATCATCAGGATGAGATAATCTATCTTCCAATTCTTCGTCATCAAAAGTTTTTCCGTTTGTCCTGTTTAAGACAAGGCCATCATTTCCTATATCCAACATACGAATTGATTTTTGAAGTGATTCTTCAAATGTTCTTCCCACTGCCATTACTTCGCCAACGGATTTCATTGTTGGTCCAAGTTTTCTACTTACCAGTTCAAATTTAGAAAAATCCCATCTTGGATGTTTACATACAATATAATCAAGTGATGGCTCAAAACATGCTGTCGTACTTTTTGTTATCTTGTTAACAAGTTCAGACAAATTATATCCTAATCCAATTTTTGCAGACATGTATGCCAATGGATATCCCGTTGCTTTGCTGGCAAGTGCAGATGACCTTGACAATCGAGGATTAATCTCAATTGCAGCATATCTATCAGAGTTGGGTTCTAAGGCATATTGAATATTGCATTCACCGACAATCCCAACATGTTTTGTTGCAAGTAAAGCGGCGGACCGAAGCATGTGGTACTCATGATTATCAAGTGTTTGCGATGGTGCAACTACAATATTATCACCTGTATGCACCTTCATAGCAAGGACATTTTCCATGTTGCAGACTACGATATTGTTTCCATCATAGTCTTGCATTACTTCGTATTCGATTTGTTTCCAGTGACCAACGTATTCTTCAATCAATACTTGGCCAGCAATGCTTGCCTTTAATCCCCTTTCAACAATTTCATGAAGTTCAATTTCATTATATGCAACACCACCACCTTTTCCTCCTAGAGTATAGGCAACCCTGATAATTACTGGATAGCCTAGTTCTTCTGAAATTTTTTTAGCATCATCAAAGTTTTTTACAGTTCTGCTTTTAAGAATAGGAATATTACATTGATTCATAGAATCCTTGAAAAGTTGTCGGTCTTCTGTTTGATGAATTCCTGGAATTTGGGTGCCAAGAACTTTGATTCCATATTTTTGTAAGATTCCTGCCTCATCTAGTTTAACACCACAGTTCAGAGCAGTCTGGCCCCCATATGCAAGCATTATTCCATCAGGTCTTTCTTTTTCTACGACAGATTCTACGTACTGGGGAGTAATGGGAAGAAGATAGACTTGATCTGCAAATCTGGTATCAGTTTGAATTGTTGCGATGTTTGGATTGATTAAGATACTTTTCAGTCCGTCTTCGCGTATTGCTTTGAGGCATTGGCTTCCGGAGTAGTCAAATTGACGGTCGTTTTAGCGACTCTCGCCGGCTTCTCCGATTTTTATTGCCCCACTACCAAGTACAAGAATTTTTTTTATCGACTCATTTTTTGGCAGCTTTTTCCTCCCCCATCAGGTAACCTAGTTCTTCGAAGACGAATTTACAATCATATGGACCAGGAGCAGCTTCGGGATGAAACTGAACCGCAATACAATTTTTTGTTTTATGTTTTATTCCTTCAACTGTTTTATCGTCTGCATTTTTAAACCATAAATTAAATTCAGAATCCTTTAGAGAATCAGGATCAATTCCATACCCATGATTCTGACTGGTAACATAGATTTGATTATTTTCTAAATTAATACATGGTTTGTTTTGACCTCTATGACCATACTTGAGTTTGTAGGTTTCAGTATTTCCTGCAAGGCCAATAATTTGAGCACCTAAACAAATTCCTAAGGTTGGAATATTTTTTTCAATCAGTTTTTTTGCTGTATCTATAGTATCAGGGCAGTTTTGAGGATCACCAGGCCCATTACTTATCACCACGCCTTTGGGATTGTATGATAGAATTTTCTCAATCGAAGTATTCCATGGTAACTTGATGACCTTGTACCCAAGATTTCGTATATTTCGCAAAATTGCATTTTTCACACCGGTATCAATTACTACTACTGACTTTTCATTAGACCCATACACTTCTTCGTGTTTAGTAGAAACTATATCCATAAATTTTTCCGAATTGTAATTTGGTGAAGAAGCTAGCTGTTTTTTTATTTCTTCAACATCAATTTCGGTATCAGAAACCACCAAAGCTGCCATCATTACTCCGCCAGTCCTTAGTTTTTTTGTTAATTCCCTGGTGTCAATTCCAGATATTCCAGGAATTTTTTCATTATACATCCATTCATCAAGAGTCATGGCAAGGTTCCAATGACTTGCAGTAAGTGATAATTCATGAACTACTAGTCCCCTGACCTGTATTTTGTCAGATTCAAAGAATTTTGAGATTCCGTCTTTGTCTTTAATTGATGGATCGGGAACACCGTAATTTCCCACCAGTGGATAAGTAAGTGTCAGAATTTGACCGCTGTAAGACGGGTCGGTAAGGGTCTCAGGGTAACCCACCATGCCAGTATTAAAGACAATTTCGCCAAAACCAGCCGCAGAATAACCAAATCCCATTCCGTCAAGAACAGTACCATCACCAAAAACCAGCTTCCCAAATTTGTTTGCATGGCTTGATTTCTTGGTAGTTATTGTGACCCTCGTCAAGTGCTTTTGGTTCGGGATTTAAATTTTGTGAGAGAACAGCTAAGAAGAATTTTGATCGCTAAACACAAACTGGTAATTACCAAACGGTAATTCTAAGTTACATCATTTAAAAAAATTCATTTTTCCTTTAAAGGAAAAATTCCAAGTATTATTTTCTCCCACAGACTCTATTTGAAATCAAGAGGGCAATAAAATAAGGAATAATATTTAGAGTGCTTGGAACTCGTCATTCCATTTGTGATATGCACGGACCATTTCTGTAGAAACACTTGGTTTTCTTCTTGCCATGATTATTCTAAAGTCTGCAGTAGTAAGTGCTCTTGGTTTTTGTGCTACTTCACCTTCTACGGGTTCATGATAATCAGGGGCATCAAATAATTCGTGAACAGTTTTGATGTGAGCTGCTTGACAGACATCTTTGATATCACTTGCACTATAACCATCAAACATTTTTGCCAATTCTGCTGGATTTACTCTGGGAGTCAAGAAGAGATCAGCGGTATACTGCTTGAACAAACTTTCTCTTGCTGGTTGAGTGGGAAGAGATACATAGATTCTTTTTTGGAATCTTCTAAGGAAAGGCCAATCAAGACTCCAAGGTTTGTTGGTGGCCCCAATTACATACATCATCAGGTCTTTTCCTTTACCATTGACTCCATCCATTTCAGTTAGGAATTGATTTTTTGTTCTTACCTCACCGCCGACCTCACTGTTTCTAGAACCTAATAAGGAATCAACTTCATCAACAAATAAGATTACAGGTTTGCCTTCTTTTTCGGTATATTTTCTAGCCATCCTAAATAATTTTGCAACATTTTTTTCGGCCTCCCCTAACCATTTACTCATCATTGAGGATGCGTCAACATTGATGAAATAACCATCCATTTCACTTGCCGTAGCGGCAGCTAGCATTGTTTTACCAGTTCCGGGTGGACCAAAAAGCAACATTCCTTTTGGCCAGCCCAATGGAAACAAGTCTGGTCTTTTAGTTGGATATACAATAGATTCACGTAATGCACTTTTTGCTTCCTCCAAACCAATAACCTCATTCCAGCTTATGTTGGGTTTTTCCTTCATGATTAATTCTTCAAAATCATTTTCATCTGTTTGTCTCTGAACAGAGGCCTTTTGCTCCTCCGGAGTTGCGTCGGGGTCAACTGCAGGCTCTACTCCATGAGATTTTTGCAAAGATTGGATTCTACTATGATAGGAATTACATCGTTCTTTGTACAAAGCATTGAGTTTACTGGAAGGATACAATTGGAGTAATTTTACAAGAGAGTCTATTGCTTTTTGATAGTTGGTAATGGCCATTCCTCTTGCGCCCTGGGAATCAAACTTGATTGCCTCTGAGGCATATTTACTTGCATTATTTTCTAATTCTTGTGGAGCTAAACTCATCTAAATTACCTGTACGCTCTTATCTGTAGAATTTTGTGGGTATTCTTGGGAGTTAATCTCTATCGTGGATTTGGTTAAATTATTTGAACTATTCCCCGAATCGTCTTCAATTGTTTTGATGTCTGATTTTACAAAGTCGTATTTTTCAGAGACAGTTGTGTGTATTTCTTTAATTTTATTTATAGAGTCCTCAGCTGATATAATCAATTCAGATACTTCATCGTCTATTTCTTCAATTGAATCAGCCGAATCGCGTATAATAGAAACAAATTGCTTCAGAATGGAACGAGTTTCCTTTTTATCCTCATATTTGAAGAGCATAAAATCTGCAAGACTGACTATCTTACCTAGATCCTGAAGTTCCTCAAGGGATAATTTATCGATTTTAGGATTAAGGGAGTTATTTGATTGAGATAGTTTTCTGTCAATTTTCTCAGAAATGTTCCTTACAAACTCCAAGTCTTTTGAAAAAATATGTCCGTATTTTAGGAAAGTCAAGTATCAGGTACTTTAAAAAAATCAAGATGAGGATACCGCTTACTTATTTTAGAGTCCACCATCAATTTTACTTCATCTAGTAGCATTGATGATTCCATGTTGGATTGGCTGAAATCAAACCGAGCCTTTGTAATTGTGGCAGAATCCAACACAATGCTCCCCAAATGAGCCGATAATTCAGATAGTTGTTGACTTGACTCTGGAAGAATATCGACAAGTTGAGCACTAATTGTTCTTATCATGTGAACCATGGATGGAAAAATTTTTGGAATTACATTAATTCTAGAAACTGAGCTAGTCCTTTTTTGTATCCAATACAAAATTTCAAGAGAAAAAGAAACTGTTCGCTCCAAATCAATTGCTGTAATGTATGCTTGGTCTTTATCTTCTGATTCTATTAGCAATAACTGGTTTGATTTGTTTAGTTCAGATTTTTTGTTTTTTAAAACATCTATGATTTGGGCAAGTAAGTTAATCGAATAATTGAGTCTTGGAACAATGGTTTGTGTTTGTAAGATGTTTACGGATCCTGTGGATAAACGGTATTGCTCCCTCATTCCATCTAGTTTATCAAAAATTTGTATTTGAGAGACATGTCACGGATTTATCGTTAACCATAGTCACATTAGACTGTAGTTACAATTTTGATTTTTTTTAAGTACATGTGTAAAGGAATTTAGCTCTTGATTTTACCTAAGATTTTGTTAACTAAAACCATGGTAAATGAGCATGCGCTGACTGTAAGTTTGGAGGAATTTGGTCTAAGCAAATATGAAGCCCAAGCATATGTTGCCCTCATATCAAAGGGAACCATTTCTGCAAGTGAACTTGCGTATTATTCAGACATCCCAAGAACCAAAGTATATCCCACATTATTAAAATTAGAAAATAAAAAACTGGTTATTATTTCCAAAAGCAAACCAATTATGTGTACTGCCATTGCGCCTGAAGATGCATTTGATTCTATAATTCATGAGCAGATTAACAAAGTCAATGCAATGAACACCTTGGTCTCAAAACTAAAAAAAGCCAGTGAAGAATGTAGAAAATCAAGGGGTTCTGAGGAAAAAAGATACTATCAGCTTAGCGCAAACAATGTCTTAGGCCAATTACAAACAATGATAGAAGGTTCAAAATCCTCATTACAAATATCCGTTGACCAATGGGGATCAGGATTGTTATCTGAGTGTAAGGACCAATTACTTTCAGTGATTAGAAGAAATTTAGATGTTAAAATTATAATTCCAACCTCGCTTATTGGGTCTGAGGTATGTAGAAGGATACCAGATGGTATCAAAATAAGAGCGTCAGATATTGTTCAAAATTATTTTATTTTTGATGAAACAGAGATCCTGATGGTTAGTAATGAAAATGGAAAAGGAGTAAATTTCTCAGCAACTGAAATTCTAGGTAGCAATCAAAGTAAATTATTTTCAAATATTTGGAGAGGTGCAATTAAGACTGAATGTTTTGCAGACATGACAAAATCAGACGCTCAAGAGATTTACAAAATTATAAGGATAGTAAATGAGAACGGATTAAACCATATTTTGAATTCGGCCTTTGTTTCAAAAAATCTAGATACTGAATTGATAAAACTTCTTGAAAATAATGGGATTAACTTAAATTCAAAATCGCTAGATGATGTCATTGAAATGATGGATATTGCAATGCAAATCATGTGTTCTGGTCACGTCAATTTCGATGCCAATACCAAAAACATAACAGTAGAATCTAAATTAAATAGTGGTCATTCTTTGCCTTGGGTCTCTATTCTAGATGGATACTTGCAGAAAAAAGGGTACAAAACGAGAATGGTTTTTCAGAATAACCCAAGCAAGGGAGAGAAAACCCACATCAAAATATCTAAAAACTAAAATTCCATAAAAAATGGCCACAAGCAACTTGATTGAACAAAAAATAGAATCCCTTGGAATCAAACTACCCACACCACCAACTCCAGCTGGCTCCTACGTACCAGCAGTTAGAACAGGTAATTTGGTTTACATTTCAGGCCAAATTCCCATGGAAAACGGGAAAGTGGTATTTACAGGAAAGGTCTCGGATGAGAATCTAGAAACCGCACAAAAATCAGCAAAAATGTGTGCAATCAACATTCTTGCACAAATCAAAAGAGAATTGGGGGATTTAGATAAGGTTTCAAAAATTGTGAGATTATCAGGATTTGTGAATTCAGTACCGGGGTTTTCCCAGCACCCAAAGGTAATCAATCCTGCATCTGATTTGTTCTTTGAGATTTTCGGAGAAAAAGGAAAACATTCTAGAATTGCAGTGGGCGTTGCTAGCTTGCCATTAGATTCAATGACTGAAATTGATGCAATAGTTGAAGTGTCTGAATAATTTGTTGTAATTTGGAAATTATCTTAAATAGATTTTTTCATCAATCAAAGTAATGACACAGACATGTACCGGTTTATGTGAGAGACTAAAACCTAAAGGATTATCAAATAATTTAAGATATAATTCAGGCCAAAAGTGGTGTTCTCTTTGTGCATTATTTTTCCTTACCGAAGAATATTTGTGTCAGTGTTGTAAAACAAGATTAAGGTCAAGACCTAGGAGTAAAAGATATGAGTTGCCAAGAATGTAATCACGAAAAAGGAAAATGTAATTGTTATTGCTGTTGCTCCCTTAGACAAATAGGATGTCCTTGTTGTATAATTCCCGTTTTAGGATACAGACAGATAAAGAAACTAATCAGAAAAATGAAAAAATTAGAATAATTCATTAAAGCTATTTGAAAGTTTCAAGCCTTTGAGCTATTTTTTCTTTTCTTAATTTGTAAGCAGTTAGAGCATTGAACCCGAAAATTATTGCCAAACCCAAGTATGCCAAGGTTTGACTGTATTCAATCAATACTGCAGTAACTCCAACTCCAGCAACACTTGGAAGTAAAGATAAGACATACAACCACCAACCACAACAACCCAAAGGAACAAGGGAGAAAAATGAGAAAAATGACGTAGCTGCTGCGCTTCCAGAGTTTCCGCCAAATGCCTTTTTCTTCATATTTAGCTTGCAGCCAAGGAGTTTGCTTTTTTCGGATAGAAAAATTTGCAATCCAATGCCAAGGCCCATTCCAAATATTACAATTGCATTAATTTGAAATGCAGCACTAATTGCATCAAGTGGTCCCAAAGCTGGAGTAGTAATTACCACCACAGAAAGATAAATTACAATGGTTAGGGCTCCAACTAGAATTGACTTTTGAATTGGCCTCACCTGACTCACCATACCTCAGTTTCTGGATGAAAAGCCGCCCACTCAAACCAAAAACCAGGCTCAATGGAAATTCGAGTTAACTTGGCTCCTTCAAGGGATCCGGAAATTGCAATACCATCATAATTCCACTCTGATTTGGTTTTAGTATCTATAATTTTTTCATCAACAAATTCAAATTCCAAAATTTCTCCATCCAGAGTTCTGTCAAATATCCTGGAGTTTTGTGGATATAGTGATACAAGCATCAAGTGGGTCTCACCAATATCGTCATTGATGATTTTGTAAAGCTCTACATCCTTTTGTTTGTAAGCCTTGTAAATCCCATCCTCATGAACTCCTACAATGACTTCTTTGGGATGCATTCTATCATCCTTATTATCTATAGGAAAAATTATTCTAGGATCAGTATAGTAATCGCCATAAGGATCTGTCGCATAGGAACGAAGATGTCCAGTGTCAGTAGTCAAAACCAAAGTATCAGGATGCAGTTTTTTCCAGTCACCCCAAGTAATTACATCAAAGGGGATTGTCTTTAACTGCATTCCAGTTAATTCTCCAGTTACGGCAAGTCCAAGTGCCTGACTCCAATAGGATTCGGTCCATCTATCATACATCAACAAATTACTGTTGTATAATTTTCCCGAAGTTCCAAATTCAACTTCATTTCCATTAATAATTCTCTCAAAGACTTGATTTGTGTAGCATAATGGACAGTAAGTTACAGCTACTGGTACTCCACCTACACGGTCATTTACAATTTCATGCCATACTAAAATGAAAAGAGGATATGCTCTAGAATCACCATTTATTTCCAAACCAATTACCACATCAGAGTCAGATACAAATTGAGAGCCTGGTATTTCTGCAAATTTTGGATCATCGATTGAGGGAATTCCGTCTTTTGGAGGACCGCCTCCCTTTATCTTATCGAGTGGAATGATGTGCTTGAGACCATTAGTTTCCATTATGATTGAAGTAGATTGTAGAGATTTTGAATTAACTTCGGGTAATTCTGATACAATTGCGACCTGTGGTGTAGAGGAACTTGGAAGGATTACCATGGCAGCTACTGCAATAATCCCGATTACCACTAAAGGTGCAATAATTTTCAAATTCAACTTGACATAATGTGGTATGAAAATTATTAAAAAATTGTTCCAATTCTTATGAGTAAATTTGGAAAAATCCTTTTATCCAGATTCCAAAGGACTGACCCATGCAAGTAGAGGCATCTCTTATTCGAACAAACTAGTTTAATTTTTTGTTTAGTTCTTTGATGAAAGTTTTAATTTTATCTTTAGGAATTACTGCGCCACATGCCTTGTCGTGGCCTCCACCAGATCCCCCCAAGTCAGCTGCAAGGATGTTAACTATTTTCCCCAAATGAGTTTTAAGGGATTTTGAACCACGAACAGAAACAGCATAAATTCCATGATCAATTCGTTCTTTGTAGGCAATCCCAACGTCTTTTCCAGATAGTCCTAAAACAAAATTGACTGCACCACTTGCTCCAGCATCCAGTATTTCCATGTATCCTAGGTTTTTCATAGTTTTCATCCCAACTTTTACTTTGGCAATCATCTTTGATAATTTCTCCACCTGAATTTGTGCAAATTCAAACGTATTTGGAATTTCATGAGGGAATTTTGAATCTGCCAACTCTTCCACCAGATATAGAAGGTAATCAGGGTCTTTTTGGTGTCCAACAATGTTGTAAGTAAGAACAGTAGCACTAATCAGCGCAAATTGCCTGTCATAGATTTGAAGTAATTTAGAACCAATTGGTCTATCTTCCATGTAATCAGTAATGGCAGCACATGTTGCAATGAATGATGCGTGATCGGATAATTTTGATTTGAAAGCAGAATAAACTTGGACTGCAGTACATTCGTTAACATCATGAATAAATTTGACTTTGATTTTTTCTAGAGACTTTACTACACCAGGATCAATATCATGATGATCAATGTAAGTTACAGAAACTCGATTTTTCCTTAAAGTAGTCAAAATTTCAACGAATTCATCTTGAGTTTTTTTACTCAAACCCAAATCACAAATGTACAATGATTTTAATTTCTCGTCAGCAGCTACCTGCCTTAACCCATCCATTTGTCCTGGATAATCAACTAGTACTGCATCACCCCCAAAGGCTTGTCGAATTAAAGCTGCAGAACTGATACCGTCTGTATCTTCTTTGTGTGAAATGCAAATAGTTTTTTTTCTTGATGTTTTAGTAGGTTTGACTTTTGTAGTCTTTGCTTTTGTAGTCTTTGCTTTTGTAGTCTTTGCTTTTGTAGTCTTTGCTTTTGTAGTCTTTGCTTTTGTAGTCTTTGCTTTTGTAGTCTTTGCTTTTGTAGTCTTTGCTTTTGTAGTCTTGGCTTTTGTAGTCTTGGCTTTTGTAGTCTTGGCTTTTGTAGTCTTTGCCACCATCATGCCAATAAATTTGAGGCCCTCATTTAAATCAAGAATGGATTATTTTTTGTACTTTCTTGATTCTTGTTTAATACTTTGATTTGTTAACGTGGAATGATTCAGATATGTATCACAAAGAGATTGTCCATCCATCTGGGTTAGGAGATCGATTTCTTGGATTTTTTTTAATTCCTTACCAGAGACGTCTATGACTAGTTTGTCTAATTTATCGAGGAGTTTTCGCTCAGAGAGATTCATTTAATTTTTGATTAAAAATTAAGATTTATTGGCCAGAGTTGCCACATTAGACAAGCTACTCAGCAAAATGTTAGTAGTTGAGGACTTTTTGAAGAATTTTGTGTCAATTTTGACTTTTTTCATTTTTCATCTTTCCCAAAAAATAATTCAAAATCTAGTTTGAATATTTTACTGAAAACCATTGCTAGCCGAGGAGTGATTACCATCATTCTTAGATACGGAAGCTACTCAACAAAATGTTAGTAGTTTGGGAGAGTTTTACCGATCTAAACAAAAAGAGTCAGAATCATAGGAATTTAGACAAATTACTAAACTAAACAGACATTTTTCTTGCGAAAATATAATAGAAGATTTTTTAGAGATAGTCTATGGAGACTAAAAACATCGGTTTACGTGGAATAGAGGTCGCGGATACTAGAATATCAAAAATTGATGGAGAAAAAGGCAAGCTGATTTACCGTGGTTATGATATACTTGATTTAACAAAATACTCCACATTCGAGGAAACAGCCTATTTGCTATTGCATGATGCATTACCAACAAAAGACCAATTAGAGGAATTTACGACCAAACTAAAAGAAGCAAGATTCATTCCAAAACAAATGCAGGCCAATATGGGTAACTGGAGAAAAGATGCAGATCCCATGGACATGCTACAAGCGTTTGTGTCTGCACTCGCAGGATATTATGATGAGGAGTTTTCTACAAAAGAATCAAGCTATGACAAAGCAATCAACTTGATTTCAAAAACTGCAACAATGATTGCGAGTTGGCATAGAATAAGAAATGGCCTTAAGATTGTTGATCCTGATCTAACACTAGATCATGCTGCAAATTTTTTGTACATGATGTTTGAGGAAAAACCAGATCCAGAAATTGAAAAAATCTTTGACATTTGTTTAATTTTACATGCTGATCACACATTTAACGCATCTACATTTATTGCACGACAAGTAGCGTCAACTAGAGCTCATATTTTTTCAGCTGCAAGTGCTGCCATTGGTGCATTAAGTGGTGAGCTACATGGTGGGGCAAATTATGAAGTAATGAAGATGCTTTTGGAAATTGGTGACGTTGAAAAAGTCGATTCTTGGATTAAAGAACACATACAGAAAGGTGAAAGAATAATGGGAATGGGTCATGCAGTTTACAAAACATACGACCCAAGAGCACAAGTTCTAAAAGAACTTTCACGGAAACTTGCCGAAAAAACTGGAGACCCGTGGTTTGGAATTACAGAGAGAGTAGAAACAACAACTATTTCAGAAATAAAAAAGATGAAGGGAAGAGACATTTATCCAAATGTTGACCTCTATAGTGCATCTATCTATTATATGCTAAAGATTCCAATGGATCTTAACACACCTATCTTTGCAATTTCACGAGTTGTTGGATGGGCCGCTCATATTATCGAGGAGAAATTTGCCGAAGCCGCACCAAAACCTGCTTTGTATAGACCAAAGGCAGTGTATGTTGGAAAATACTGCGGTCCACAAGGATGCGAATACAAAACTTTAGATTTGAGAAAATAATTTCTAGTTCCTTGTCTTCAACCAGTCTTTAGCTTTAGAGTTAACATCGTGTTTATACAAAACCTCAAAGACCATGTCATAAAACGTAATGCCTTTTTTTTGTGCCTGACCATCTAACCATCTAATCCCATCAGCAAGTTCAGGATCATGTTCTGAGAATTCTACTAATTCGTCAACCATTTTAGAAAAAAATGAGTGTGATTCAAGCATGATAACACCTTTCAATCTATGATCATAAGGAGTGGATTCAAAATATATAGACAAAAGACCCCTTTTTGGTTGACAATTGAAACACTCTTTTTTCTTTGATGGAAATTCAAAGGGAATTGTTTGGATGATTCAAACTAACGATTCGTCAGTAGAACACAAAAGAGAACACCCAAATATTTACTTGAATAAAGTTACCATTCAACAATCAAAATACATTGCATTACATGCAGGATTATTTTGGGGAATTGGGAATTTCATTTTCAACAATGAAGACAGTATAACAATAAAGATTGATAACAAAACAATGTTTGATCATTTATCAAGAAATAAAAAACATTCTGATGAATTTATTAATACAAAAACATTTTTTATTACACAATTAATTAATCAAAGAAAATTAAAAATAAATTATGAACTGGTAGACTCGGCGAAAAACTTGGTTTCAAAATCACTATAATGCAAAGGGGCTTAAGACCAAAAACATAGGTCATTTGGTGACAGTCCCGATGCGATATTATGCATCATAAGGTACTACGGTCATAAAAGAAATACATGTTGAATTTCATTGACAATTAAAAAAATGATTTAAAGCGATCTTGGGAAATTTACAATAGTTTTGAGAGATTTTTATAATTTCTTTAAAAATTCTGTTTTAAAGGCCTTCAGAAATCCATTAAGGGTTTGGAGAAATGTTTCAATTCTTAAAACACAAGAATTGAAAATTATGAACGTAAGAAATAAGATTAGATTTATTTAGTATGTAAAAGTCAATCGATCAAATATGGCAGATATAAACAGAGTTGTAATGGGAGTTACAATGGCAATTGTAGCCATTGCGATAGGATTTGCATTATTAGGAGACAGTACTCAAAATGCTCCTGTTGTTTCTCCTCCAGTGGTCTCTGCCCCAACGACTTCTCCACCACCCGAAGAGCCGGCAATGGTAGAGGATGAAGCTCCAGCAAAACCAATCATGGCTGGTTGGGACAGACTTGAATCTGCACTAGACCCAGGTGTCGGACATGAACAGCATCAATTAGCTATCATTTTGCCACCAAGTGACGATGTATATTCTGGTAAGCTCATGTATGATGCATCAGAAAACATACAGCTTGTTGCGTTACATGGTCCATTAGCAGAAGGAGAAGACAGAGGACAAGCAATTTGGACTCCAGATGGTGAGGCAAAGTTTGCATTAACATTTGTTGATCCAATGAATGCAAAAGGCGAATGGCAATTTGCCGGAAATGCATTAGCTGTGCACACAATGAACCCAACACCATTCATAGTTGATTACAAAGTAGATTATGAGGAAATGCCAATGTCTGAGACAGTAATTACTGGAACAACACAGTCAGTAATAGATCCAGGTATGGGACATGAATCACACCAGATTGCAATACTATTGGCACCATCAAGTGATGTGTATTCAGGAATACTCTCGTATTCAGCTTCTGAACCAATTCAACTAATTACACTAAGAGGGCCCATCGGTTCTGGCGAACAACCAGACATGACATGGACACCAGATGGTAAAACAATCTTTGAATTAACATTTGTTGATCCAGAGAATGCGATGGGATCATGGGAATTCTCAGGTAATGCACTAGCTGTTCATACAATGAATCCAACCGAATTTACTGTGAGTTATTCTGTAAGTGCAACTGTAACTGCAGGAGAAGCAGAAATCGAGGAAATGGAAGAACCAGCCACAGTAGAATCTGAAGTTCCAGAAGAACCTTCAGGCCCACAAACTGTTAGTGTTGATATTCCAGCAGGAACTTCTGTTCCAGGATGTGAGGAAACAAACGAATGTTGGCTACCATCATCTGTTACAATCGAAATGGGTGATACAGTAGAATGGACAAACTCAGACACTGCAGCACACACAGTAACAGGCGGACTTCCAGCTGATGGTCCATCAGGCGTGTTTGATAGTAGCCTAGTCTTAAGTGGTGCACAATATGCATTCACATTTGAGGAGACAGGCAGCTATGATTATTTCTGTATGGTACATCCTTGGATGGTTGGAAACGTTCAAGTGAACTAACCACAATTTTTTCCTTTTTTTCTTATTTTATCTGATTTTTGCGTATAGTTCTATTGTAAGCCACGCCAAATCTGTGTGTTTCATCTCTGGCATGTTGCAATATTTTCAGAGAAGACTTGTTTTTGGGGATCAAGATAGGATTTTTTTGATTTGGAACAAAAACTTCCTCGTTTTCTTTTGCCAATGAAACACAGTGTGTTTTTAGCCCAAGCGATTGTAACGATTTTAGAGCAGCGTTTAGCTGACCCTTGCCGCCATCAACTACAATCAGATCAGGCAATTGGGAATTCTCTTCAAGTAGTCTAAAATATCTTCTTTTAATGATCTCACCAATCATTGCAAAATCATCTCTACCAGAAACTGTTTTGATTTTGAATTTCCTGTACCCAGATTTGTTTGGCTTTCCATCAACAAACCTGGACATAGAGCCTACTGCAAAATCTTCTCCGTGGTTAGATATATCAAAGCACTCAATTATTTTTGGGGTAGTAGATAGATTCAACAACTCTTTGAGTTCTACTAAACCTGGATCTCCTCCTTTTGTGTGAATCAATTTAATATTTTTTGAAATTAAATTAATGATTTCCTTTCGTTGTCCTCTTTGTGGACATTGTATCTGCACCGTAAATCCTACCTGCTTGGACAATAATGATTCTAAAAGTTCTCTGTTATCAGGCAACTCACTTACAAGGATAAACTTTGGAATTTTGTGCGTAGAATAGTATTGAAAAAGGAAATTTGAAAAAGAATTATCACCGACAAGATCAAAAAAGAACCTGTCACTATCTCTGATGACACCGTTAATCATCCTAAAGTTCATCACAGTGGCAGTTTGATCTTTTTCACCAATTCCAAAATATTCTTCATCAGAATTTTTAACATATTCCATTTTTTGTTTTGTTTGAAGACTATCCAATCGGATCAGAGTATCACGAATTTCTTTTGCACGCTCGAATTGTTGCATGCCAGCAGCTTGCTTCATTTCTTCGTTTAATTTTTGAGTGAAAATTTTTGTTTGATTTTTTCCTTTAAGTACTTCTTCTAATGCAGCAACATGCTTTGGATATTGTTGTTGAGCTTCCTTAAATTCACATGGTCCTTCACAGTTACCAAGATGGTATTCAAGGCAGACTTTTTTTGGCAACTGTGTACAAATTCTGATTTGAAATGCTTTTCTCAATGTTCCAATAGTTAGTAATTTTGAACTTCCTTGAGTAAATGGGCCAAAAAATCTTCCTTTTCCCAAAAATTTTCCATCTCTTGTACGTCTTGCAACAAGCAATCTAGGATATTTTTCATCAGAAATTCTAAGATAGGTATATCTTTGTTGGTCCTTTAGTTCAATGTTAAATCGAGGCCTGTATTTTTTGATCATGTTTGATTCCAAAAGAAATGCCTCACTTTCATTGTCAGTTAAAATAAATTCAATATCAGAAATGTTTTCAACTAGTTTCTGTGTTTTGTAATTTTGGGTTTTTAAAAAATAAGACTTTACTCTATTTTTAAGATTCTTGGCCTTTCCAATGTACAGGATCTTTTCCTCAGAATTTTTCATCAAATAAATTCCCGGACTAGAAGGAATGTGAATTTTTGAAATATCAAAGGTCATTTTTAATAATTTTTTTGAGATATTTTCCAGTATAACTTCCTGAAGCCTTTGCAATCTGTTCAGGTGTGCCTGTGGCGATCACCCTCCCTCCCTCGTCCCCACCTTCAGGTCCAAGATCAATTATCCAATCAGAATTTTTTATGACGTCCATATTGTGTTCAATTACAACAACAGTGTTTCCAAGATTGACCAGCCTGTTTAGGACATCAAGAAGTTTCTGAACATCTGCAAAATGTAAACCTGTAGTAGGCTCATCAAGAATATACAAAGTTTTGCCGGTTCCACGTTTTGATAGTTCTGTTGCCAGTTTTACTCTTTGAGCTTCTCCCCCAGACAAGGTAGTAGATGATTGTCCTAGTTTGATATACCCCATTCCAACATCATACATTGTTTGTAATTTCCTTTTGATTGCAGGAATGTTTTCAAAAAATTTTAAAGCCTCATAAACTGTCATTCCTAATACCTCAGAAATATTTTTGCCTTTAAACAAAACTGAAAGAGTTTCTGAATTGTATCGTTTTCCTTTGCATTCCTCACACTTTACATAAACATCAGATAAAAATTGCATTTCGATTTTTTTTACTCCGTCTCCATCACAAGCAAAACACCTTCCATCAGTTACATTAAAAGAAAATTGTCCAGGTGCGTATCCTCGTTCTTTTGAAAGCTCTGTGTTTGCGTAAAGATCTCTTATAGGAGTAAATGCACCAATGTATGTTGCAGGATTAGAGCGAGGAGTTCGCCCTATTGGGGATTGATCTATTGCAATTACTTTATCAATATTTTCCAGTCCTATGATTTCGTTGTGACTTACTGGTTTTAGATTTGATTTTGTAAAATGACTTTCTAGGGATTGTAACAAAATATCATTAATCAAAGTAGATTTACCAGAACCAGACACGCCAGTTACGGATATAAAAAGACCTAAGGGAAATTCCACATCAATGTTTTTTAGGTTATTTTTAGAAGCTTCTTTAACAATTAATGAACCTGAGCGATTACGAACTTTGTCTTTTAGCGTAATGAGCAAATTACCTTTTAGATAATCACCAGTGATTGATTTGTGCCCATTAAGAATTTTATCTATAGTTCCTTCAAAAACAACATTTCCACCATGGACACCTGCTCCAGGACCCAAATCTACAATCCAGTCTGAATGTCTAATAACCTCTTCGTCATGCTCTACAATAATTACGGTATTTCCAAGATTTCGTAGTTTTGTTAGCGTTTTTATGAGTCTTTCATTATCTCGCTGATGTAAGCCTATTGTTGGTTCATCTAAAACATATAAAACTCCAGTAAGATTAGAGCCGATTTGGGTAGCCAAACGAATTCTTTGAGATTCCCCCCCAGATAATGTCAAGCTTAATCTATTCAAAGTCAAATAGTTCAAGCCCACATTCATTAGAAATTCTAATCTTTCTTTAATTTCTTTTAGAATTTCTCGGGCTATGTATTGTTCGTTTTCGGTAAGACTTAATGTTGAAAAAAAATCATAACAATGATCAATTGACATGTCACAAATATTCATGATTCCCTTGTCATTAATTTTAACTGCCAAAGATTCTGGTTTTAACTTTTTTCCATTACATACAATACATGGAGTATCACGCATGAACTGCTTTAACCATTCACGCTTTGATTCAGAATCAGTTTCCATAAAAACACGTTGGAGGTTTTCAAGAACACCTTCAAAAGAATTAGTGTATTGCCAAGATGAATCACCGGATTTAGAACGGTATTTAAAATCAATCAAGTCATCAGTTCCGTGTAAAATTATTTTGAGATGCTTTGGTTTAATTTTTGCAATAGGAGTCATCAAATTAAATCCAAATTTCTTTCCTACTGCCCTTAAGGCCTGTCTTCTAAAGGAAGAAAATCTTCCACTCCAAGGAACAATTGCTCCATCCAAGATTGATTTGCTTTTGTCTGGAATTACCAAATCAGCATCAAATTCCATTTTTACACCAAGACCATTGCAGGTCTTACACATTCCAAATGGAGAATTAAAGGAAAATGTTCTAGGCTCTAGTTCACCTATTGTTAATCCACAATATGGACAAGCATTATTTTGAGAGAAAATTTTTTCTTCCTTTTCAGAGGAAACCATCACATCTCCTTTTGATGCTTTTATTGCAGTTTGAATTGCCTCAAACAATCGAGACCTTTCTGATTTTTCACTCTGTATTCTGTCAACCACAATCTCGATATTGTGCCATTTTTGCCTATCAAGAGGAGGAATTTCTTCATCCAAGCTCAAAATTTCACCATTTAGGCGTATTCTAGAATATCCATCTTTTTTTATCTGCTCAAATAATTTTTCATAAGTTCCTTTCTTCCTTTGAATTATGGGAGACAAAATCATAATTTTTTGTCCACCAAAGTCTTTGAGAATCGAACCACATATGGTCTCAATTGATTGGCTAGAAATTTTTCTGCCGCAATTTGTACAATGCGGAATTCCAATTCGTGCAAAGAGCAACCTCATATAATCATAGATTTCAGTAGTAGTACCAACAGTTGACCGTGGATTCTTACTAGTTGTTTTTTGCTGAATAGAAATTGCAGGAGACAGGCCTTCAATGGAATCAACATCTGGCTTATCCATCATTTCTAAGAATTGCCTAGCATATGCGGACAGGGATTCAACATATCGTCTTTGTCCTTCGGCGTAAATTGTATCAAATGCTAATGTAGACTTGCCAGATCCAGACAAACCACTAATTACAACTATTTTATTTTTAGGAATGTCGACATCAATATTTTTTAGATTATGTTGTCTTGCTCCACGAATTTTTAATTTACTTTCTGTCATCTTTAAATTTAATCTCCCGTTCTAGTCTTTTTATTCTATCTCTGCATTCAATTGCCCGCTCAAAGTCTAATTCCTCAGAATATTTTTTCATTAGGGCATCTAAATCAATTATGTCAACCGTCAAGTCATGTGTAGATTTTAGTTTAGATTCATCTAATGTTGTAGTCTGTTCAGGAACTGATTTAATTATTGTTTGAGGAATAATGTTGTGTTCTTTGTTGTACAAGCTCTGTTTTTCTCGACGTCTTTTAGTTTCGTCCATAGCATGTCTCATGGAATCTGTTGTGCGGTCTGCATACATAATCACAGAACTGTTTACATTCCGTGAAGCACGACCAAATGTTTGGATTAAACTGGTAAAGTTTCTCAAAAACCCTTCCTTATCAGCATCCAAGATTGCAACTAATGAAACTTCGGGAATATCCAAACCTTCTCTTAGCAGATTGATTCCAACCAACACATCAAATTCACCCAGTCGTAACTGCCTTATCAGCTCAGTCCTTTGTAGTCCTTCAATTTCTGAATGCATGTAACGGACGCGGACTTGGTTTTTTGACAGATATTCTGCCAAATCTTCAGCCATTCGCTTAGTAAGCGTGGTGACTAAAACACGCTCGTTTCTTGAAGCTCTTTTGCCGATTTCTTCAATCAAGTCATTCAGCTGGCCTTTTGTTTGTCTAATTTCAACTGGGGGATCTAGTAATCCGGTTGGTCTGACTAGTTGTTCGACAATTTGATACGATATTTTTTTCTCATATTCCCCTGGGGTTGCCGATACAAACAAAGTGTTTTTGATATATTCTTCAAACTCTTCAAATTTTAATGGTCTGTTATCATATGCACTTGGCAGTCTAAATCCGTATGTAATAAGTTCCTTTTTTCTAGAATGATCACCTTTGTACATTCCATGAAGTTGTGGTAGTGTAACATGAGACTCGTCAATTACCAACAAGAAATCATCCCCAAAAAAATCCATCAGACAAAAGGCTTTTTCTCCAGGCTTTCTTCCATCAAAATGTCTAGAATAGTTTTCAATTCCAGAACAATATCCTAATTCTTCTATCATCTCCAAATCATATTTTGTTCTCATCTCGAGTCTTTGTTTTTCCAACTCATTTAATTCGGGTAATCGTTTTTCTAGCTCCTCTTTAATTGAATTTACCGCGCGTTCTATAACATCTTTTGCGATAAGATAATGTTTTGCAGGAAAAATTTTTATCTGGGAAACTTTGTGTTTTTCTTTTAAGGACACATGATCAAGCAAAGTAATTTTTTCCACTTCATCACCAAACAAAGATATCCTAACAATATCCTCAGAGTATGCTGGAACAATATCAATTGTATCACCTTTTACTCTAAAGTTTCCAGGGGCAATCTCTAGATCATTTCTTTCGTATCTGGCATCAACCAATTTTTTAATGATTTCCTTTCTCTTAATTTCAACTCCAGAATTTAGTGTAATGGCAAGGTCTTCCCAATCTTTAGGATTTCCGAGCGAATAGATACAAGATACTGTTGAAACAATGATTGTAGGCTCACCAGAAAGAAGCATTGCAGTTGCCTCCAGCCTCAATTTTTCAATTTTTTCATTTATCTGAGTTTCCTTTTCAATGTAAGTATCTGTTTGTGGGAGATAGCTTTCTGGCTGATAGTAATCATAGTAGGAGACAAAATAACCTACATTATTTTTTGGGAAAAAATTTTTTAATTCTGAATATAACTGAGCTGCAAGGGTCTTGTTGTGTGAAATAACCAAGGTGTTTTTTCCAGTTCTTGCAATAACGTTGGCAACTGAGAACGTTTTACCACTCCCAGTTACGCCAAGTAATGTCTGAACTTTGCCTTTCTTTACTCCTTTAACCAAAGTATCAATGGCCTGAGGTTGATCACCTGTTGGGGAAAACTCAGAATATAAATCAAATTTTTGAATTTGTTGCAACAACGACAATAGTTCGAAACTGAACTTATAGCTAACGATTGTTGAGTAAATACCATAGGTCAATGAAAAATTAAATCTGCAATAATTTAAATAAAAATTACCATTTAGGTTCATCAATCATTTTTAATCCCTCATCGATAATTTCAAAACCCATGATTTTCAGAGTTTCTTGTGCTGTTGGGGAATTTCTTTTCAAGATTTTTTGTGCCAAATCAAGCCTGTCTATGGTAGATAAATTTTGACCGATTTTATATTTTCCATGAAGAATTTTAGGTACTATTTTGATAACTGCAACTGCATCCAAAACTCGCATGTCAGGTTTTATTGGATCATACCTTCCTTCTGGTTGATATTTTTTCAAAAGTCCATTGAGGGCGAATGTTTTTTCTTCTTTGTCTGTTACCAAT
>JADFOW010000047.1 GCA_022562615.1 Nitrososphaerota archaeon
AATATTGGGCAATTATGACTACTTTTACCGCTTATCAAAAAGATAATGATACTTATTTCCGTGTCTCTTTTGAGGTCGATAGTATCTTTAAGGATGAAGAGAAAGTTCAGTTGAAAGAATTAAGAGATTTCTGGATGCCAGCAATTAAGCGCGATAGAACTCGACTTGATTCTTCAGTTTCAGCGGGCCGGAACGTTAGTTCAGATTCTGAAGAAATTTTTCTAATCTCCTGTGTTCCTTTAAAAAATTCAGAGACTGTTTTATCAACATAAACTATTTGTGGAGGAGTAGGGATAGTTGAAACTTCTGGTTGCTGGTCAAACCCAATTACAAACATTATTCCAACAGTTACAATAACGGATACTGCAACTACGATTGGAAGGATTATTTTGGAACTCATTTTTTTCATCTCTTTTTATCTTAATTTTTTACAACTCTCTTTTGACAGTTACTACTGTTTAGCCCATGAGCTTAAAAGGTTAAGTGAAATTGTAATTTTACCAAACAATTTACATATACTCTAGTTTAACTTTAAGAATTCTAATGTCTGAAGAAAACAAAAATGATGATGACATTACAGAAAAAATCAAAATAATGGCAACAGATGATGTTAAGATAAAATCATTTGGTGAATTACTAACAAACGATTCTAGCAGAGCAATATTGCAATTGTTATTTAATGAAGAGTTGACCGCACTTCAGATTGCAGAGAAAACTGAAATTTCTTTGCAACTAGTCAAGTATCACATAATCAAACTGCAGGATTTAGGCGTAGTCAAGATAACAAAGATAGAAAAAAACTCAAAATCCCAGGATATGAAATTCTATTCTGCCTCCAAGTTTAGCATGGTTATAGTTCCCCCCAAATACTCTGAAAAAACTAAAGAAAGTAAGCTCCTAGTTCGCTCCTTTAAGCACATTTACAAGATTGCCGGACTTGGAATTGCAGCAGGGATGTCAGGATTGTTGTCCTTGTCAATGTTTCAACAGGATACTAAAGTTCCAGTTGATTTTAGAGAGGCCCAGCAAATCGATCTTCAGGATATGGATGAAGGATTACAGGCGTCAGTAGAGAAATCCGGTTCTGGTGAAGATATTGCAGCAGAGGCTAGTGAGCCTACACTTGCACCTACTCCTGAGCCTGCACCAGAAGCTGGTCAAGGGTTTGATGTACTAGAAGAGTCCCTTGAACTTGCTCAAAGAAAAATTGAAGTATCTGAAGCCAGTCCAGCTGCAGTCTCTGGAAGCCCAATGTTTGATAGCGGAGATTTGGCAGTTACGTTTGTCATTATTGCAGTGATTCTTGGAGGATTGGCAGTATTCTTTTTTTGGAAATCATTCAAGCAATCGAAACAAAAACAATTAGTATAATTTAATTTCTAAAAATTTTTGGCTCTTTTTTACACGAATCTTAAAACTACGTACATCTAACAGAAGTCACGATACAGCTCTTCGGCATAACTAAGGTAGACATCATGTCCAAAGTAGAGTTTTGATTCAATTATTTGGCTTTGCGTGTATTCTTTTAATTCTGAACATGAAAGGGTCACGATGAGTTCTTTTTCTTCAATCATTTCACCATAAGTTATCGCGACTACAGATGTCAAGGCAACTAAAAGTATTGGAGCAATTATGAAGGTAAAGGGCATATCCCTTATGTCTTTTTTACTAATCATCTTGTCTTCTCCAAGGGTTGAGAATTTAATTTAATGATTATCCAAATTGATAAAAAAGGTAATTTTGAATCATGTACTCCTATCATACCCTTTGAAAATATGAATTTAATTTTTTATAAAGTTGGCTATCTGTAATTTTTTTTTAGGACAGTCCTTTGTAAATTTTAAAATTTATTTTTGAGCGATCAGAAATTATTGTAAAATTTATTATAAAATAAAAAAGAAGAATTAGATCGCATAAATTACAATTCCTCTTTCAATTAGTTTTTCTGCAGTTGTTTCTTTAACACACAATGGAGAGGCATTTGATGTTTTCATTACCAATTCAAAGCCTTCACGACATACTACGAGTTGTGCATCAATTCCTGCTGCTACCTGATGTCGTGGAGAAATCCATGTCATTGCGAATTCCTTTGCTTTTTCCATAAATTGGTCTCTAATTTCTTGTTTATCTGAATCACTAATTGATTTGTCACGTAATGAATGCTTGAAATCTCTTAGTTCTGAATGCATTGCTCTTATGTCAACTTTTTGTTCATCAGTTAGAGTACTTGCTCTTAGTATTGTGCGTGATTTGTTCTCAGATTTCATAGAATCCTTATGATCAGAGATTTTGTCTTTCATGGTATCTCTATGGTCTAACATTTTGTCTTTCATAGAATCCTTGTATCCAGACATCTTGTCTTTGATAGAATCCTTGTATCCAGACATCTTGTCTTTGATAGAATCCTTGTATCCAGACATCTTGTCTTTGATAGAATCCTTAAACTCATCAATGAAGGCATCTCGGTCTGCACTATCTAGCAAGCAATACTCTACCATTTTTTCTTGATATTTGGAGGCCATTGGATACTTTTCGATAAATGCTGCTTTGTCTTCTGCAGACATTTCGCAGAATTCATCCATTTTTTCTCTAATATTGTAATCGTGTCTCTTGTATTCATCAGCATATTCTTCAATGAATGCTTTTCTTTCAGATTCATCTAGCAAACAATACTCTGTCATTTTTTCTTGATGATCTTCTGCTTTATCGTGTTTTTCGATAAATGCTGCTTTGTCTTCTGCAGACATTTCGCAGTATTTCTCTAGTCTGTCCTCAAAGTCATAGTTATCATCACGCGATTCTGCAAAAGCTACTGCTGTCCCAGCAACAAGTCCTGTAAACATTATCA
Organism: Nitrososphaerota archaeon; assembly: GCA_022562615.1. GTDB lineage: Archaea > Thermoproteota > Nitrososphaeria > Nitrososphaerales > Nitrosopumilaceae > Nitrosomaritimum. The sequence continues at coordinate 2,849 of JADFOW010000047.1, forward strand.
TTGAAAATAAAATGCTTAGAAGTTGTCCTTTCTTCATTACTCAATTTTGAAAATATATCATATAAAGGATAACGGAACTATTGTACACAATTTTTAATAACCATGAATTACGCATGTTTCGATCATGCCTGAAATCGATTCAGAAGATATTGAAAGGGTAGGATTGCTTGAAATAGTTTCCAGTTCAAAAACCGGACTCAAAATATTATCTAAAGAACAGTTAAGCCGACTATACGTACTAGTTAAAGACAAAAACTATACTCATAATATAGAGACAGAAAAATCAAAAAAAGAATTACTTGAAAAAATAACCAATAGGCTTTATGATTTAGAAGAAGGAAGAGTAATTCTTTAAATTATTTGGAAAAAATTCTTAACTGTTATTTCAGATTAGAAAGTCTTGCATGCATTCCCTTATCTCAAGTATTGTGTTTTCAGCATGACAATAAGGAATGTAATTAACCTAATTGTGGAAAAACACCAAACCCAAAATAAGATGAACAAATAACATGAATCAATTGTTAGCAATTGTTTTTATTCCAAACTAGTATACTAGAATATGTTTAGTAAAGAATCAGAAGATTTTGGAGAACTTCTCGAAGCTTTGGGCAAGGTAATTGGGGTTAACCTCGATAGAGATCCAAAACAAGAAAGTTAAGAATTTGTTTTTTCAACAAAATTTTTACGCTTTAAAAGGATAGGGCAAAATTCTCTAAATATCTTTTTTATTTACTATCAACAAATCTTTTTTATTGAAATCAATTTCTGTGTTAAATAAAAAAATTGAAAACTGTACCAAATGTCCAAGACTAGCTCAGTATATCAGAGAAGTTGCTAAAAATAAAGTCAGACGATTTGCAGACCAGGATTATTATGGAAAGCCACTCTCAGGATTTGGAGATATCAAAGCAAAATTACTCATAGTTGGCCTTGCTCCAGCAGCTCATGGAGGAAATAGAACCGGCAGAATGTTTACTGGGGATTCATCTGGAGATTGGCTTACAAAGATAATGTACCAGTATGGATTTGCCTCAATTCCTACCAGTCAAGCCCTAGATGATGGCCTTGTTCTCAGTAATGCCTACATTACTGCGGCAGTTAGGTGCGCTCCCCCCCAGAACAAGCCTACAAAAGAAGAGATGGAAACTTGTTCTGATTATTTGCATCAGGAATATCAGATTCTGAAAAATATCACAGTAATTTTGTGTCTTGGAAAAATTGCATATAATGCTGCTTGTAAACTAATTAAAGTAAAACCAGAAAAGTTTGGACATAATAAATTATTTGAGTATGATTCAGTCAAGGTTTTAACTTCTTATCATCCCTCAAAGCAAAATACTCAGACAGGTAGATTGACTTGGAAGGAATGGTCTGCAGTCTTTCAAAAAGCAAAAAAGCTAACAAAGTAGGAAACATTTATGGTAAAACAAATACAAGTCATTTCAATGAAAGAAATTCTCTTTGTAATTGTAATTTTTTCTAGTATTCCATTTGTTTTTGCTCAAGAGTATCCTGACTTGGGAGTTAAAGTAGAGACAATTGCAGAGAATTTAGATATACCTTGGTCTATTGTTTGGGACCCTGATGGAACAATATTTTTTACTGAAAGAAATGGCAATATCAGAATAATACAAGATGGAATAGTTTCAGAAAAACCAATTTTATCACTTGATGTTGGTGGAGTCGAAGGAGGGTTGCTAGGAATTGCATTGGATCCAAACTATTCAGAAAATCACTATATCTATCTATACTATACATACAATAATTTTTTTTCAACTGAAAACAAGGTTGTTCGTTATGTTGAATCAAATCTAACTTTATCTGAAGATAAAGTTCTAATTGATAAAATTCCTGGAGGACCATTTCATGATGGTGGAAGATTAAAGTTTGGTTTTGACGGCAAACTATACATCACTACAGGTGATGCAGGTAATGCGGGTTTGGCTCAGGATAAGAATTCTGTAGCAGGAAAAATTCTCCGAATTAATTCAGATGGAAGTATACCGGAAGATAATCCGTTTTCAGGCTCTCCAATATACTCGTATGGTCACAGGAATCCCCAAGGTTTAGACTGGGATGAATCAGGCAATCTTGTGGCTACTGAGCATGGACCCTCAGGACATGATGAGATCAATGTAATTGTTCCTGGAGGAAATTACGGATGGCCAGATATCATTGGCTCTGAAACAATGGATGGTCTTGTTACTCCAATTATGAATACAGGCGATGACACGTGGGCTCCTTCCGGTGCTGAATTTTATGACGGAAATAAAATTCCACAATGGACAGGAAAGTTCTTCGTTGCTACACTTCGGGGAAATCATTTGCATATGATTGACTTTGATTTAGAAAAAAACATAGTATTATCGCATCAGAAATTATTTGCTGGTGACTTTGGACGCCTTCGAGATGTTGCCACAGGTCCTGATGGATACATTTACTTTCTAACAAGTAATCGAGATGGCAGGGGATTTCCAGAAATTAATGATGACCGAATTCTTCGTATTGTTCCCTTAAATGAAATTAAAAGTTTTGAGGACTGTGTTTCCGCTGGAAATCCAGTAATGGAGTCTTATCCGAGGCAATGTAGAACTGTAGATGGACAGACCTTTGTTGAAGAAATTCAGATTTCAAAGAAAAAAATTCCTGAATGGGTAAGAAATATCTTCGTGTGGTATGCCCAAGACCAAGTTTCTGAAGATGAGTTGCTCAATGCTATCAAGTTTTTAGTTCAACAGGACATAATCAAGTTAGATTAGATTCTAAATATTCAGATCAAAGCTTTCCCCAAAATAATATCCTGCAAGAATGGTAGCAGTTGACCAAACTAGTGAACCGGCAAATGTATACAAGATAAACTTTGGAAACTTCATTTTAAGTAATCCGGCAGGAACTGAGATCATTTCTCTCATTACTGGAATCATTCGTCCCAAAAATACAGCCTTGTCACCGTATTTTTCAAACCAAGTCTCAACCCTCTCTAGTTTCTTTTCTGAAATTTTTAGAAATTTAAGATATCTTAACAAAATTCTTCTTCCAAGTTTTAGGGCAATCAAGTAAATTGCAGTAGTTCCAATTGTAGCACCTAGTGCCCCTAAAATTATCATAGGTATAACTGAGAATAATGAAAAGCCTTCCTGAGAAGCCAAAAATCCGGCAGTAGGAAATATTGCCAAGGTTGGAATGGGTGGGATTATAGTCTCCACCAATGCTGCCACGAAAACTCCTTCATAGAGATGCCCTGTAAGAAATTCGCTAATCCATATTAGAAATGAATCAAAAGGCTCCAACAAAATCTCAAAAGTGACCCCAACTAAATTACTTTACAAGTCAGAATTGTGGCTTAGGCTAATCAAGTTTTTTTAGATAATCAAAAAAAGATTCTCCATCAAACTCTACATAATCATCAATGACTTTGATTTCCATATCTGAGAAAAACTTGTCATAGACGGTTTGGCGTTCATGTTTAAGTGGCGAGGAGCAAAAACACATCTCAGACCACTGAATCACTCCAGGTTCTGTAATTTTTGCGCGTTTCATTGAGCTGAGAATCTCGGCACCATCTGGCTTTTGATTTTCAATTGTACCATCGGTTAGCACTTTAAAAAATTCCTTCATCTTTTCTGCAAAAAATTTAGATTTAATTGAATAAATCACTATATTTCCTTCGTGTGAAGGACAATTAAATCTAGACCTAGTCATTGCCGATAGTTTTTAGACATCTAAATTAATAATCACTGGATTTGAAAAAAAGTAATTGAGCTACAAGTTTTTGGACCATGCTACTGATGCTTTTGTGGAAGTTACAGCAAAAGACCTTAAAGAGGCATTTTCAGTTACCGCAGAGGTTGTAATCAACATAACACTTGATCAAGACAAGGTTGAGGAAAAAGAACAAAAAGAATTTTCAGCCCAAGGAAAGGATCTTAGATATTTACTGTTTAGCTGGCTCGAGGAGATTACTTTTGTTCTTATTACAGAAGGATTTGCAATTAGGAGAATTAAATTTGATATTTTAGAAAATGATGGCTATACGATTACTGCAAAAGCATATGGTGAGCCACTTGATTTTAAAAAACACAACTTCAAGGTAGAAATCAAGGCTCCAACATTTTATGAGATGAAAATTGAGCAAAATAATGGAGTTTTTATGAGATTTTTACTAGATCTGTAATTTTGTGAATTATTCTTACCAAACCAATAGAAGAAGTTATACGTGTTTTTTAAAAATGAACCAATCGCAGAAATACTATGCGCAAAGGTTTGATGTTATTTCCAATCTTTTCGCTTCTTGTCTTGATGATTTTTCCAGCCTACGCTGCTGTAGATTCAGTTTCCCTAGAAAAGAGCTTTTACACAAATGAGGAGTCATTTGTATTTGTTGGAGTAGAAGAGTTAGGTAAAAAATTAGTGTCTGTTGTAATTCGGGGACCTGGGGGAAATTTTATTGACATAGTATCAGCTACATCAGATAGCAATGGTCAATTTTCAACATTTCCAAGATCTGTGGAAAGTATTTTCACAATTAGAGGAACCTATAACGCTACTGCATTTACAGATCAACAAAGTGATGGAATATCGATTCAGTTAGATTATGACGGAGATAAACTTGTAGAAAAAGAAGACTTTGTATTAACTTTGAAAACCATTCCAGATAAAACAGTAACTGAAGGAAAAACACTTTCCTTTAGTGTCAGTGTAACAGATAGCTCTCTAGACGGGTTAACTTATAGCTTAGAAAAAAATCCTCCAAGTGGGGCTTCAATTAATTCGGACAGTGGAAAATTTATTTGGACACCAACTACAGCACAAGGAAACACCAATGGAATTCAATATAATTTTGACATTGTTGTAGAAAAAGGGACACAGAAGGATAGCGAATCCATTACCATTACAGTAAAGGATCCAATTACCTCACAACCAGAGGAGGAGGTAAAGGACGAACCACAAGAGAAACCTAAAAAGGAACCAAAGGTAGGCGTTGCATCATTTGTTGACCAATCAAAAGATCCTCAGAGTTATGTTGATAGGTACAATAACGAGCCAAGTTACAAAAAATGGTTTGATGATAATTATCCGGAATACGATTCAATTTACATTGCCGTAGGACTTGATGAGCCATTAGCGATACCTGCACCATTTGTTGACCAATCAAAAGATCCTCAGAGTTATGTTGACAGATACAATAACGAGCCAAGTTACAAAAAATGGTTTGATGCTAATTATCAGGAATATTCTTCAATTTATCAGGCAGTGGGACTAAAAGAGATAAAGGAAATTGCGGTATTTGTTGACCTAAATCAAGATCCACAATACTATGTAGACAGATACGATAACGAACCCACATACAAGGAGTGGTTTGATGAAAACTTTCCAGAGTATGATTCAATTTATGAAGCAGTGGGACTAGATGAACCAGAAGTCATTGAACCTGAAATTGGAGAGTGCGGACCTGGAACAGACCTTATTGATGGAATATGTGAATTAATTGATCCACCAAAGAGTGGTGGAGGATGCTTAATTGCAACTGCAACATATGGCTCTGAGATGGCACCACAAGTGCAATTACTGAGAGAGATTCGTGACAATAAGCTGATGAGCACCGAAGTGGGCTCTTCATTTATTACAGGATTTAACGAGTTTTATTATTCATTCTCACCAGTTATCGCAGACTATGAAAGAGAAAACCCAGTGTTTAAAGAAGCAATAAAACTTGGAATTACTCCATTAATCTCTAGTTTGGTAATTTTGGACTATGCAGATTCTGAAGATGAAATTATAGGGTATGGAATTAGTTTGTTAGTTTTGAATATTGGAATGTACATTGTAGTGCCAGCAATTGTAATTTACAAGGCTAGAAAGTTTGTGAAAATCTAATAAGCAAATTCATTTTTTAATTGATTTTGTGGTTAACGTGAGTTGATCAAATAAGTAGTCAAATTGATTAACTCATTTATTTAAACAGTATCTGCGGAGATGACTAGATGAGGATAAAATTAGTATTTTGTTTATTCTTTGGTTCTTTGTTATTTTTTGGAAGTGTTGCTTCATCACAAATGGTTTCTGCAGAACTTTCATTTTCTTTGGAATTTGGTTCCTTTGGAACGACTGAGGGAAAATTCAAGTCGCCTTCTGGTTTAGCATTTGATAGAGGAAATGATTTGCTGTATGTTGCAGACACTGATAATGATAGAATTCAGATAATTGATGTGGATGGTAATTGCTCAGGAAGTGATGAACTTGCTAATGATGTGTGTTTTGTAGATGAGTTTGGTGGAAGTGGTAATGGAGAGGGGAAATTTGATCTACCTTCTGGATTAGCTTTGCATACTGATAATGATATGTTGTATATTGCAGATACCGATAATAATCAAATTCAGATAATTGATGTTGATGGTAATTGCTCAGGAAATATTGAACTTGCTGATGACATTTGTTTTGTAGATGAATTTGGTGGAAGTGGAGACGATGATGGAGAATTCAACAATCCATCGGGATTAACCTTAGACGTTTCAAATGATATTTTGTATGTAGCAGATACTGATAATGAAAGAATTCAGATAATTGATGTTGATGGTAATTGCTCAAGAAATGATGAGCTTGCTGATGATGTTTGTTTTGAAGATGAATTTGGAAAAAATGGTGATGACGATGGAGAATTCGTTGGGCTTTCAGCGTTAGTTTTTAACTCAAGTGATGATTTATTGTATGTAGCAGATACTGGTAATAATCGAATTCAAATAATTGATCTTTCAGAATCATCCGCTAGTTCTGAGAATGCTCCCAGTAGACCAACAAATCTAGAAGCATATCCAATTTCTACAACCTCAATTTTTCTAACTTGGGATGTAGCTGATCCAGATGAAGATGTAACGGGATACAAAATTGAATCCAGAGAGGGTTCTGAAAATTATTCCACATTGGCCTCAAATACTGGAAGTAATGCAAATTCATTTGTGCATGGAGGACTAAGTGATAGTAATACCTACAGTTACCGAATATATGCAATAAATGCCAAAGGCACAAGTAGCGCTTCATCAACTACATCTG
>JADFOW010000048.1 GCA_022562615.1 Nitrososphaerota archaeon
TTTACTAGATAGTTTATCCCATAGATAAAATCACCATTTGAAATTTTGTCCTCAGCCCACCAACCTGCATTGTCTTTAATCCAATCAGGTATTTCTGAACCGCCCGATCCCTGAGTTGTTGGAGGGATTTGCATTATGCCTTCTTTAATCAAAAATTGTATTCCCTGTACAAATGAATTATCATCAATATGTCCGTCCCTCCACCAACCTGCATTGTTTTTTACCCAGTTAGGAATAGTATATGGTTCTATAGAATTTTTTTGTTCATCTGAAATCGTTACTTTGGATATTCTTTGGTCAATTTGTCCCAGATGAACAACATCAATATTTTGGGTTTTAATTTTTTCAATTAAAGTTTCTAATTCTTTAATTTGCTCTAAATTTAATTCGTTAAGATATTCACCACCTTTGAAAATTGAAAATTCCTGTGGATGAAGGGTAATTACAGCAAATCCATATTTTTTAATTCCCTCCAACGCATCAGAAAAAGTTTTGTCATGTGATATTCCTAAAATTCTATTTTGTGAAGGAACATATCCTCCTGTTGATGCAATTTCTGGAAATCTGTAAAGAGACTCATCTTCTAATAGAAATGGGGGAGAATCATTTAGCATACTTGCACTGAGGTGAGTAAATCCATTCTCGATCAATACTTTTTTGGTATCATCATTGAATCTATTTTCTGGAGGAATGAATATTTTAGGAGACACGTTTAATTTTTCATAAATTTTATTTGTGGATTCTTTTAGCATGGAATTTTGCTTTTGTTTGTCAAATAACGTGAATGGTGTTGAATCAAGTCCATGATTGGCAATTTCTAAATTATTATATTTTATTTCATTTCTTACCAAGTCAACAACATAAGGATCATTTCCAAACGAATCAATAATAACTCCGACGGTAAGAGGAACATTGTTTTTTGAAAATAGGTTAATTAATTCAAATTGAACATTGTTTAGCCAATAATCCTGAACGCCATCTAATCTAAATGAAACACAGTTACAAGATAATTGGTATTTTTTAGTTGTAGGCGCATAAATTATTGGTTCAAAAACTGGTTCGGAAACTGGTTCGGAGATTGGTTCGGAGATTGGGTCTATTTCATCCGATTGGAATAACTCAAATTCATTTTGATTGCCTGTAATTGCTATTTTAGCATCTATCCAGAGGATGTCTTTTATCCCGTCCCTTAAGACCGAAACAGAATACACTCCAGAGGGAATACTAGAAAAATAAATCTCACCTCTGTTGCTTATAATAGATTCTTTGAATTTGACACCATTTTTATCTACGAGTAAAATTGAAAAGTTTCCGTCAATTTTTAAAATTTTCTCTGAATCGGCATCATATAACCTAAAGGTGATTAATTCCTCTACTACTGCAGGTATTGGAACAATTATTTTTTGGTCCTGTGCAATACCTGCATATATTTTTATGTTAGAAACACTTGTTAGAAAGAAATCATCATAATATACTTCAGCTATATAGTAATCTTTTTGGAGATTGGTTGATTGGAGCCAATATCTCAGAGTATCTCCTTGTTCATTTGTATTTCCTATCCGCTGTTTTTCACCGTCATGTGATTTGATTACTATCAAAGCAGCATCAATTGGCGTCTCTCCATCCTCAAAAAAGACATTAAATTTTAAACCTCCAGGTAATGGAATATTTATATCCAATTTTTTGGGTTCATTTTGTAATTCTACATATCCAACTTCAGAAAACATTCCATTAACAAAAATTTCGACTTTGTATTTATGATCTTTTGGAAGAATGATAGTTTCTGGATTGCTTTCTAATTTTTTTTCAAAGATAGGAGTTTTGTCATGATCTTGGTAAACAACATATTTTGTTTGGTAAACATCTATTCTATCACCGTTGGTATATTTTATTTCAATTTGTAATGTTTCTAATTCTTCAGAATATGACGAACCAATTGAGATAACCAATGAAGAGATTATTGCAATTGTGCAAATTTTGTAAATTTTTGATTTTAACATGTCACTCACCAATTCTCCTTGCACTAGTCCAAGTTGCTTTTTTACCCATTAATTGTTCTAATAATGCTTTTAGTAACAAAAAGTCGACAATTTGTTTGAATCCAAAAAGCAAAAATCCGGAATAAATTAGCAATTTTTGATCCTCACCATCAATTCTAATTGCCAAGGCACACATCAGAAAGTGAACAACCGTAAAAATTCCAGCTGCCTGTAAAACCCACCAACCGTCTCCACTAAGTACTCCATAAACGACATTTGCCAGAGCAGTAAAGCCAATAATTGGAGTAACAATCATGCCCATGAATAGATATGGTAGAGCAAGTTTTTGCAAATTTCCAAATCTAGGATTAGTTAGGGCATCTGAATGTCTCGCTAAGACTTGAATATTTCCACGATACCATCGTTTTCTTTGTTGTACAAAATCAGTTAATGTTCCAGGTGCCTCAGTATATGCGACTGCCTTGATACTTCCTTGTGTAATCAAACCAGCTTTTAGGAGTTTTATTGTTTGATCAAAGTCTTCAACTATTGTTTCTTTACCATAAGCACCAGTACCTGAAACACATGATTTTTTGAATGCACCTAGTGCACCAGGGACCACCGTAATTGAACCAAACATATCAAAGGCACGTCTTATGACCTGAATTCCAGTAAGATATTCCAGGGCTTGACATTTTGTAATCCAGTTAACTCTATTCCTTACTTTGATATTTCCTGCAACTGCGGCAACATGTTCGTTCAATTCAAATCCTTTTACAATCTCTTTTAGAGCGGTTCTTCCTACGATTGTATCAGCATCAACAACAACTATAATTTCTCCTTTGGCATAGACTAGTCCATAGTTTAATGCTGAAGCTTTTCCTCCATTTTTCTTATGCAGTACTATAATTTGATTTTTAAATTGTCTAACAACTTCTAAAGTTCCGTCCTTACTTCCATCATCCACAAAAATAATTTCTTTTCGTGGATATTGTGTTTCAATTATAGACTCTATTGTTTTTTTAATTACTTTTTCTTCATTATATGCAGGAATTATTACTGAAACTTTTGGATAGTGTTTTAAATCAGGTTGAAGATTTTCTCTATGTTTACTCAAAACTGCCATCGGAACAAATAACATCGTGGTCCAAAAAGAAATAACCATGGCCCAAAGTAGGATTATCCTTGCAGGAGACTCTAATAGGGTAACTCCCTCATAGGCTACTAATCCTGCCATTAAAAATGGCGAACCGATTAAGACAAATAATAAAATTGAGGGACCTTTTCGTCCTGAACGATTTTTTGAAAACATTTTTGATTTGAGGCCAAACATTTGATAAATTGACATTCCTCCACCAATTGCCATAGCAACCATGCTTATTGGTCCTAAAATGAAGTAAATCGTTCCCGCAAGGAAAACGAAGATAGCTACACTCAGAGTTACTTGTACGGGGTCGATTTTAGTTTTCTTTTGGTTTTTAGCCATTTGGATGTTTGTTGGTTTTGTTTTTTTAGTGGATTTTGGGCCATACATTGCAATAGGTTCTTTAGAATAGGTTAATGGTTTAGACTCGATTATTTGTTTTTGATTTGGATTAAACATGATTCCCGTTTATCCTAAAATCATATCGCTGCTAGCTTATAGTTGCAACTACTTTGCCAGTTTACCTCTTCAAGACTGAATTTGTTTTCACACTTCAAACACAAATATTCTGATGAGAGTTCTGAAAATGCATCACTACAGTTATTACATATGTAATGATTAGGTAATATTCGATAATCTACACCTAAGGCCTTTATCTCTTTGTTACAGCTTGGGCACTTGTCATTTTCATATGTTCTTTCTTCTGAGACATTTCCACAATTATAATGTTCAATTAATTTTCCCAATCTAAAATGTGGACTGTTGCAAGATGGGCATGAGAAGAGTTGAGTTGTTTTAACAGAATTACATTTCTTACATGCGACCTCTTTTTTTTCTCCCAAATTAACAATTTTTCCTTCTCGTTCTAATTCACTCAAATGCAATCTAATTGTTTCATCAGAGAACCCTATCATTTGTTCAATAAACTTGAGACTGACTTGTTTGGATGAATTTAAAATAAAATCAACTCTGTCTATGACCTTTGTTTTAACCTCTTCTTCTGCATTTTCGAGCATTTTGAGTTGCTCTGATTCTTTTATGAAAAAGAAATCTTCATTTTCAATAGTTTCAAATACATTTTTGAGACTCTCAAATCTTATTGGTTTTTCTAAATATTGGTAAACTCCAAGACGAATAAGCTCTTTAACACCCTCATCATCCTTTTCGGTAGCAGTTTCTAAAACTACACGTGCATTTGGTTGAACATCAAGAATTTGGGTTAAAACTGAGCGACAGTCCATGTCTGGAAGCATAAAGTCTAAGAGAACTATAGGGGGAGTTTGTGCTTTGACAAGTTTTTTAAATTCCTTAATTGCAGCGTATCCATTATCGCAGGAATGAATATTTGAGTATTCTAATTTATCTAAAAAGCTCTTTAACAGCATAGTGACTGCCTTACTGTCTTCTACGATCAATACTGGTGGTTTTATGGTCAATACAAGTTTTGGTCTTCGTAAATTGCATAAATACCCGTGTTTGATTAAAGTGAACAAAATTCATATCTTATCCTCATATTTCTCTATAGACAACATCATTGGAATAATTTCGGCAAAATTCAGTGAATCAGATAATCGGCCATAAAGGATCTTTTAGACTAAAAGTAAATGTTATTTAGTGGTTTTTGTCTTTAAGGAATGAAATTTCTACGTATTTTTAAAATTTAAAATTAATTAAATTATTGAACCAAAATATATTTTCCAAAATTTTTAATTTTTTTGATTTAAAAAACTAAGAAATTCACTCGCAAAAACCTAAATGTGTATCAACAAAAATGAAATAGTGATTCATGGACCATCTTTGGCAATAGGTGCAGCTATTGCGTCAGTTTCAATAATAATTGTATTTTTTGCATTTAATGCAATAGATGATGAACCAAAACTTGCAATAGAACCTGCTCAAACGTCTCAACAACTGATTTCTCCAAACATCATATCCTTTGCGTTTATAGCAAGTGGTTCTCCAATACTTGGGGACCCGAATGCTCCCATAACTCTAATAGAATTTGGGGATTATCAATGTCATTTTTGTAATGTGCATTTCCATAATACAGAGCATAAGTTGTTAGAAAATTTTATTAAAACGGGTAAAGTCAAAATGATTTTTAAAGACTTTACCATTATTGGTCCTGATTCTGTAAATGCTGCCCATGGTACTCATTGTGCAAATGATCAAGGTAAATTTTGGGAGTATCACGACATACTATACAACAATTGGACTGGAGAAAATAATGGATGGGCCTCATCTGATAACTTGTTAAGATTTGCGCAAGAAATTGAATTAGATATTGATCAGTGGTCTGATTGTATGATCGATGAAAGGTATTCTCAAATCATAACTGATAGTAGTAAAGATGCACGAGACTTGGGAATAACTGGAACCCCCGCATTTTTTGTTATTGGCCCTGATAATAAAATAACACGGATTTCTGGAGCACAACCGTACGAAAGCTTTGAGAAAATATTCAATTTAGAGTTAGAGAAACTCTCCTAATTCAAAAAGTCGATCTAATTAAATGGGGTTTCTCTGCACGAGTGGATACCGGAAATCAAAGTTTCGATTGGTCAAGATCAATACACCTTTTTAAGGATTTAGGCATAAAATTACGATTTTAAGGCATTGTGGAGTTAAATTTCATCATAGTTAATCCTTATAAGAGCATCCAAGAAGGCTGGCTTATGACAGCAGGAATTGATGATATTTCCATTTACATACCAAGATTGTATGTAGATGCCAATGACTTTGCCGAAGCCCGTGGACTAGACCCTGCCAAACTTCAAAAAGGTTTGGGCGTATCAAAGATGGCAATTGTGGATACAAACCAAGATCCAGCTTGTCTTGCAGCAAATGCCTGTCTGAGTGTTATGCAAAATAATAAACTGTCACCAGAAGATATTGGGAGACTCTATGTTTCAACTGAATCATCCTTTGATGAATCAAAAGCAATGAACTCTTACGTTATTGGAATGCTTGAGCAAGTTTATGGCCAGGGTGCATTTGAGCATTGTGGCGGAGTTGAAACAAAGTTTGCATGCGTTAGTGGCTCTTATGCACTATATGATAATCTAAATTGGATTAGGGCAGGAGAAGCTGAGGGAAAAGCAGCACTTGTAGTAGTTTCTGATATTGCAAAATACGACTTGGGAAGTAGTGGTGAGATGACCCAAGGTGCAGGTGCAGTTACAATGTTACTTAATGACCACCCAAGATTGTTAACCTTTGACCCAAGGGTTACGGCTACTTCAATTAGAGACGAATATGATTTTTACAGGCCATTTGGAAAAGAAACTCCTATTGTTCATGGGCAGTATTCCAATCTTTTGTACATGATCCAGGTAAGAAAGGCATTAGAGATTTACAAGGATAAAGCAGTTTCAACTGGACTAATTAAACTAGAACCAGGCGAGACAATTTTAGATCATATGGATTACATTAACATGCACTTGCCATACAGCGCCATGGGTAAAAAGGCATTAGCATATTTGGTAAGACATGAATGGCGACAGCTTCCAAGATGGAAAAAAATTATTCAGGAGATTGGAATGGAAGAGCCTGTTCCAAAAGATCCGAGGGGAACTATTGAATCGGTACTTAGAGACCATGAATTCATGACAAAAGACCACGAGTTTACAAAGTTGTTCACACAAACCCCCGAATATCAAGAAGTGTATGAGGCAAAGCTTTCAAGTTCCCTTATCGCATCAAAGATGATAGGAAATTTGTATACTGCATCACTCTACCTAGGATTTAGGAGCAGTCTTGAATTTGAGTATCAAAAAGGAATTGACCTAGAGGGAAAGCGTGTTGGATTTGGCGCTTATGGCAGTGGCAGTAGTGCAATGGTGTTTAGTGGAGTAATTCAACCAGAATACAAAGAGGTTGTCAAATCTATGAATTTGGAGGAAGAACTTGGGTCTAGACGCAAATTGACTTTAAACGAGTATGAAACAATTCATGAAAATAAACTGGGACTAGAAGAATCTATTCTAAAAACAAAACATGAATTCATACTTGTAAATGTCAATACCAGTATCGAATCTAGAGGCGAAAGACGCTACGTTTTCACCAAATAATTCATGGAAGAAGAAAATAATCCTGTCAAAGAATATCTTTTTAGTTATATAGAAAAATCAGAAAAAAGATTTCAAGATCTGTTTTCTCGCCAAAAGATGAATGAAATAATTGATGATATCTTGGATAGTTGCTATCATAAAGTTGCATTGATGAATAATAAAGAAGAGAACCTTGGAGTTTTAGCTACGGGACTATTACACTACATGCTCACCAATGCAATGTTACCAAGTCAAAGAAAGGTAGAGCAACAAGGAGTTGAAATTGACATTGTAATTCCGGACTTGAAAACCTTAGAAAATGATTCCAAAAAAACGCTAATAATTTGTATACCAAAGACCCTAGACAAAAACATCATAAAGGAAAAACTGGAGCAGTTGCAAAAAATTCAGCCAGAAAAGCAAAACATCTGGCTTGTTTTGACTAAAGACCTTGGATTTGAAAACAAGACATATGTTATTCAAAAAGAAAAATCATCTTTTTCAAGTATCATCTATGACATTGCGCAGTTTGTAAACGTTCAGGGACAAAACAAATTCAAAATTTTACGTGTTTAATTTATTTTATCAAATAATTCATATCAATATTCTTTTTGAAATTCCTGTACAAAGAATCATCACTAAGGTTCTCAATATATGGTATGGTGCCTAAAATTGGAACGCCAGTTAAACTTTTCAAGTCTCTTGTGAGATCTTTTACTTGATAGCCATCTGCATCAAAATTATTAATTATAATCCCCTTGATTGGAATCTTGTATTTTTCACACATTTTACAAGTCATGATGGTGTGGTTTACCGTTCCAATCCTTGTCCTAGTGACAATAATTACAGGTAACTTCATCTCTTTTATCAAATCAGTAACAAAGTAATTTTTTAAAATTGGCGTCATGATTCCACCCATGCCCTCAACAAGCAACATTGAGTGAAGTTTGGCTAGTCTTTTAAAATTATCCAGTACTGAATTGACTCTAACCTTAACTTTCAAATTCTTTGATGCAGTATATGGTGAGGCTGCCATTTCAAAAAACTGTGGATTCATTAATTCTTCAGGATCAGAGACCTGAGCAGCTCGCGATAAAATCTCAACGTCTTTAGATTTGTAACCTTTTTTTTGAGGAGTTCCTGCTGCAAAAGGTTTCATTATCCCTACATCGATACCCATCTTTCGCAAGGTCACTGCAAGTCCTGCTGCTACGTATGTTTTTCCCACATCCGTATCAGTCCCAGTTATGAACAGTGAATTCATTGATTGTAGATGTAATATTTTATTGATTAATCTTTCATAGTTTAATTATTAAGATGAAATGACGTAAAAAACACACTTGAGAAAGAAGAGTTCTGTATGGCACCCTAATACTCAGATGAAGGAATGGCAGTCATTTGATGAAATTGTGCGCGCAAAAGGAATGTGGCTAATTGATTCAAATGGTTACAAAATGGTTGATGCTGTAGCCTCCATGTGGTGTAACGTTTGGGGTCATTCAAAGCAAGAACTAGTTAGGGCAATCGCAACTCAAAGTAAAAAACTGCAACATTCTTCAATGTTTAACCTTACAAATGAACCTGCAGAAAGACTGGCAGACAAACTTGTAGGGATTTCTCCTGGAATGTACAAGGTGTTTTACTCTGATAATGGCTCATCTGCGATGGAGATTTCCTTCAAGCTAGCCATACAATATTGGGACAATATTGGAGAGAAAAACAAATCAAAGATTGCGTGTCTTGAGAATGGATATCACGGAGATACGTTTGGGGCAATGTCAGTAGGCTATGTACCGCAATTTTTTGGTAAATTCAAAAAACAATTGTTTTCTACAATACAATTCCCAGTTCCAAACAAGTATAGAATTCCAAAAGGTTACACATATTCTGATTATCAAAATTATTGTCTAGATAAAATTGAAAAACAATTATCCAAAGATGATAAGATTGCCGCATTTGTAATGGAGAGCGGGGCACAAGTTGCAGGTGGTGTTGTAATTTATCCCAAATATTTTCAAAAAAAAATTAGTCAAATCTGCAAAAAGTATAATGTTTTGTTGGTGCTCGATGAAATTGCTACAGGATTTGGACGTTTAGGTTCTATGGTACAATACACAGAACAAAAAAGTATTCCAGACATTGTTGCATATGGGAAGATGCTGACAGGTGGATATTTGACAATGGCTGCAACCCTTGCAAGCAAAAAAATCTACGATTCGTTTTTAGGGGAATTTAATGACTGGAAACATCTCTTTCATGGACACACCTACACTGGGAATCCAATAGCTGCCGCAGTAGCGTTGGAGAACCTAAAGTTGTATCAGAAATACAATTTAATTAAAAAAATTCAAAAAACATCCAAAGTCTTTGAAAGATATTATGAAGAAATCTCAAAACTAGAATCAGTAGGGGATATCCGGCACAAAGGGATGCTTATGGGAATAGAACTAGTTACAGACAAAGACAAAAAGACACCAATTCATCCAAAAAAGTCAATTAACAAAATTTTCTTTGAGGAAGGCAAAAAGCACGGAATCTACCTTCGAACCCTTGGAAATATAGTCATGCTAGTCCCCCCCTTGGCAATATCAGAAAATGACCTAAATTTACTCCTAAATCGAACCATTAA
This sequence comes from Nitrososphaerota archaeon, assembly GCA_022562615.1. GTDB lineage: Archaea > Thermoproteota > Nitrososphaeria > Nitrososphaerales > Nitrosopumilaceae > Nitrosomaritimum. The sequence continues at coordinate 9,802 of JADFOW010000048.1, forward strand.
GACCATACGATCTGCTCAAAAGCTTTTTTGAAT
>JADFOW010000115.1 GCA_022562615.1 Nitrososphaerota archaeon
GAATATTTATTGATAATTGGAGCTGGTGGGTTAGGATTGATGGCAATTCAACTTGCAAAAGCCATTACCAAAGCCAAAATTATCTGCATTGATAACGATGACAAAAAATTTGAAACCGCAAAAAAGATGGGTGCGGATTTTGTTGTAAATACTAATGTAATTGGGTCTATTTCTTCTGGAATAGGAGGTCCAATACAAAAAATAATTTCGATTTGTAATGGTAAAGGACCTGACAGTATTATTGACTTTGTAAATGCTCCTCAAACTGTGAAAACAGCACTGGCAGTTTTACGAAAAAGGGGAAACCTAATACTTGTTGGACTTTTTGGAGGCTCTATAGAATTATCTCTTGTAACAATTCCACTCAAATCAATTACTATTCAGGGTGCTTATACTGGTAACTATAATGACATGATTGAATTGATCGAGTTAGCAAAAAAAGGTGTAATAAAACCAGTCATATCAAAAAGATATGCTCTCCACGAGGCAAACACCGCCTTGGAAGATCTCAAAGCACGAAAAATTATTGGACGGGCAGTCATCAATCCATAATTAGACTTTATTCTTCTAAAAACCAGCCTATCTTAATTTGGGATTTGTCTTCATCCTTCCAGTTGTATAACTCCACACAAAAGAGGTATTAGTATTCATTTGGGTTTTAATTTTTAACAATGATTCTATTTCAGAATTAAAATCTCATCTGTCGTTTTATGCACCTAACAAAATTTACAATTTTGATCAAATACTATGAGATCTGATTCAATCAGAGATATGTTTTACATACAAGTGGTCTGTCTTGGTATATTTTACAGGAAATCCACAATTGGTAGTATCAAAACAACTATTTTCCCAAATTTTTACTCTGGATAATAATCTCGTTCTATACAGTACTGCGAACAGTCTTGAATACATCTAAATTCCATAATTCACTTTATCCTACATTACATAAAGTTGATTTTATTATTTTTTTAAGAAACTTTTTTTGGACTTTTCAAAAACCCCACAGTTATATGGTTAAAACTGTGACATATAATATGGGAAAGCGTCAAGTAAAAAACGAAAGTGCACTAAAAGAAATCCGTATTCCTGAAGAAGGAGAAATGTTTGGGAGAGTTCTCAAAATGCTTGGAGGAGAAAATGTAATGATAAAGTGTACTGATGGTCTCACCCGACGAGGTAGAATTAGAGGAAAATTAAAGAGACGAGTTTGGATTCGTGATAATGATATTGTAATTATTGCTCCTTGGGATTTTAAAGAAAAGGAGAGGGGTGATATCGTATGGAGATTTACGTTACCCCAAGTAGATTGGCTTAAACAAAATGGTCATATTGCCAAAGACTTCTAAAACCAAATAACTGCCAAATTGTGATTTTTGGACAAAACAACTATTACATCCACCATGATTATTTTTTAGCCTTATCTTAATATACGGAGTCTTTAACCAGTAAAGCAAATGGAACAAGGCACAGTAAAGTGGTTCAACCGAACTAAGGGCTTTGGTTTTATCGAGAGAGAATCTGGTGACGATCTATTTGTTCACAAAACGGATGTTGAAGGATTCATCAATGAAGGCGATAAAGTCGAATTCGAAGTAGGCGAAGGTAAAAAAGGACCAGCTGCACAAAAAGTCAAAAAAACAGAATAGAAAAAATATTTTATTAATTTAAGATTTTATTTTTTTTCTTAAATTGATTTATTTTTTTATAATTTTTCAGAATCTGTCGTAAAATAAGGTAATTTATTTTTCATTCTAAATCAAGTCTTCTTGGAATTTTAAAGAATGGATTGACCCAATCCCGTCTTTAACGGGGTTTTAGATAGTCTAGGGATACTGTAATGCTTAACTTTATGAAGGAGTTTCAGATTATACTGCTTGGTTGAAACTAAATAATCTATACAACGGATAACCCAAAACTCTTTCTCTAAAAACAACTACTATTTTTTGAGACTATCTCGTAGAACTTGATTGAGTACATTTGAAAAGCTAACTGAACTTGATGTATTTTGGATTAATTTTGCTTGCAACTGTCTAATCTTTTTGTCCAAGTCAATGTCAAGCATTATGGTAACTCGTTTGCTCATATTATGAGTTTAATATCTCACAATTTAAGACTTTATTCAATTTCCCAATTATGGGAAAATGATTAGTTTTGAATTTTTGAAATTACTTCATCCCTCTTAAGGGGTTTGTAAATGATTGGAATTTTAATGCAAACTCCATTACCAAATTAGGATTATTTGAAACATGATTTTGATTTTTATTCATTTTATTCTTTAAAATTTTCCTTTCGAATTTTAAATTCCATAACGCAGGTTAAACGTGACCTATCGATCTAGATATGGAGTTTAACCTTACTTTGTGGTCCCAAGCGAAGGAATTGAACCTTCGACAACCCGGTTTCTGTATGCCTGATATGCTGTTATTTGGTCAGCCATCTAAAGCCAACAACTACAGCCGGAAGCTCTACCAGGCTGAGCTAG
>JADFOW010000011.1 GCA_022562615.1 Nitrososphaerota archaeon
CGAGACTGAAAAGTCGGGATAAAGTTTTCTGGTGATTTAATGTCCTCTGAAATAAACCAAATTCTGGATGTATGTGTAAACAAGGTCGTTTTAATCAAGCTAAGAAATCATACAACAATTAGAGGAAAACTACAAACTTTTGATCCACACATGAATTTAGTACTGACAGAAGTTGAAGATATTACTGAAGAAAAGCCAAAGAATCTCGACAAGATAATTCTTAGAGGAGATAACATACTAATTGTTTCTCTTCCCAAAGAGTAATGTTTGGATGATTAACAAGATCCTGTATAGCAAGTTGACTAAATTAGAAAAACATCAAATATAATTTATTACGAAATCATCTCTTATCATGGGTAGATAGCTCAATTTGTATATCTAGAATATATGCTATCAACACGTATCTTATGCGATGACCAAATCTAAAAACAAAATTGTCTCACAAAAGAACAAGAACAATAAAACAAAACCTGAGAACCTAATGAAAAAAGAATATCTAGAATCCCTTGAGGAATTAAAAAAATTTATTTGGAAAAATCAAAAGGCATAAGAAAGAAAACATGTCATTTACTCAACAAAAGATAGCATTTTTTCAACTATGGGAAGGGTTAATATCCAATAAATCCCTCATTGCACTTTGATTCCTTTAAATGAAGTTCTAGGTGACAGTAAAATCCACTTCAGCTTTCTAAATATTTGACTTTATAAAATTTTGAATGTAATTGAATACAATTTGTTCATAAAGTTAATCTAAGGGGAATAAAGATAACATTTCATGATTGGAACGTGCCAAAAATGCTATAAATCAGGAATAGAAATTGTGAAAACTACAGTATTGATTAGTGAAATAGGATCAGCTGATATTCCACTTTGTGCAAAATGTAGAAATAATTAATCTGATCATCATTTGGTTTGCCTTTTTACTGACAGACGATGAACTCGTTAGGAAAATTCATTTTCTATTTTAGAATGAAAATATTTTAAAATTAAAAAACTAATTACAATGACTTACATTTTACCATACGTGTCAACGCTTCTACAACTAGGCATGAAAATCCAGAGTTAGAACCTGTAGGAATGACAATCCCTCTACACACGCTTTTTAAAAAAATTATTCTTAAATTCTTGAAAAAATAATTTATTTAATTCTCGTTTTATCTGACAAAACTGCTAAAACGACTTGTATTTCTTTTGGCAGTCACTCCCACCAAAAACTATTCGTCATACTCTAATCAGGCTTTAATTTTGACTTTTAGATCTTTTTAAATTAAATTCATTTGATCAAACTCAAAAATTTTATCTACATATTATCAATTTTTTTCACTAGTGTAAATCTGATTTTTTCAGGTTCGATGTCTTCATGCATATCCACGTCGCTGATAATTTTGACCTTATAGTCACTCCATCTTTTGAGCATATTTCTACCTCTGAAAATATCCTCTGTTTTTGATTCGGATTTATCATACATTTCACAATTTGCAATATATCGTCGAGATACACGATACATTTCAGATATTCCTTTCTTCAGGTCTTCATCATTTAGACAATTCAAAAATTTATGAGTAAAAATAAAATCAATAGAAGAATCGGGAAAAGGCAGATTTGTGATAGACTCCTTTTTAAAATTATGTGTGGAGCTTTTCTTTTTTGCCATTTCCAATGCCAATGTGTTTAAATCAATTCCATGTACTTCAAAAGTATCAGGAAACAATCTTAAATCAATACCAGTACCACATCCAATCTCCAAGACATTTGTACACCGTAAAGAAACTGCCAAGTCTCGGATGAATTTTGCAAACTCTTCGTTGTATCTAGATTCATTTTCTGTGGCGTAATTATCCCAAAAATCTTTATCATAATTCATGTAATTTTTTCTCAACTCCTGTCTTTGTTACTTGGTCAAATGTTGACAGTTACAAGGAATCATTTTGGTATCAAATGTGCAATCATGAGGACCATCTGATTTTCCATCGATTGGAATTTCTTTCATACAATCTTCATGTCTTCCTTTTCTACAAAACCAGCAAACTTCCTCTGTATTTCCTGTCGCACATGATTCCATGCTTATAGTTGTAAAATTGTCTGTAAAAAGCTTCACGATTTAGATAAAGGTTAACCAGGGAAGAAATCTTTCATCTTTGCCCATTACTACGTTTGTAAATGATTTTTGTAATGCTTTTGTAATTTTACCCATCTTCGCATTTCCTACCTTAACCTTATCAACTTGAGTTACCGATTTTACTTCTGCAGCTGTTCCAGTCATAAAGATCTCGTCCGCACTGTACAAGTCATCTCGATCTAGATCTCTTTCAATTACAAATCCCCCATTTTCCTCTATAATTTGGATAACACTGTCTCTGGTGATCCCCTCTAGTAACCCAGCTGATAAGGGGGGTGTTTGGATTATGTCGTCTTTTACAACAAAAATATTTTCTGCACTCCCTTCTACAACCTTTCCCTGAAAATTTAACATGATTGCCTCATCATATCCATTCTCAAGAGCTTCCACCCTTGCAAGGGCTGCATTTGAATAATTTGGAGCAGCCTTTGCTTGCATGGGCTGGGAACGTGAATCAATCTTAATCCAACTTGAAACTTTACATTTTGCACCTGAAAACTTTCCAGCTTTGCCTTCACCCATAGTCCATTCCCAACAAGCAATAGACACGTCTACTTTATTTTGAGTCGGAGTTAGACCCATTGTTCCATAGCCATAGTATGCAAGTGGTCTGATATAACACTCCTTCAATCCACTAGTCTTCACAGTTTTTAAAATTGCACTTGAGATCTCTTTTTTTGAAAATTGCATCTTCATAGAATACAATTTTGCTGATTTGAAGAATCTATCTACATGTTCTTGAAGGCGAAATACTGCAGACCCCTTGGGTGTATTATAACATCTAATTCCTTCAAATACTGATGTAGAATAATGTAAAGCATGAGTTAAAACATGAACCTTGGCATCCTTGAATGGTACCAACTTTCCATTCATCCAAATTTTTCCAGTCTCCTTCATAGGAGAGGAAAAATACAATGCTAATTTAAAGAATTATCTTCTTCCTAGCATCAACTTTATCTCCTAGAAACTAAATATTAAGTTAAAAGAAAATTTTTGTATGAATTGGATACTTGGATTTATAGGAATTGGATTACTTGTGATAGGCTTGATTGGCCAAGCCTTTGAAATGAGAAACATTAGGCTTACCACTTATCGTGATGAAGAATTAGCATCACCAAATATTTTTGCAAACAAAAAAAATTTCAAGTGGTATGCAATAATTGGGATAGGAATTGTTTGTTGGTATGCCGCCGAGCGTACGTAAATGGATACTATATAGATCAGCTCTAAATACTAGTAATTTGTATTATAAATATCGCGTGTTGTAGGTAACGCCGGACTAAATCTAGATAACGGTCCAAGAACAAACCTATGATGGCGCTACTGGTGAAAACCCAGTGGGGCCACTTTTACTTAATTATGCAAAATTAATCTTTGATGTTTCAGCGTGAATTGCGCTAATTGCCTTTCTAATATTATCTTCAGAATCTTCAACCACAATAATGATTCGTGAAGTTTCTTCTTGTGCATCCATATTCAAAATGTTTAATCCAGCTTCTCCAATCTTTGCACTAGTCCTTGATGCGACTTGTTGAACTCTCCACATTTCATCTCCAATCAATGTAATGACTCCTCTGTTGTAGGTGATTTTAGCTAGCGGATCAAACGCCAAAAAATATTTTTCATTTCGTTTTACATAATCAGCATCTAAAAATAACATTCGTGAGAATTCAGTTTCATCCTTTGTAAATGGTGATAAAATAATAAACTCACTATATCTTTTGTCTTTCTGAAGAGATGTAAGCAACTTTTGAACAGAACTTGTTTCAATTCGAAATATTGCACAATTTTTCTTTCCTGTAACAATTTTGATAGGATGTCCATTTTTTTTATCTGGAATTCGCTTTATGGTGGTAATTTTTGATGGGTCCTTCATGTTTGTAATAGTTATAGGAATATCAACTCCATTTTCAAGAATTTCCTTTATTGCAATCGGATCTAAGATTTTCATTCCAAACATTCCAGCTAACCTCGCTTCGTTGTATGACAATTGATCGACTTGGCCTAGCCCGGTTTCAACTATTTTCGGATCAGCTGATACTACAGAACTATCTTTTTCAAAATCAATTCTAGTATCATATTTTTTGCAAAATAGTATCCCAAGGTCTGCGGCTGTCCTATCTGAGCCTCCCCTCTCATATGTAGTAGTGACACCATCCGTTGTTTTTCCTATAAATCCCCCAATAGTTATCACATCATTGTTCTCTAGCAATTTTTCAGTATGGGCCAAATGAGTTCTTGATTCTGAGGCAAGAAAATTAGTAGATTCTATGTTGTTGTCAGTAATTATTGGCCAATTTTCATAGTTTACCGTTTCAGAAGTAACTCCATTACTTTTTAGAATGAAACTCATCACATTTGCCATTAAAATCTCTCCTGAAAAGGCCAGCGCCTTTGATCGAATTTCATCAGAAAATTCCTTCTTTTCGCCTGCCTCATCAAGTGCTTTTTGCGTTTTTTCTAAACATGATTCAATTATTTGCTGGCAATTTTCTCTATTTTCAGCACTTGCAAGTTCAAGAATTTTCTGGTATGAAGACTCTACAACATTTAATGATACACTAGTTCCATTTTCAGCATTTCTACCTTGTTCCAAAATCACATCTGTCAAAGATCGTTTTTGACCGTTAAAAATTGTTAGAGGTGCTGAAAACACCGCAATAACTTTGGAGTCTTTTTTTAAATCGTTAATCCTGTCAACTATTATGGGAATTGAAATCCCATCAGGACCAATCGCACTACCGCCAAACTTGGCAACAACTAATTTTTTCATGTTATAGTATCAAAACAAAATGGTCATCTATTAATGGTTTGATGGCTTTCTGTTAACTTAACAAGTCCTTGATAATATTTGATGCCTTTTGAGCACCATCTCTTTTAAGAGGATTTCTTTTTTCTTCAAGTTTTTTTAAAATTAATTCATCTAATCGGTCTATATCCTCAAATACAAATCCTTCTTCTTTTGCATTATCTTCCTGCTCAAAATGTCCCTTTATTGGAATAAAAACTGCAGGTGTTCCATATTCTCTGGCCTCATCCATTGTTGATTTCCCCGCCAATGAGACTAGCACATCTGCGGCGTAAATTATCTCATGAAGATTATTTACAAATCCAAGATTTTTTATTTTTTCAGATTTACTCATAGATGGCCCTGATACTATAACAATTTCATGTTCATTTATTTTTGGAAAAATTTCTAAAACCTTTTCTATCAAAAACATTCCTGCATCTGTTCCACCAATCGTTACCACTATGGTTTTTTTATTAAAGGAAAATTTTTTCCTTAGTTCTCCTCTTGAATACTTTGTTTGTCTTACTATTGGTCCTACTCGTCTGATATTATCTTCATCCGGGCCATCTTCTGGAAGAATTACTACTTCACAATTTTTCATTATTTTCTGCATTGAATTATTCATCTTTTTTTCAATTATTGACGTAAATCCCTTTGTAAATCTCGTTTCTAAAATATCTGTAATTAGTACTGTTGGGATTTTTTTATTTTGAGCAACAGTCAGGGAGGCAAAATCTTCATCACTTACAACAAATTTTGGATTGTCCTCTTCAATAATTTTATTTGATATTTTTTTACAATCTTTATAATATTGATAATATTTCCAAAGCCATCTTGCTGAATTTTTTAGAGAACCATTTTCCACAATGAATTGTGGAGGTTTATAAACATCTTTTACTTTAAAGTCTAAACTCTTTAAAATTTTGGCTGCACTACTTCCTGTCACAAAATTTGTGGAAATATTTTCAAAACATTCTACTATAGCAATATCTCTTGTTGCATGACCTAGACCTATTGGACTGGAAAAAAATTCTATATCAATCACAATAATTTTAAATTTTCACCAAATTTTTAGATTTTCAATTGTCTTAAAGTTTAAATGGTTTTTAGCAAGGTAGGTTTCTGGGCTCATAGTCCAGGTCGGTTATGACGTCGCCCTTACACGGCGAAGATCCGGGGTTCAAATCCCCGTGGGCCCATTTTTGTTCCCAAAAAAGGTCTGAATCTTATAGGACTTGAACCCGACAATTCTTGATCGGGGTATTCTGAGATAACCTGCCCTATTAAGCCAAATTTACGCACAAAACAAAGTGAATAAGACATTACTCAAGTATTACTGCGGACACTGCAACAACGCACTCAAAGAATTAGATTCTGAGGTTCATCAAGTTCATAGCATAGAGCCATGCCCATTTTGTGGCACACTTTTGAGTGACTCGTTGCAGCAACGAAAAATACCACACAAACTCCACTCTCCTGCAATTGTATTTCAAAAAGCATTACAACTGCCAAAGATTACATTTGATATAGATAAGATTGATTCTGTTTTACATTTTCTTACACCAGATCAAAAAATCTGTATTGCAGGAATACATACACAAAAACTAGTAGAGCGACTGTGTGTCAGAGCACAACTTCCATGTAGATACGGTGGTCTTGATTCTAATGTTCTGTTAATTGATGGTGCTAACAGCTCTGATCTGTATCAATGTGTTGATTTTGCACAACAATATGGACTAAATGTAAAAAAAATTCTATCTGGAATAATTTCATGCAGAACATTTACCGTTTATCAGCTTGCAAATTTAATTGTAAATGAGCTGCATAACGCAATAAAACAGTATGACACAAAAATAGTGATAATTACACATCTGCTTCATTTTTTTACAAATGATCCTTACTTGAACCAGCATGAAATGCAGCAAATATTAAAAACAGTTGTACAATCCTTGAAAAAAATACAAAACTGTCTAGTTGTAGTGTCCCTTGGCATGCCTACTAGATTTGATGGTATGCTATTGCAATTATTCTCAAAAACCATCAAAATCAAACAAAGCTACAATGCATTATCAGTCCACATTGATGATTTAGGAAAAACTCAATCAATACTGTTAGATAACAATGCACTAGAGACTATCCAACAGCACTAGGTGATATTATGGGAAGAACTGTTCCTTCATTTCGTATTGCACTATACCAAGAAGAAAAGAAATGGAAAAAATTTCGTGTAGCACTTGACAAGAAAAACAAAATATTATTTGATGACTTGTTTGCAACTGCAAGGCTATACATTTCTGCATGTATGATGGCATGCAGGCCAGTTAGGCTAGAGTCTATCTTTATGGCTGTAATCTTTCATCATTTCAAGCAGATTTTGAGCCTAGGTGAGTAAAATTGAGCCTATTTCCAGACGATGATCTGCTCTCAAAGGAGATAGAATCCTGGAAGGCATTTGGAGATAGTCTTCGTGCAGAAGACAGAAAACTTTTCAATAAAATGATTAGACAGTGTTATCGCTACATCAAGGCAATTAATTCCAAAGGACTGCCATACACAACATCATCTGTAATGATGTCCTTAATTCTAATACAACATCAAATGATACAATTCTTGCTAAACAAAAAATGATTTGCGGATGGCTCTTTGATGTATATTCACTAGATGACAAGATCATTTTATGGATTAAAAACAAAAAAATACACAGACTTGAAGAACAATGGACACCTTGTCTCTATGTTGCATCTGATAGATACAAGCAAGATAGACTAAGCAAAAATCTTAAGATAATTTCTTTGGTCAAAAACTATGAGTGGGTAAATAAAATTGAAAAAGTATCTGATCTTGAAGAATCTAAAGTTCTAAAACTTACTGTCAAAAAATCCTCTGATCTTGCACGACTGGGAAAAACAATAGAAGAACTTGACAAGTTTGGTGTATACAGACTATACAATGTAGATATTCCACCAGCTCAGAGTTTTATGTATGAGCATGACCTGTTTCCACTAGGAAAATACAAAATACAAGACAAATGGATACCACAATCAAGTATTGAGGAGACTGACTACACATTACCTGTATTTACGACAATAAATCTAAAAGTCAATGCAAAAATAACTCGAAAAATTCCAAATTTTTCAGATAAAATACAATCAATTCAAATCAATGATGTTACTATACAGTCAGAATCTGAAGTGCAAATGATTCTTGATTGTGTTACAATGATTAAAGACATTGATCCTGATTTTATCATTACAAAGAGAGGTGATTCCTGGGATTTTCCATATCTTGCTTTTAGAGCAGAAAAAAACAAAATTTCAGAAAAGCTGGTTTTGGGTCGAGAAAATATTCCTCTCAGAATGCCAAAAAGAAATGGCACATCATACTATTCATATGGCCAGATTCATTTCAAGCCTACTTCTGCCCAATTACAGGGCAGAATCCACATAGACCTCTCAAATTCCTTCCTATGGGAGACAGAACAATCCCTTCAGGCAATCTTTGAGATTGCACGAACTTGCAGGCTGCCAATTCAGACAGCAGCTAGAGCATCTATTGGAAAATGCATGAGCTCAGTCCAGTTTTACAATGCAACAAAACGAAATCTCTTGATTCCTTGGAAACCAACTGTATCTGAGATTTTCAAAACAAGAATGGATTTACTTATTGGAGATAGAGGGGGATTTATCTTAGAGCCAAGAATTGGTGCACATGAAAATGTTGGAGAAGTAGACTTTGTATCTTTATTTGGAAATATAATGCTACAAAAAAACATCTCAGCAGAAACAATAAACTGTAATTGCTGTCCTGACTCTATTGATAAGGTGCCAGACCTTGGATACCATATTTGCAAAAGAGAGGGTATAGTTCCACAATCTTTACGTATCTTACTTGATAAGAGAAAAAAATACGCTAAACTAATTGAAACTACAAAAAACAAAGAACAATCTAAAATATACTTACAACGAAAAGCAGCACTAAAGTGGATACTAGTTACATCATTTGGATATTTAGGGTTTAACAATGCAAAGTTTGGACGCATTGATGCTCACATGGCAGTATGTGCATTTGCAAGACAACTATTACTGCAAGCAATGAAGATTGCAGAAGAGCATGAATTTACAGTATTGCATGGAATCGTTGATTCACTATGGATGTACAAAAAAAATGCAACCACACATGACTATGAAAAACTTCGAGATACAATTGCAAAAAATACTGGATTTGATTTATCCTTGGAGGTCTATAACTGGATTGTATTTTTGCCTTCAAAAAATAATTCTGATCTACCTGTTGCAAACAGATACTTTGGAGCAAACAAAGATGGAGAGTTAAAACTTCGTGGTATTGAAACTAGGAGGCGTGATACTCCAAAATTTTTCAAACAATGTCAATACGATATTTTGAATTTATTTGCAAAATGCAAGAGTGTCTCTGAGATAAAAAAATCCATTTCAAAGGCAAAATCCATTCAAAATCAGTATGAAAAGCGTATTTTTAGGCACGAATTATCCATTGAAGATTTGGCATTTACAAACAAGGTTACAAGGGGAACTGGTCAGCACAAAAGTAACACCATACAAGCCGATGCAGTAAACCAGCTAAAATGGGAAGGTCGTAATATTGAACCAGGGCAAAAGATTCGTTATGTGATAAATGATTACTCTAGAAAAATTTCACACAGGGTAGTTCCAATAGAGTTTGCAGACAAGTATGATGCAAAGAGATACTCTGAATTGCTTGATGAGTGTTGCAAGTCAATATTAGAACCGTTTGAGAATTGAAATTTAATTGAAGGGTTATTTCTTAATTAGATATGGATTTTAAGATAGGATGTACTGGATGGAGTTACCCTGAATGGCAAGGAACTTTCTATCCTAAAACTGTAAAACAAAAGGATTGGTTGAGACATTATTCTTCGATTTTTGATACGACTGAAGTCAATTCCAGTTTTTACAGAATTATTCCAAAATGGATGGCACAGAATTGGTATAATGAGACTCCAGATAATTTCCAGTTTTCATTAAAATTTCCAGGTAAAATTACTCATGATCACAGTCTAGAATATTCTAAAATTAAAGAAGAACTAACAGGATTTTTTTCAGGATTGGAGCCATTAAAATCAAAAATATCTGTGCTTGTTTTTCAACTGCCACCTTCATTAGAATTTGAAAAGGCCCAACCAAAATTAGATGAGTTAAGTAATCATTTGCCACACTATTGCAGATATGCCGTAGAGGGAAGACATGAATCCTGGTTTTCAGATGAGGCAATATCTTTTCTAACAGAGAAGAATTTTTGTCTTGTATGGAATGAGGTTCCAATGGTTGATAATCCAGCTCCAATCACAACTGATTTTGTTTATCTTCGTCTAATTGGAGATAGAGAATTACCTGAGGACGTTTATGACCGCAAGGTAAGAGACCAAACTAGTACAATAAAGAAATGGGCATTAAGAATTGATAAAATAAAAAATAATAAAAAAATTAAAATTGGTTATTTGCTTTCAAACAATCATCTAGAAGGTTTTGCACCATCTTCTGTTAACACTCTTAGGACACAACTTGGGCTTGAAGAATTGAAATTTCAAGATAAAATGCAAGATACATTGTTTTGAAATTATTTTTTACCCAAAAATGGTTCAAGCCTCTAAGGATTAGCCATCACTAGTTTATTTGATGCAGATTCATTCTTTTGATATATTAATAAAAAAAATAAAAACTAAATTAAAAAAATTTAGTTTGTAGCTTCAGTTAATATTGAAACTAGCTTGTTGTGTAGTTCTTGTTCTGTTTTAGCACTTTGAACTGCGGAGGCTATTTTTTTCTGAATAGCATCAACCACTGCATCTGCACCTTTATCGAGTGTTGGTCCAAATGATTTTTCTAGTCTTGACCTGATTCGGTCTTTTTTGGCTTCAAACATAGCTGACATTGCTGCCTTGTGCCACATTATTTCACCAAATTTGAGCAGATCCTGACCTGAGGGGCATCCACAACCTTCATCACAACAAGAATCAGATTCCTGACAGTTAGAATTTGTGCGTAAAGTAGAGCATTGTTGTCCATTACATTCCATACATTTCACCTCCCTTTCTTTGTAGGAAGGATAGAGTGAGAACGACATTGATAGGGGGCATTGGGGCGATGTTTTGAAGAGCAACTCTAAAAATTTCAGTTGTCTTGTTTTTGTTTGTCGTTCTCATCTAACTTACCTAATGTAAGTAAATAACAATACTATATTTATAGCAGAAAGTGTACTAACAGTAATTTACTTTCGTTTTGGTAACTATACAACTTAACTTCTTTAGTGTTGTACTAATATCATGGGACAAGTTTGTAAAGGAATTTGTGTTAGATATGCAGGAGAAAAAATTTCAAATGAATTAAAATATTCTTCTGGTTACAAAAGATGTACATATTATTCCTTATTTGTATAGACTGTAGAAATTAGATGTCCTTGTTGCAGCATAAAACTAAGAACAAAACATAGAAACTAATTCAAAAGACTAACTGGTTTTTTGAATACTTGTTTGTAGTTGCGTTGTTTACCATCCTTGAATACTGTTTTTGCATAATGTTTCATTGAAAAAGCTGCCATCTGATCTAATAATCCTTGTAGATCTTTTCCTTTTTTAGTCAACTCGTATTCAATTCTAATTGGAACCTCGTCATACACATTACGTGTAATGAGCCCTGCTTTTTCCATTTCTTTTAGTCTAGCTGATAGAGTTTTTGGATTTGAATTTTCAATACTGTCTAGCATTTGATTGAATCTTGTTTGTCCTTGCATTGCCATGTTACGAATTATATGAACTGTAAATTTTTTCCCAATAATTTTAAATGTATTATCAATTGGGCAACATTTCATCAAATCCATTGGTGTTTGTTTTATCATGATTTATCTTATCATAGTTTGTATATATAACTTACCTTTTTATAGTAGATATTGAATTGTAACTAACCGTATAGAAAGTAAGTAACGACTAATTCACTTTCTACTATAAATAACTCCTGTATACTAACTATACTATGGAAAGTTACTTAACACAAACCAGACCAGTAAATAGCCTCAAAAACAGCAAGTTTTTGAGAATTATTGTTGCAGGCGTGGCTGCAACCCTGGCTTTCAATGCCGTGATGTATTCCGATATTGCAATTACTGGTATCCCACTTGATATTCCAGCTACTATTGGTCATATAGCAGTAGGAGAAAGTGCCTATGCCGAAATAGCTGGACAATTAATTCATCTAGCTAATGGTGTAGGTTTGGCACTTTTATTTGGCTATATAGTCGTGCCAGTCGCTAAAAAAATATCCAAACAACCAATCATTGTTTATGCTGTACTCTTTGCAGCATTTGAGACAGTAGTTGGTGTTTGGTTTGGAATGCTTCCAGCACTTGGTGCAGGAGTTGCAGGACTAGAGATAGATCCACTTGTTCCAACAATTACCATGACAAGACACATTGTCTTTGGATTAGTATTAGGAGCAATCCTTACACAAAGGCGGACTAACTAATGAATGAGATAACATCTACACAACAATTCGAAGAAGAGGTTATCAATTCAGCCAATCCAGTCTTTGTAGACTTTTGGGCAGAATGGTGTGGACCATGTAAAGCAGTTTCCCCAGCAGTAGAAGAATTATCTAGTGAATACAAAGACAAAGTAGATTTTGTCAAGGTAAACGTTGATCAAAACAACGAGCTTGCACAAAAATACAACATCTTTAGTATCCCAACTCTTGCCATCTTCAAAGATGGTAAAGTAATTGCACAATCTGCAGGAGCTGCATCAAAAGAGTCGATAAGAACCTATATCGACAATAATATTCAAACGGAGGCTTCTGCATGAAGCTCCGTTTTTTTTCTAAAAACAAAGTTGTACATGAAAATACCAATGAACACCAAATAATTGAATGTCCAATTTGTAACCGTGAAATCAAACCATATTGGGAATCACGCTACAATGGAGTTCGAGCAACTTGTAACGTCTGTGAAATTAACTGGGCGGAGTCTTGATTATACTATGATGAAAACTCAAATCTTTAATGAGGAACTACGCGATATTGTATTTGCTGTTTCAGCTTTAGCATTGGAGGACGATGAATAATGAAGGTAAGCCAATACATATGGATAGGAATTTTTGTTGAATGATTTTATGCCTATCTGCGTCCATTTTTATCCCCAATTTGGTTGCTGAATCCCCGTGACGTATCACCTGAAATTATTTTTTACCCAAATATGGTTCAAACCTCTAAGGTTTCAACCAAGAGTCTTGAACTAAAACACTTAGATCCTTTGATGGCTTATGAATTTCTCATGTGAAATGCCATCATGTTATCTGACCATCCTAATGAGTTATGCATTCCACCCAGTGCAATAGCAATTGTCTGAACAGCACCAAAAATCATAATCCATTTTAACAATTCATGGTCTTCACTCTCACGTAACTTTGCCCAAGCAATTGCAGATCCCAGTATTCCAAGAAATATTGGTAATAGAAACCACCAAGCTGATCTTTTCATAATTTTATACTCATCCTTTTGGTTCCTCAATTACTAATGTTGCAACCATCCAAGGATGTACAACGCAGAGATATTCATATTCGCCCACTGCCAATTCTGATGTGTTTAATGTAAAGACCCTATCTGGACTAATGGAACCTGAATCAAATATTTTCCCAAATCCTGTTTTACTAGTGACTGTGTGTATCATAGAGTCTTCATTAGTCCATTGAATTGTATCTCCTTGTGAAACAACTGCTACATCTGGTCCATAATCTGGATTTCCTTTTTGAAAGGAATCTTTAAGAATTTGAATTGCAAATATGGGTCCTGCTGGTACAACTACTTTGGTGGGTTCTTCAACCCCAATTTGATGATGAATCATGAATGCATCTGTATGCATGAATGCATCTGCAGGCATGAATTCAAATGCAAACAACATGATAATTCCTATTACTCCAGCCATTACAGCAATGGATCCAACTGGTTTTACTAAACTTGGACGCTTCAATTTAAGATATACTATGATGACTACTGGAAATACAATTGCAAGTAAAAGTCCAATTAGTTCAACTGGATGTGACATGGTAGAATGGATATGATTATGATTAAAAGCCGTTGTTCAACCTGATTAGTTAACGAGGTTAAGTTAGACTTTAATGGTAAAAATTTTATTCTATCTTGAATGAATAATGGAACATCAGAGATTTGGGTAAATGTATATTCAATCAAAAAGGATCGTGAGGCGAGCTGGGCAAAGATCCAAGAGATAGAACTTACATTAGAAAAGACATCATCTTTATGTTGGCAGAATATGGTGAATTGAATTTGACTAGGCTTATTGGATATTGTGGTTTGAATATGAAAAAACATAAAGAAATACTAGATGATATGGAAAAAAAAGAACTAATAACAAAAACTGAAGAACCATGGGGTAGTAAGACCATTAGAAAATACAAACTATCTCCTAAAGGATTTGATTTTTACCAAGAGGTTTTGGAACCATATGAAAAAATGTTCCCTAGAAAAAAAGTGGAGGAAGATGAATAGTGTCAGAAGATCATACCCGTAGTATTTTTAAAACTATGGATGACATGGTTGAGCAGATTAACAAAACCAAAAAAGTCTTCATGATCCTTCTTGTCACGATTATCATCCCTCCTGTAATCTTGGAAATAATGTTTACAGTGTTTGACCTTAGCTATGAATCACTGCATAGCGAATCTGGAGACATCATACATAGCATTGTATTCATTATGTTTATTGGAATCTGGGTTGGACTTGGTGGAAGATATCTTATTGTTTTAAACAGGTTGACTAAGAGATATCAAGAATTCAAAGAATCTCAAGAGAAACTTGATAAAAAATTAGACGAATAACATCATTAGAGGCTTGAAATTATTTTTTAGGAAGGATGAGAATTAAAATTCTAAACTTTGATTATCCCTTTCTCTACTAGAAACTTTATTCCATTGACAAAGTCGTCTTCTGAGATTAGTCCCTTTGCACAAATTCATTTCATATTTTATTTACAGAATTATGCCCCCACACAATCACATATTTTTGCTTCATTTTTCTTGAATATCAAATTACCATAATTATCCTGAAGGATTCACCACAGCTGCTCGTTCTTTTAATTTTGTATCCACTTTTGCAGATATTATGTCGCCTTCATTGGCATCACATGGTCCTATGTTAACTGGAAATCCATCCATGGTTTCTGCAATACAACCATATTCAGTATTTGCAACAATCTTTACCGTTTCCATAACCCATGAAGGTGAAACATGCCACATTTGGTAGCCAAATAATGAAATTGTAACAACTACAACGGCAACCCCAATCATTATAGTTTTGTTTGAAATTTCGAACAATATCCTAATTAGAAAAAATGAGTATAATAACTACAACTTTGTTTTATGATTGTACTAATTCAAAAAACAAATTCTTTGTATTAATGAAAACTTGTGTGCTAACTTTAGTAATCTGTTTGTTAGCCAATTATGGTCTAAGCCTCTAAGGAATTGAACCTTTGAAATTATTTTTTGTGACATTTACAATTGCACTTTTCATTAATTGAATAAGGCACATGAGCAGATTCAACAGGAGGAAACCCAACCTGATGGTTTTGTGCACAATTATTGCAATACTCCATTATTCCTACATCTCAATTATCTGTAAAAAGAATTATGCATGATTTTATACTGAAAATTCTTAATAATTTGATTCTAGTTTTTTGCTTTTAAAATTATTTTATGGGAAGTAAGAACTGTGTTTTATTACCAACCCATATGTGGTTCCAAAAATATTCGCCATGCATTCATTTCTAGCCACTCATCATAAAACTCCCAGTCTTGATATTTTGGTAACTCTAGTGTTGATGGAATCATAAATGGATTAACACCTTCTTGCATCATACTAAAGATCTCAGCACGTAAATCCTGCAAATATTCTCTAACCTCTTTTACCTCTAATGCAGGGCCAAGTGCTCTCTTATGACCAAACATAGCAGTATCAAAATTAAGTTTTTCAACTTCAATCAAAGTTCTTTCCCATTCCATGGGAGAAAAGTCAGGCATGATTGTAAATGCAAGTCTTTTAGGAGTTACAATATCAACTATGAAAATTATTTTTTCTTCAGGCAGATAAAAAACGGTCATACCTTCACCATGGCTTGGGCCAAAGTGATGAAGCTCTAGTGTTTTATTTCCTAGAATAATTTCCTTTAGATTTCCTTCCCAAACTTCATCTGCTACTACAACATTCTGATTTGGATTCTCTAAAAGCCAGTCTCTTGCATCAATATGACTGAGAATTATTGCTCCTTCGTTTTTGAGCACTTGTCCTCCACCAGTGTGATCCCAATGATTGTGGCTGTAAATTAAATATTTGATTGGTTGGTCAGTTACTGTCCTGATTGCTTTAAGCATAACCTCTGAATGATTTTTGTTAACAGGATCCCCGACGATGACTCCTTCATCTGTTACCAAAACCAAAGAAAAAGATGCCATCGGGTTACCAAAGCTGTAAACGTTTTCTGCCACTTGTACTAGTTGGAATATGCCATCATCATATACGACGTTTTGTTCTTGCATAGAATCTTCTTGAACCTCATTTTTCATTGATTCTTCTTGAACTTCTTGTTCTACCATCTCTGCTATTCCAAGCTCAACCCATCGTTCTGCGGTGTATTCAAAGACACATACATAATTATTAGAAATGGCACGAAATACCAAAACCTGCCCTTCCCGACACTGTGTTTCACTGTCTTTAAGTTGTAAACCATAAGATGCCTGGTCCAAATCAATAGTTGCTATTGTTGTAAGTAAAATTGCAAGTGAAAACACAATGGCCAATTTGGTCCTAGTCAATGTATGGAAAAAAATTGGTCCTAATTTAAATTTAAAAATGATAGATTTGGTACTAACTATCCAAAGGGGACCCCTTACTGCCCACACAGTTTAGTTTCCCTTACTGGGTTTGAAATTATTTCTGTTTGAACTGAACCCTATGAGAGTCAGAACCCCATCAACTGTTTTCTAATTATTTTCTGGGAATCGTTGAAAACTTACCATATTGCCAAATAAAAAATTTGAAATTATGGCAATAGTTGAATATATTGAAAATGGATCTTGTTATTTCTGATATTCATGCAGATATTTCGGCAATTAACACAATCATAGACCTCACTACTTCAATAGATTTCAAAAATAAGTATGGCAAAATTTCTAGAATTATCAATCTTGGAGATGTATTAGAGAGAGGAACTCGTCCCAAACAAGTTTTAAAAAAGATGATGGCCTTGTCCAAAGACTATTCAGTAATTTCGGTTATGGGAAACCATGATGAAGCATTTTTGTATGATAGGAAAGTCACTGGAAGCTCATTAGAAAGTATTAGTGCACATGATTCTTTAATTGAAGAAGATCTTGAGTTTTTTAAAAAAAATAAAGATGACACCTATGGTCAACAAGAATTTTTGGATAAAAAGACTGGCTTAGTTTGTGTTCATGGAGGTCCCTTAGATCCCAAAAAGATCACTCCAAAAGATGCAACACTGGACGCATGGTTTTATCAGAAAAGTTGGCAGAGATTATCTGAAGAAGAATTTTTTAGCGACTATGGTTATTTCTACAAGGCCTCATCTGCATTTATTGAGACAAAAACAAAAATTGATAATCCTATAATATTATGTGGTCATCAACACATAGAGGGTGCACTAACACAGAATAAAGACGGGATACAAGAAATTCTTTCAAAAATCAAACTTCAAACAGAGAGATTATTCGACTTTGTAGTTGAAAAAAAAGAGATTATAATTGAATCAGGTAACAGCTATTTGATCCAAGTTGGTCTGGGAGGACCTGAAGGATATTATGGGGCAGGAGAGGCCAAACCTCACTTTTGCATTGTTCAAGATGATTCAAAAAAGATAACCCTTTTTGGAATAAATCCAAGACATTAGAAAGATATGGAGAAAAAATTTAGCAATAAAATCTTCAGGCTTGTCAAAGGCGATATTACCAAAAGAAATGTAGACGCTATTGTAAATGCTGCAAATTCGTACCTCAAACATGGAGGTGGTGTGGCCAGAGCTATTGTAAGAAAAGGTGGAGCCATAATCCAAGAAGAAAGTGACAAAATTGATTATGTTTCTGTGGGGTCAGTGGCAATTACCACTGGAGGAAGGCTTCCCTGCAAGTCAGTAATTCATGCCGTAGGTCCTCAAATGGGAGAAGGCGATGAAGATCATAAACTAAAAAGTGCTGTTGAAAATATTCTAAAATTAGCTACAGAAAAAAAGTTCAGAAGCATTTCAATGCCTGCAATAAGTTCTGGGATTTTTGGGTTTCCAAAGGACAGATGTGCTAAAATACTAATTGATGAATCAAAAAAATTTGTAAAGGAAAATCAAGGAACATCCATTCAGCTTGTTGAGTTTTGTATTTATGATGATGAAACGTATAATCATTTTAAACACGAGTTTGACTTGATCTGAGTCTCAGGAGACTTTAACTTGGATTCTTTTTGTTATCCATCTATGGTCTGAATCTTGGAGGATTTGAACCATAGTTACTCTAAAGGGAAATCAATTTTACAGATTGAACATTTTCCTCTCATACCTTTGTATCCATCATGATAATACTGAATAATTTCAGTATGACAGATCCAACAGAATATTTTTTCTACATGGGAACTTACCACACCTAAAACCTCCTTTTGTTTCTAAAAAGTTGGTAATAACTAGGATTCTGGCCAGTCATATTCACATAGACTGCATCGTCCTCTATATCCAGCATAATTTTCATCCCATCTGAGAATTGCTGATCTTTTTTCACAAACACCACAAAAAAGTTGCAAACGATCAACATCTATTTCTGAATGTTCTCGTAATACTATTTGAGCCATACCATAGATACGCATGAATATGATATTACTTGTCGTTATCAGAATTGATAAAAAATTAGAATAACAGCTAAAGAATCTCGGTATCCTCTTTTCCTGAATCTATATCAATTGTATTTGAGACCCTTCTAAATGAAATTCTCTTTAGATTAAACAAAATAAAATTTCCTAGATCAGTTCAACTCTAAAATTATTTTTTCACGTCCAACTGCGTCAATTTTTATCCCCATTTTGGTGGGTGAATCCCCTTGGGCCCATTTTTGTAGCTAACCAAGCATATTCATCATCTTGGAAAATAAAACATAACTGCAACTCCAACCAAAACAACTACTGAGCCGATAATCTCAAATCTATCTGGCTTTTTCTTGTCAACCCAATATCCCCAGATTATTGAGGATACTACAAAAATCCCTCCATAGGTTGCATAAACTTTACCAAAATCTGCAGGCTGTAGTGTCATGACAATCCCATAAGAAAACAGGATCAATCCTCCAATCAAACCGAAAATCTTTCCTTTATGATCTCGTAACCATTTCCATACAAGATAACCTCCGCCAATTTCTAGCAGTGCAGCAAAAAAGAATATGCCTAGAGTTGAAAGAATTACTTCGACCAAATCTTCTCACCTTTTCTTGGATAGTAAAAGATTATCAAGACTCCAATTACAGCAATTACTGTTCCTACAATGTCATAGCTATCAGGCCTTACACCATCTACCAACCAACCCCAGAACACAGCCATTACAATAAAGACTCCTCCATAAGCTGCATAGACTCGGTGGAAGTGAGTTTTCTGAAATGTTGGAACAATACCATACAGAAATAATACAAATCCACCAGATGCACCCAATATCCAACCAAAATCTTCACGTAACCAAAGCCAAACTAGGTAGCCTCCACCTATCTCACAAATACCAGCTAATAAAAATAATAGAATTGAAACAAAGAAATTCTTTGATTGTTCACCCATATCGTTTCCGTTATTTTTTCAATAAACTACAAGAGCAATGCATTTTGAAATTGCCTTTCTTGGTTGCCCATGTCAATAATGGAATTATTGCCATGCGTAGTTCTCTTCCCCGTTTTGTTAGGGTGTATTCTACACGAGGAGGAATCTCATTGAATGCCTCCCTTGAGATAATGTCTTCTTTTTGTAGTTCCTTAAGCATGGATGCCAGAGTTGATGGACTAATTCCTTTTAACTCCTCTAAAAAGTCATTGTACCTTAGTGAACCATGATTACCTATCTCATTTACAATTAACAAACTCCATTTCTTGCCTATGGTTTCAATTACTCCATCTAATGGACATAAACAAATTGCATTACTTTGATTTTTCAAAGTCACTACTATACTTCGAACTTTGTATATTAAATACTTTGAAATTTGTAGTAACATATTGCAAGTTCAGAAAAATAAATCAGAATTAGGATTAACAATACTGATAATAATTCTCAGTGGTGCATCTGCAAGCTTACTATTGCTTCCACCATTAGGCATAATCCCGTATGCAACATTTAGAGATGTTGCAATTATTCCATCAATTATCATAATATTCTCAATAGGTATACTCTCACGCTCAAAATTTCCACGATTGACAAATAGATTGTTCAAGGGAATGGCAGCAGGAGCCATAGCATCACTAGCTCTTGAAGCAATACGAATACCAGGATACATGTTTGCAAAATGGTTACCAATGGATAGCATGATCTCATTACCAGGATTATTTCTTACTGAAAAAATTACCATGCTGTCTGAAGTCAAACAAATAGTAATGCAATCAGGAGTTGCAATGAATCTATATCATGCACCTATTGATGCATTTATGGTAGGAGCACTCTGGCACTTTTGGAATGGAGCTACATTTGGAATTATCTATGCTTTGTTAATTGGAAAAGGAAAATGGTGGTATGGCATGGTCTGGGCAGTGATAATTGAGATGGTTATGATGGTTGCACCATATTTGATAATGATGAAAGGACCATTTGGTGTAGAGCACATGGATGGTTACAATATTTTTGTAATTACATTGATAGCTCATTTGGCGTTTGGTTTAGTACTTGGAATTATAGTACAAAAATGGAAAAAAGATTCTATATCTATAACTGATTTGGGGAGAGGAGAATAATTGGAAATAGAGAAAAAGCAAATTTGTGGCTATTGTCCTGAAGATACATGCCTATTAGATTGTGAAATTTGTAATCCTAAAAAAGAAGGAAGTACTAAACGTGAATGTGAAGAAAAATAGTGCCATAGCCTGTTTTGCAATTTTATTATTAATTGGATTTGTTATTCCATATTCCTTTGCTGAGGAATCAAAACTTCCAGATTGGGTTAAGAACATCTTTGTCTGGTACGGCCAAGGCCAAATATCTGAAGATGATGTTCTAAATGCGATTACGTTCCTAGTTGAAAATAAAATTATCCAGATAGAAATGGCAAACGAATCAATGGAAATGATGAGTCAGGGTATGATGAAACAAAATATGCCATTTAATGTAGATGTCCCAATTATCATGCCTATGATTGACGGATATTACGAAGGAAATAAGGTGTACTTTGTTCACACTGAGGTTTCTGATTCTGCAATGGCAGAAATGATGAGTAAGATGATCAATTTTCCAACACTACATGTGCCTGAATTGAAAAATATCCCTGAAGATCAAATGGCAAGAGTTTATGTTTTTACAAATGGTGTGCCTGGTTCTGAACCCTATGGCGGAGGACCATTTATGTTCCAGATAGATGTGTTTGATTCAATTCCAGGACAAAAAGAGTATTCACAATTTAGAATACCATATTTAGTAACCTGGAATAATGATACTAAACCAAGCATCTTGAATTCAGAATCTGTAATCTTAAAAGCCGAATCTGAAGGTAAGGTTACTATTGAAAAATCGAATCTCGTAGTAAATGTTCCCATGATTACTTGGGAGATGGAAGTGTACTATGGAAAGGCTATGGGGAAAATCTCTATGATTCCAAGGATATTTGAAAGCATGTCAGGAGTTGAGGGGGAATTAATTTTTGTAAATGAGAAGAACTATGTTGCAATCTTTAAGCTACATTCTGAAAAAGATATGGGTATGATGGAAAAGAGTCCATAAATTATACCAAATTTGCGACAGAATATTTTACAATTTAAATTTGGCGCCTATGAAATTTAAAAAGTCACTAAAGATTGATTAGAGATCTTTTCTAAAACTCATCTTTGAAAAAATCCTACTCTCTTCATGAATTTATCAAAGTCTTTGTCAAGAGTGATCCTCACTCCTTCAAACCTTTTGTCCACGATTTGATAAGCTGAATCCAAATCTTTGTCAATGGTGACCCTCACTTTTTCTAACCCTTGGTCCATGATTTGATAAGCTGAATCCAAATCTTTGTCAATGGTGACCCTCACTTTTTCTAATATTTTGCCCATGATTTGATAACATGAATCTAAATCTTATTTGACCTAAGAAAAATTATTGACCTTAACCTCATAAAATATTCATTTCAGGCGTAAATTCAATATTATTTTACGCTATTTACTGTATATGAAAAAGAATTTCATTTTATTTATAAATTCCCAATAAATTTAAAATTCCATCTAAAAAATGATTTAATATTATTTTGAAATTTATAATGCAAACAACTAAAAAATTTTTGAAAACCCAAATTGTTTTAGAATAGTTGTTCCTACTTAATTTATGCTTGATTCTAAAATTGATTCTGTGCTAAAAAGAATAGAAGAACAAGAAAAGTTTGAACAAGAAAATCCATACAAAATACCAAATTCAGAAAAAGTGCTGGCAATAGGAAGAAACACAGGAATTTTTTACAATATTCTTTTGAAAAGCATGGATGCAAAAAAGATTCTTGAAATAGGAATGTCTTTAGGATACTCTACCATTTGGTTTGCAGAGGCCATATCCAAAAAGACCGGTGGTAAAATCATTACCATTGATCAGGATAAAAAAAAGATTGAACTGGCAAAAAGGAATTTTGAAGATGCCGGCCTTAGTGATTTTATTGATATTCGTCATGGAGATGCCTTGGAAGTTTTATTGGATATTAAAAATGAGTCTAATTCATCTGAATCATTTGATTTTGTCTTTATTGATGCAGATAAGGAAAGGTACATTCAATATTTTGATGTCTTATTTCCAATGGTAAAGCCTGGGGGATTAATTGGAGCGGATAATATTTTATTTCCAGAACGATTTCAAAAATTTGCAAGCCTGTATGTGAAACACGTAAGAAACAATCCAAAAATTAGGTCCGTAACACTTCCTATTGATAATGGTGAAGAATTGAGCCTAAAATTAACATAGTTTAGTTCAAAAATTCATAAAATTAATTTTATAATTTTGAAATTATTGCCCTTAGTAGATTAAGTATAATATGGTCAAATTAAATATTTGAAAAAATCATTCAATATGTGTCAAATACGATTGTGGCAAAAAAATCTTTAATTGGTATTATGTTTGTACTTTTTTCATTAATTTTTGTTGGAGGAATTTTTGGAGTTACCAATGACATTGCGATAAGCTCAGGACAGGAATTATCATATCCTTCATGGTTGATCATCGCCTATCTTGCAGGACTCTCAATGATTATTTTACCTTGTACACTTCCACTTGTCTTCATAATAATTCCTCTAAGCATGGGTAAAGGTGGAAAAAAAGGACTTTTAATGGCTACAATGTTTGGAACAGGTCTTACAATAACAATTATGTTTTATGGATTGGGAATTGGTATTTTAGGTCAAACCGCTGATTTGGATCAAATTTCTACCTACATGTTTTTGATTGCAGGATTGGCCGCGTTTATTTTTGGTTTATCACAACTAAAATTATTTGAATTAAAATTACCAACTTATTCGGGGACTCCAAAATTTATTCAAAATCGAGGTGATTACTCGAAATCATTTTTCATGGGATTATTATTAGGAAATGCAGGAGTAGGTTGTCCAAATCCCTTGTTTTATTGGCTTTTAATTTATGTTGCAAGTACTGGAAGTGCAGAGATTGGTGCAAGTCTTGGCATAGTTCATGGAGTTGGACGAGCAATTCCTCTAATACTGCTTTCTGTCCTTGCGATGATTGGAGTAAATGCAACAAAAGGAATAACCTCTAGTCGTGTAAATATTGAAAAAATTACTGGTTGGATGTTAATTATAATTGGTGCCTTTTTAATAATTCAGGGAATTCCGGGTGGACATGAGTGGTATGAATCCACGTTTATCCATACAGCTTGGAATAATCTAGTTTCAACGAATCTTCTTCCGCCGGAATTTCACGTTGGAGAACATGGTCATGATTATGATACTAAAATTCCACAGGAATTAGTTCCAATTTTGTTTGTTGGCTTGATGGTTTTTCCAATCATATGGTATTTTACCCGCAAAAGGAAAACAGTACTATGAAAGATCCTGTTTGTGGTATGGAAGTCGACAAAGGAGAACCTCTAGTACATGAAGGGAAGGAATATCGATTTTGCTGTGCAACATGTAGATGGGCATTTGAGCAAAATCCTGATCAATTTATAGAATCATGAAGGTAGAAGTTCTTACCACTCCAGGTTGTTCGAATTGTAAAGTCCTTGAAAAGATGTTGGATAACCTTGGAATGTCTTATGACTTGATAGATGTTACTGAAAAATCAGAATATTTAGAAAAATATCCAATATTTACTGCCCCAGGTTTAGTGATAGACGGAAAATTAGAGTTTACGGGGATTCCAAAGATTGAGGATCTCAAGAAATTCTCCAGGTAAACTGGTAATGTTTTTTACATTGAATTGATTGGAATGTACGAATGACGGAATATTCAATGAATGAAAAGATGATTCTAATTCAGTATGCAATAAAAAAATATGAAAATGAGGCAACACTTTTTGAAAAATTAAAAACTATTCTTCCAGAAAAAGATGTTCAAAGAAATATTGACACCTTAATTGGAACACAAAGGGTTCGAAGAATAGGACCAGAAATACTTCAAAATAATGAAAGCCATACTGAATTGCCAGACTTGCCAGATAATCTAAAATCAGTTATCGACCAACTTTAGTAGTAATTGTTAAATCCCCTTTAATTTTCCTCTTTAATATGGAAAACCAAAGAATCTTTGCTATAGCCATACTTGGCATAATTGTTATTTTCTCTTCATCATCATTTGTTTTTGCCCATCCTCATCCAGGTCAAATTCTCATCGACGGTCACACACATCAACCACAAACCGAATACATTCCATTAAATGGAATAATTGCTTTGGAGAAAACTTCTGTCATGTTCCATGTCAATGAAGAAAACTCATTACCATGGGGATTCGTTGAAGGAAAAATAGCCAACCCTGTTGAAGGATATCCTGTAATTATTCAAATTGTAAAAGATGATGAGTCCGTCCATTTTGCTCAAACTGATGTAAAGGAAGATGGAAGCTATGAATACAAATTTAGAGTTCTAAACGTAGAGAATGATAAAGTAATCAAAATTTTTGATGGAGATTATTATGTTACTATTTTCAAGGTGGTCTATCTTGACCAAAATAATTTAATTTAAAATCCTCTTAATCCTTGCGGTCTAACCACTTCGGGATGTTCTCTCATCCATCTGATATGCTCTAGCATTTTTTGTTTGTCTTGGGGGAATGTACCCTTGATCGTATAAGCATTTGAGCCATGATTTGCTCTGAAAATTATCTCTTCTTTTGTCTTGATCTTATCAAGTAAGCCTTCTAACTCATTTAATGCCTCGTCGTCATTTATTTGAACAAATTCTCCGCTATACTTTTGCAAAAACTCATCTTTAATTCCATTTTCCAGGTATAGAGTCAAAGCTCCAACATACTGAGGGGTACATGCGCTAATTACTTCTGCAGTTCCCTGAATATGTTCTTTAGAATATTTTTTACCCCCAAGCCCCAAGATGATCATGCAAGACATAATGTAACCCGCATCCTTTGCTTTGTTTACCGATTTGATTATTGTTTTTGAAGTTGCACCTTTGGTTACTTTTTTTAATACAACATCTGATCCACTCTCTATTCCTAAATAAAACATGTTTAATCCTGCATCATGCATTTTCTTTAACTCCTCAGGTGTTTTCTTTAAAATATTCATAGGCATTGCATAACAAGAAATTCTTTCAAGTTTTGGGAATTTTTCATAAATATATTTTACAATTTTTTCCATGTAATTTGCATCAAGATTTAATGCATCACCATCTGCCAAAAATATTCTAGTGGTGTCAGGTAATTGTTTTGCCATCATATCAATTTCTATTTTGATTTCTTCCCATGGTCGTTCTGAATATTCTTTTGATCTATACATATCACAAAACGAACATTCGTTAAATGAACAACCCAGTGTTACTTGAAAAATTAAGGATTTAGCTTCTGAAGGGGGCCTATACAATGGAGCATCATAGTTTAACATCATGAGGTTAATCAAAGAAAGTAACCCAATTATGTATTTTATACTTTCTTGTATTTCCTTGAATTTTTTACATAATACCTTTTAGTGGAATGCCTCATGAAATTGATAACTTATGGCAAATGACCCAGATTCAAAGAGACTTCTCTGGTTTGTTTTTGCCGGTTCACGAGGAGGATTAAATCGTTTGAAAATTATCTCTTCTTTAAAGGAAAAGCCACTAAACACGAATCAACTTGCAAAAGAATTAGGTTTAGACTATAAGGCAATTCAACATCACATTAAGGTTCTTGAGAAAAATAATTTGATTACAAAGGTTGGAGAAAAATATGGAGTTACCTTTTTCATCTCTAATTTTTTGAAAGTAAATATGGAGACGTTTGAGAAAATTGCTACAAAATTGGATAAAAGTAAATAAGAGCTCGGGAGGTTTTCATCTCTAAATGGAATTTACATCCCTAGTGTTATCTGTTGTTTCAATTGCAAATATGGCAGTACTAGGTGTTTTGATTTACATTTTTGGAAAAATGTATGTAAAAACAAAGGCACAACTTCCATTAGGAATGATTGTAGTAACTAGCATGTTGTTTCTTCATAATGTTATTGGAGGACTAGCATATTTTTCAATGGATCAATTATTCTCTCAGGAAATATTTCCATACATGTTAGGAGTAGGAATCGCGGAGTTAGGGGGCTTGTTAATATTTTTGAAAATTACTTTGGACTAGTCTTAGTTTAATTGTAATATTATTTTCTG
Organism: Nitrososphaerota archaeon; assembly: GCA_022562615.1. GTDB lineage: Archaea > Thermoproteota > Nitrososphaeria > Nitrososphaerales > Nitrosopumilaceae > Nitrosomaritimum. The sequence continues at coordinate 26,991 of JADFOW010000011.1, forward strand.
TCAATTAGTTATGATCTCTATTTGGCTTCAATTATATCACAAGTTATATCCACAATTATCTACAGGATAGTGGTAAATTTGATTGGAAAAATGATGAGGTTGAATAAAGATGGTAATTAGCGTGTATGTAGACGGTTCTGGAGGTGAAAATAGTGGATATGGGTATTTTGTTAAAGAAACAGGTGAATCCTTTTATGAAAAAAAACCCAACATTACAAACAACCAAGCCGAATACATGGCCATAATTGCAGCATTAAAAAAATTTTTAAATTCTAATGAGGAAATTACAATCTTCAGTGATTCAAAAAATACTGTATCTCAATTAAATCATGAATTTGCGATAAACAATGAACAACTAAGAGTGTTAGCTCGAGAAGCTTGGAATATTATTGGAAAATTTCCAAATCTTACCTTAACTTGGGTTCCAAGAAAAGAAAATCTTGCAGGAAAAATGTTGGGAAGCTAAAACTTTCGAGATCAGAAATCCGCATGAATAACTTTATTATGGAAAATTTTTAATTCAAAGAAAGTGGCTGAATCTGTTTTTCTATCACCAAAATCCATAGCAATTATTGGTGCATCTGACAAAAGGGGTAGTGTTGGAAGCACCATTACATCAAATATTATGAACGGCTTTACAGGTATTGTTTATCCCATTAGCCCTTCTAGAGACACCGTATTTTACAAAAAAGCCTACAAAAGCGTCATGGATATTTCCAAACAAGTTGACCTTGCAGTTATTGTAATCAAAAATACATTGGTAGCTAGTGTTTTAGAGGAATGTGGAAAGAAAAAAATCAAAGGCGTAATTATCATTACTGCCGGATTTAAAGAAGTAGATGAGGAAGGAGCCAAAAGAGAACAAGAACTAAAAGATATCGCCAAAAAATACAAAATCCAAATCATTGGACCAAACTGTCTTGGTGTAATGAACCTAGCCCCACAAACGATGATGAATTCTACCTTTTTGAAAATTACCCCCAAGTCAGGTGAGATTGCCCTTGTATCTCAAAGTGGAGCAATTTGTGCAGCCCTTGTAGAGGACGCTAGTGCTCAAGGTATTGGCTTTTCTGCGGTAATTAGTATGGGAAACAAAGCAAATATGAACGAAGTTGATGTGTTAAAGATGTTAGCCTCTCACAATCAGACTAAGGTAATTGTAATGTATCTTGAAGACATGGGAAACGGTCAAGAGTTTCTCAAAGTGTGTAAACATATTACTCGCAAACTCAAAAAGCCAGTCTTAGTTCTAAAATCAGGACGAAGTCCAGAAGGAGCAAAAGCTGCAATGTCTCATACTGGTGCTTTGATGGGTTCTGATGAAATCTATGAAGCTTTACTAAAACAATCCGGTGCCATTAGAGTTGATACGATGGAAGAACTGTTTGATTATGCAACTGCATTCTCGAAGCAACCCCTTCCATCTGGTGGAGATTTGGTAATTGTATCAAATGCAGGAGGACCTGCAATAATTTCAACTGATGCTTGCTCCAAACTAGGCGTTAAAATGGCAAAAATTGATAGCATTCGTTCAAAAATTGACGCGGTAATTCCACCTTGGGGAAGCTCACGAAACCCTGTTGATATTGTAGGTGATGCAGATTTTAATAGATTTCATAATGTCTTAGATAGAGTACTTCAACATCCTAAAGTGGGCTCTGTTATCTCAATGTGTACTCCTTCTGGAACTCTAAATTATGATAAACTAGCGGAAGTTATTGTTGCAATGTCAAAGAAATACAAAAAAACAATGCTTGCAAGTTTGATGGGATTAGATGAAGGAATTACAAATCGAGAAATTTTAGCAAAAGGAGATGTACCATACTATACCTATGCAGAAGGTGCAATTAGAACACTTGCTGCAATGATAAAGTTTTCAAACTGGATCAAAGAAACAGAAGGAAAAATTACCAAATTTAAAGTAAACAAGGCAAAGGCAAAAAAGATCTTTGCCAAAGCCAAAAAAGAAAAAAGACCAAGTCTTCTCGAAGAGGAAGGATTAGAGATACTCAAGGCATATGGTTTTCCATTACCAACAAGCGGACTAGGAAAAACTGAAGCTGAAGCCGTAAAGATTGCAAAAAAAATTGGTTATCCTGTTGTAATGAAGATCGTATCTCCTCAAATCATTCACAAATCAGATGCTGGTGGCGTGAAGGTGAACCTAGCAAACGACAAAGAAGTCAAAGAAGCTTTCAAAACAATTGTCAAAAATGCTAAAAAATACAACAAGAAAGCCGAGATTAAAGGAGTCCTAATTGTCGAAATGGTAAAAGGAGGAAAAGAGATGATCATTGGTTCTAAACTTGAAACCGGTTTTGGCCCTGTTATTATGCTTGGAATGGGTGGCATCTATGTTGAAGTGCTCAAAGATGTAACATTCAAAATAGCTCCCGTAAATAATAAAGAAGCAGATGATATGATCTCTGAAATAAAGACCCAAAAACTTCTACAAGGTGTACGAGGAGAAAAACCAGCTGATATTGCAAAACTATCTGAATGTATTCAGAGGCTATCTCAATTAGTCACTGATTTTAAGGAAATTAAAGAACTAGACATGAATCCAGTCCTTGTAATGGATAAAGGAAAAGGTTGCAAAATCCTTGATGTTAGAATAGGTCTATGATCGTATCTCTTCCTGAATTTTTTAAATACTGATCTTGAATATTTATACAAGTTCAAGGAAGTATGAGTATGGCAAATGTGGAGAGCTATAAGACCATTAGATCCGGAGATGAATATATCGAAAGTCTTAGAGGTCGAGATCTCAAAATTTACCTATTTGGAGAATTAGTCAAAGAGCCAGTAGACCACCCTATGATTAGACCATCAATTAACGCAGTTGCAGAAACATATGATCTTGCGGTGCGTGAAGAAGCTCTGGCAACAGCTGACTCTTCTATTACTGGATTGAAAGTTAACCGATTTTTGCATATTGTAGAAAGTGCAGAAGATTTAGTTTTACAAAATAAAATGCAAAGAACACTAGGACAAAACACTGGAACATGTTTCCAGAGATGTGTTGGAATGGATGCATTGA
>JADFOW010000116.1 GCA_022562615.1 Nitrososphaerota archaeon
GGTTTAATTCTCTTAATAACTCATCACTGTTTTGAATAAGATATTCTGGTGTACAATTTAACATATATCCATTATCGATTTTATAAAACGCCCAACCATCACAAGAGGTGTTATCTGAGATGTCAGAATTGCCATGTTTCCAATCAAATCCACTTGTAATGTCTGACTGTGGAAATGAAGGTCCTCGTTCTAGAACCATTGATTTGTCCTCATAATTTATTTGGACTTTTGAATTAAATGATCCAGGATACAAGTAAACTACATTTGGATGAGATGTTATTGCCAAAAATTCGTTTTGTGTAACAAACTCATTGTGAAGTAAAACTACCAAGTTGTACTTGTTCAGAATCTTTGGATCTTTATCAATATCGATATCGTCAATTACATCATATCCTAAGAATTCTAAAATCCTAAAGCTTGTAGATCCTACTGAAAAAATTGGAGCATAGAATTCATCAATTTTAACTGTGGTACATGTTTCACAATACCCTGAATAGAAATCATGAATTCCTCCCCAGGAATATGCAGTTTGAGTAAGTATTGGATATACAACGACCGTTTTTAGAGGTGCGCTTAGTTCTTCGTATTTTTCAAAATATCTAGTCTCAGGCATTTGGGAAATTCTGTAATAATCATAGTCTTCATACATGTAGATCACATCAGAAGAGCTAGTTTTGAGAATAACAATGATCGATATCATAATTATCACCGAAAAAATCATTACTGTTCTATTAATTGGCATGCTGTTAATGGACCAAATGGATACAAAAAGAACATTTTGTTCAATTTAAACAGTTACAAAAGTTCGTTCATGATGAACAGACTCCAACATATCGACACCTAATGACCAAATAATTTCAAATGTTATCTAAAGTGAAAATTTTCAAAAATGAACTAAAGCCATCACGCATCAATATAACAAATCTAAAATCTGGACATAAATTTCCAAAACTAAAAAATCAAAAAGCAATTCTTTTAGCACAGTTTGGAATATTGATATTTTTTGGAGGTTATTTTGTAGGGATTCCAACATCATCTGGTCAAAATACAGATCAGTTAAACCCCATTGGTCTTTTCAACAGTGAATATATCGTTGAAAATTTAAGAGGAGACTCTATTGGTTTATATAAATATTGGAAAATTTCGCAAGGCACATCGCTAAGTGTGAACATTCTCAACCCCACATCAATTTCTAACGAATCTATTGAAATTATAAAAAAAACTATCTTGTCAACAGAGACAATTGACATTGAAGATTCACTATTGCATAAAGGCCCAAAAAATCATTTTTCCACTTATTATATGGGTTGGAAGGGAGCTCTTGAATCATTACCAGAAACAAAAATTTTGCTCCCTAAAAATTTTGAAATTGAAAACTCACAAAAATCAGGTGGAAATATTATCGTGATACTTTCAAATATCAAAGATCGTTCGGGTTTTACGGGATACACAAAAACAGTCCTAGAAGGCGACCAGATTGTTAAGGTATTCATAACTATCTATGATGTGAATTCACTCTCAAAAATTCAACTTGAAACAATCATGAGGCATGAATTTGGTCATGCATTGGGTTTGGGTCATTCTAGTGCTCCTGAGGATCTTATGGCACCAACTATTGATATGACCTACCCTTACATATCCCATTGTAACATAATGGCTATTTTTGACCTGTACAATCAAAATGCTGATGGAACCACAACTTGTGAAAAATGAGCTTAATTTCTACAAACAAGTGTTGATAAATTAAAAAATTACTACAAAAGAAATGGTAAGAAAGATACTGATAGCAGAAGACAATACATTTACTGCAATGCAGTATAAAAAATTCTTAGAAGCAAATGGATACGAAGTCACTGTTTTCAATGATGGTGCCAATTGCCTCGTAAAATATGGAAATGAATTAAGATATAGACGAGTTGTATTAAAAGACAAAACGACACCATATGATTATGTTTTGCTTGATCATGATATGCCCAAAATGAGCGGGACAGAAGTTTCTAAAAAAATTCACAAACAATGTCCGGAACAAAAAATCATCTTTTTATCTGCATATGGTCAAAGCATTTTAAAATCTCATGAAAGTTCTAAAGAGGAATTTCTTCAGATAATTCAAAAACCGTTTTCCTTGGAATTTTTACTAAAGAAAATAGAGCCCAAATCTTTTACCAGCATAAAAAGAACAAATCAGGAAAACACTGTGATGACTTCTACCCAAAGTCCAGAAACTATACGTTAAACTTGAATTGTAAAGTTTGATAGTTTTTTTAGATTAATTTTTTTAAAAAAACGCTAGCGTTTTTCTTCTAATTTGATTTCCCATTTTTTAGCACCAAATCTAGGAGTTTCTAACTCCAAATGTCCTATGACTTTTTCGCCTCTTAACACCTTTGCATAATCTGATTTTCTTCTACGTATGATTCTCGCCTCTTCAACGAATCCTCCTTCTATCA
>JADFOW010000012.1 GCA_022562615.1 Nitrososphaerota archaeon
TGATTGGAATAATCAAACTGGAACTATATCACTCTCTTTTCTTTTTATTCTAGTTGCAATGCAGGCAGTGCTCTTTTTTTCTTTAAAAAATTTGTACATTTTTTTGAGATCTATTGCACACAAATTATCTACAAACCACAAAAGAAATTCTGGTTCATTTTTTATCCTTTTTTCAATATGTAAAAGATCTCCTCCAGTTCCACTTTGAGAGTCTTGGACAAAAGAAATTTTTTTGCTAGTTTTTGGATTATTATAATAATTTTTAATCTGTCCTCCCAATCCACTGAGATCCGAAATGATGATAATTTCTTTAATAAAATCAAAGGAGTTAAGATATCTAATAACGTAATCAATCAAAGGTTTTCCGTTGACTGGAGTCATGGCTTTGGGAAAATAATCCGTATAGGGTTTTCCCCTTATTCCTTTTCCACCAGCTAAAATGATTGCTTTCACGATCTAACGGTACGATTTCTGTTTTCTTCTTCTAGCACCAGGACCGCCAAATTTCTTTGGCTCCTTTCTTCTTGCGTCACCACTAATCAAATATTTGTCATATTCTGTAATTCTTTGTCTGAGGTCCTCTCTTGTAGATTTAGAAAATGGATGGTCCTTTGGATCTTTTTTAGATTTGGTCCATCCGATTAATGCTCTTGAAATTCCAGTAGCTACTGCACTAGCTTGTCCCATCACACCCCCACCTCTTACTCTAACTGAAATGTCAATTTTATCTCTCAAATCTCCAGTAATTTCAAGTGGGACCAAAATAACTTCTCGGGCTATTTCTTGAGGAAACATTTCGACTGGAACATTGTTTATTCTTACTTTACCTTTACCTTTTGTAATGTATACATGAGCACGAGCAGTCTTTCTTGTTGCAAAATAGATTTCTGTTCTTGGTACTGTCATTCAGTCCACCCTATTGTTCTTCCAAGATTCGCCATGGTTGTATAGTTGGCTGAAGATTTTTTTATCATTGCTTTTTCGAATTTAATTTTTTTAAATGGTTTTACTTCTTTCGGACTTCCAATATATGTACGAAGTCGTTTATGAGCTTCTTTTCCCGATGTTTTCTCTCTCGGCAACATTCCTCGAATCATCTTCTTCATTATGGTATCTGGTCTTCTTGGATGTTTTGGTCCATGTTTCCAATGATTAATGCTGTTAATCTCTAAAAATTCTCTATATTCACTAATGATATTACTTCTTGTTCCGCTTATCATAATCTTGTCGCAATTTACTATTGAAACTCTATTTCCTTTTAGCAACAATTTAGCCACATTTGAGGATAATCTGCCTGCAATGTGGTTGGTGGCATCTACTACAATTGGTTTGTCAATTGAGACTGTATTTTCCTGACTAGCCAAGTAAAATTACTCCTTTCCCTGTCGGAAACTTCTCTATTAATTCTGAATGTGTGATTAATTTTCCACCACTTTCTATAATTTTGGTAGCTGCAGATTCTGAAATGGAAAAGGAACATAGTGTTATTTTATGTGGTACATTTCCTGTTCCGAGAACTTTTCCTGGGAAAACCACTGTATCATTATCTTTGGTCAGCTGACCTATTCTATACAAGTTGATATTTCTCCTAGCTACAGATGGCTTTAACGCATATTCTGCCAATTTGGCCCAGATTGGAGCATTGTTTTTGGAAGACGCTTTCTTTAGTTCCTTTGACATTTGTATTACTACCTGACTAGTCATGTGAATAATGCGGTTTAAAACCCAAATATAATATGTATGCTTGGTTTACTTTTTGTTTAATTGCTCAATCATGTCTTTGAACTCCTCTATTCCATTTCCGAGTTCTTCTAATCCTGCAAGGATTATTTCCTCAGGATTTAAGGCTCCAGTTGATTCAACTGTAAGAATTCTCTCATCCTCTTTGTTTGTCTCTACTAGGGTTGCAATGTTTGCAGAGTTCCATTTAGCGTGTTCTCGTCCACGTCCAAGTCTAGCATAACATTCAATTTTTACACGTTGTCCTGAAGCTAGTTGAACAATAGGGATTTTATCAGAAATTGGTTTGATAGAATCATCTTCTGATGTTAATTCATCGGTAAAAATCGTTTTAGGTCCATCAGGGTCTCCTGAATCTAACACCAGCATCACTTTACAGTTTGAACATCCTGTCTCACTTTTGCAGTCACATTTTGCTGGTTCATTAAATCGTCCCAAGTCAGTTTTTATTGGTATCAGACCCAATCTGTGTGCTATACCTTCATCTGGTAAAACTGATGAATTTTCTATAATGTCAATTGTATCGATTGCAAAAACTGGAATTCCATTTAGACATATTCGTCTTAGGGCATTTGCATATTCTAAGGGGACACCTTTGATCTTAACTGACATTTTACGCTCATCTTTTGAAATAATTACTAAAGAAGGCAAATCTTAATCCAAAATTTTTAAAATCCACATAAAAATCTAGCTAGTTTTGCCTATAAATAAATACCAAATAATCTTACCTTATTTTGTAAATGGTTGATGTTACTGTAGTAAAATATTCCTTTGAAGGAGAAAAATTTGAGATTTTAGTAAAGCCTGACCCAGCACTAGATTACAAATTGGGAAAGAGAAAGGACATATCATCGGTACTAGTTTCTGAGGATATTTACACGGATTCTAGTAAAGGGACAAAACCTTCCACGGAGAAATTATTGAAAGCATTCAAAACAGCAGATTACACAGAGATTGCTCAAAAAATTCTTCAAAAAGGTGATCTTAATCTTACAACCGAACAAAGACGAAAAATGGTAGAAGAGAAAAAAAAACAACTTGTTGAATTTATTGCAAAAACATATGTCGATCCAAGAACACATTTGCCTCATCCTCCATTAAGAATAGAGCAGGCAATGAAAGACGCAAGAGTTTCTGTTGATCCTCAAAAAAGTATGGATGAACAAGTTAAGGATATTGTAGAAAAACTACGTTCTATCATTCCTCTAAAGTCAGAAAACCTAACTCTTGAAATTATTATCCCTGCGCAATTTGCATCTCAATCTTATGCTGTTTTAAAATCTGTAGGTTCCCTGAAAAAAGAAGAATGGCAAAATAATGGTTCTTTAAAAGCAATACTTGAAATACCCGCCGCAGCAAGGCCACACGTGATAGACAGATTAGGCTCTATAACCAAAGGTTCTGCTACAGTTGAGGTAATGAAGTAGTGGATAATAGACGAAAATACGTCATACCAGGCGATGTAATTACTACAGGACCTTTCAGACCAGAGCAAAATGTAATTCTTGAAGGAAACAAGATAATTTCAACCATGATTGGTGTTACTGAAATCTATGATGATTCCGTTAAGGTAATTTCTTTGACTGGGAAATACATTCCAAAAATTAATGATCTGGTTATAGGTAAAGTCATTTCTCACACCTCTTTATCATGGGAACTTTATATCAACTCCTGTTATGTTGGATTCTTACCTGCACAAGATGTATTTGGCCGTGATTTTTCAGCACATGCAGATGAGCTAACTTCAAAATTAAAAGCAGGAGATCTTGTGGCAGCTAGAATTGCAAACTTTGATAGAACACGTGATCCATTAGTTACAATAGCTGATAGGGATCTAGGAAAAATAGAGTCTGGAGACTTGGTAAAAATCTCTCCAAGTAAAGTTCCAAGATTAATCGGAAAAAGAGGAGCCATGATTCAGGCTATTGAAACTGCAACTGGTGCTATTATCACTATTGGACAAAATGGATGGGTAGTAGTTTCATGCGAAAATCCCGAGGGATTATTAAAGGCAAAAAAAGCGATACAAATGGTTAATGAACAAGCACATGTTGCAAATTTGGCTGATCAAGTGAATGAAATGTTAGAATCAAAAAGTGAATCATAATGGGTGGACGAGAAAGTACTCTGGTGTTGTTAGACGAAAAAGGAATTCGCTGTGATGGTAGAAAAGTCGATGAACCAAGACGAATTATGATTAAAGCAGGTGGTTTGAAAAATGCTGACGGATCCGCCTATATTGAATTTGGAGACAACAAAATTCTTGTTGGAGTTTATGGACCAAGGGATGTACATCCAAAACACATGTCTAACACTGATACTGGAATTTTACGAGTAAGATATCACATGGAACCATTCTCTGTAAGCGAAAGAAAAAATCCAGCTCCATCCAGACGAGAAATTGAAATTTCTAAGGTAATTAAAGAAGCATTATTGCCTGCAGTAATGCTAGAAAAATTTCCAAGAACTGCAGTAGACGTTTTCATTGAAGTTCTTCAGGCTGACGGTGGATCTCGTTGTGCAGCTCTCTCAGCCGCATCTGTTGCTTTAGCTGATGCAGGAATTCCAATGAGGGATTTGGTTGCTTCTTGTGCTGCTGGAAAAGTTGCTGATACTATTGTTCTTGATGTAAATAACGAAGAAGATCAAGCTGGTCAAGCTGATATGCCTGTTGGATACATGCCACAACTTAAAAAAATAACACTTTTGCAATTAGATGGAGTTCTAAGTCCAGAGGAATTTAAGAAATGTGTTGAAACCGGAGTTAAAGGATGTGAGATAGTTTATGAGCTGCAAAAGAAAGCACTAACTGATAAATATTTTCAAAATAGGGGAGACCAATAAATGACTACAACTGTTATTGATGATCTTAGACGATCACAAATTTTAGAATTACTTGATCAGGGAAAAAGAATTGATGGTAGAGCATTAGATGAACCCAGAAAATTAACCGTAGAGGTTGATGCAATCCCAAAAGCAAACGGCTCAGCAAGGGTTAGACTGGGTGATACTGAGGTAATATGTGGAGTGAAAATTCAGCCTGATAGACCTTTTCCAGATATGGGTGATAAGGGAATTTTTATTTGCACTGCAGAACTTTTACCTTTATCCCATCCAAGCGTCGAAACTGGACCTCCTAATCCTGATGTTATTGAATTAGCTAGAGTGGTGGATAGAGGAATTAGAGAAAGCCATATGGTTGATGTATCTCAATTAGTTATTGAAAAAAACAAATCTGTTGTGGGAGTTTTTGCTGATATTGTGGTAGTAGATTATGATGGAAATCTCTTTGATGCATGTTCTTATGCTGCCACAGCTGCACTTCTTACTTCAAAAATGCCAAAATGGGAGATGAAAGACGATGTCCCTACCCTTGTAGAGGGAATAGAATTAGATCTCCCTACAACCACAATCCCTGTATCCATTACAATGGCAAAAATTGGAAATCATATCGTCGTCGATCCCAATTCCGATGAATGGGATAGCATGGATTCTAGAATTACAATTACTACCGATCCAGATGGTAACATTGTTGCGATGCAAAAAGGAGGCAATGATGGATTTACCATAGATGAAATTATCAAATGCGGTGACCTTTCAATTAAAGTAGGTGCGCAAATTAGAGAAAATCTAAAACAAGCAAGCAAAGGCAGTTAATAAAATGGCCAAGAAAAAATCTCTAAAAGGATTAGGAGCCAGATATGGAATTAAACTTAGAAAGCAATACACAAAGATTCATCACCAGCTTAAGGAAACAAGAGTGTGCCCTGATTGTGGTTCTAAACAGTTTGGAAGAGACGCAGTAGGAATTTGGTCTTGCAGAAAATGTAACTTTAAGATTGCAGGAACAGCCTATGACGTCAAACTTTAGTTCAAAAATTACTGTTGATGCTAAAGAGAAAACAAGGGCAATATTTGATTCAATAAACACCGATAATGAATTTTATCCAGAAAATCCAACAAAAACAAATATGAAATTACAAGAAAAAATTGTAATCTCTATTGAATCAGAACAAATTTCTCATCTTAGAGCTAATCTTAATTCTACCTTGCGATTAATTCAAGCAAGCTATGAAACAATTGAGTCTGTTGATGATCCATAATTTTTAAATAGTGATTTTAGAAATTTTTCAAAATACTATTATCCAAAAGAGATTAAGAAAGATAAACTATGACTAAATTCAACCATATTCCTGTAAATTTCACGCCATCAGAACTGATTGAAAAAGATGACGGACACTATTACCAAACACCAAGTGGGGCCATCTATCCATCCATCACAACAATATTGCAAAAAACTCAACCCCTAGAAAAACAACAAAGCTTACAAAATTGGAGAGAACAAGAAATTGCTTCAGACTACATAACTCAAGAGGCAGCTATTATTGGTTCTGAAACACACAAGTTAATTGAAAATTATCTTAACGGCGAAGAAATTTTTGAAAAATTCAGACTTTTATCAGAGGCTCATTTTAATAATTTACTTCCATTTGTAAATAAAATAAATGATATCCATGGTATTGAATTAAGGCTTTATAGCGACAAAATGAAGTTAGCAGGAACTTCTGATTGTATTGCAAAATATAATGGAATCTTATCTGTAATTGATTATAAGACCAAACGAAGTACTCAACGTGAAGAATGGCTTACAGACCATTTTATTCAAGCCACATCATATGTGGTCATGTTTAAGGAACTTACAGGAATAAAAGTGGAGGAAATTGTAATTCTTGTTTCAAGTGAAAAAAATACTCGCATGGAATTTATAAAAAATCCTGATGATTATCTGGATTTACTTGAGCAAAGAATTGATCAGTATTGTTCCAAATAACCAATTTTACACCCGGTAAAGATATAATGAATTTCAAATCTCCCAAATAACATGTCAACTGGTCAAATGCCTCCCTGGCTTCAGGAACAATTAATGAAACTTCAACAATCTCAACAAAATCTTCAAGCTATAATGCAACAAAAACAACAAATCGAAATGGAGCGAATTGAGACTGATAAATCTCTGGAGGAACTAAGAAAGGCATCAGATGATGATATGGTCTATAAACACGCAGGTTCCATTTTGATAAAATCCACAAAAAAAGATCTCATCGAAGAGATTGAAGAAAGAAAAGAACTAACTAAAACTCGCTCCATCATTCTTGAAAAGCAAGAAGCTAGACTAAAAGAGACTTTAAAAGAACAAGAGGCAAAAATCACAGAAACGATGAAGAGTGGAACTCCTTCCAGTGGCGCAAAGACCCCTGAGGGAGGTTCAAGTGTAGACAATCCTCGAAAATAGAAGTTTAACATGATTTCAAATAAGATATTAACAAATTAATGAAATTAGATTTGGTGAAATTAGAAAATTTACGAATAGTTGTAGATGAACGAGAAAGAAAAAGTGGGATACCTGACCTTCTCAAATCAGTTGGCCTTAACGTTGAAATGAAGACTCTTCCAATAGGTGATTATATTGTAGCTCCTGAAACTGTAGTTGAAAGAAAAAGCATTCGAGACCTGTTATCTTCTATCTTTGATGGTCGGTTGTTTGATCAATGTACACGACTAAAGGAAAATTTTGAATTTCCTATAGTCCTGATGGAGGGAAACGTTGATGAAATTGAAGAGATTACAGAAAATCCTCTAGTATTCTATGGTGCGTTATCTACTGTGGTCATTGATTTTAAAATCCCAATTATTCCTACCCCTAGCGCTTTTCATACGGCAAAATTACTTGTCTCAATGTGTTCTAGAAAAGGGATTCCAAAAGGACCATTTTTGAAAAAAATTAGAAAATCTAATGATTTAGAGAAACAACAACTCTCTACTCTTTGTAGCCTTCCAGGAGTAGGAGAAAAATTTGCCATCAGAATGTTAGAAAAGTTTGGGTCTCCACTTAAGGCCCTTAATGCTTCTACTTCTGAACTTGTTAAAGTTGAGGGGCTAGGTGAAGCTCGCTCAAAAAAAATAAGGAAAATGTTGGAATCCGAAAGTAAGCTTCTAAAAAAATCAAACCAAAAAACATTGCATGATTCATGATACCACTAAATAAATTAAGAAATCTGAGTCATTGATGCTAGTTTCAATTGAATGGCACGGCAGGGGTTTTCCTCTTGAGTAATTTTCTCCTAAGAGGAGTTCCACACACTGGGCATTTTTTTCTGCTTTTATGTTTTGAGCGGCAACTAGGGCAATAGTGAACCCATTTACCTACATCCTTAATACCACTAGTCATAACAGGCGCAATCCTTAGGCCTAAATTTTTTGCAACATTAGAAATTGCAAAATCATCTGTAATTATTAGACCATTAAGATCTATACCTAAAGCAATAATCGATAAATCTTGTTTTGACAACTGCTGATAATCACCTGTATTCTTGGAGGCTAGGGTGGCTGCATTTGTAGACTCTTTATTTGGATCTCTAATTTTTAATCTATTTGTTTCCCTCAATGTTTCCAACACTTCATGATTTTTCTTGATATGCTTTATTTCATCATAAACAAGAGATGTTGTATAACAATCATTAGAAGACCCAAACGGAATTCCAGCATAAAATGCACTTGCATCTAAAATTCTAAAATCCAAGTTTACTCATCTGTCTTAGTCCTCTCTTCTTTAATCTTACAAAGACTGCTGGTTTTTTGTATTTTTTAATAATAATTGGTTCTCCATACCCTGCAGATTTTACAACTTGGGCATCCATAACTATGCTGCAATCATGAGAAGACGTTATTTCAATTTTCTCATCTGGCACCACGATTGATTCTAATCTATAAACTGGAGCAACTGGAGTAATTATAAGAACATCAAGACTCTCATGGATTATTGGTCCACCTAATGAAAATGAGTGACCTGTTGAACCGCTGGGGGTTGCAATAATAACTCCATCCATTTTTTGCTTAACTGTATCATTTTGAAATTTTATTTCAATTTCTGTAGTCTTAGTAAGATTTGTTCTATTGATGTAAATTTCATTTAAAGCTGGAGGGAATTCTTTACCCCCACAAGAGGCAACGACCCTAATTCTTTTATCTAAAAAGAAATCATCTTTTAAAATTTGATTTATTGCATAATCAAATTCGTCAATGGTAATTTCTGAAAGGATTCCTCTATTTCCTCCAACATTTATTGTAAGAATTGGCGTGTCATTTTCTAAATGTCGGAAGGCTCTAAGAGTTGTTCCATCACCTCCAAGAGCAACCACAAGATCTAACTTTTCTTTTTTTAACTCTCCTAACGACTCAATTTTTTTAGCACCTTTTACTTCAATTGGGGCTATGGTGTAAACCTTAGATTTTTTTGCTAGAAATTTTTTGGCAACATCTTTGGCAGTTTTTTCGGATTCTTTTGAACCTACCTTACAAACAATTGCAACTTTTCTAAGTTTCAAGCAGATCTTCTGATTTTTATTTACTTAAAAATGATATTTTTCGGATTTCTTTTAGGAAAAACAAATAAGTAAGAAAATAAGGTTGAAAGACAATATGAGTTACGCACACCCTGAGGTATTAGTTGACACAGAATGGATATCTCAAAATCCTCCAAACGGAAATAGAAAATTAGTTGAAGTTGATTATGATCCCGTAAATGGATATCAAAAAGGACACATAAAAGGTTCCAGCTTAATCTGGTGGAAACGCGATATCAATGATCCTGTAACAAGAGACATTATCACCAAAAGAAAATTTGAGGAATTAATGTCAAAAAATGGAATCACTGCAGATACTGAAGTGATTCTTTATGGTGATTTTAACAATTGGTTTGCAGCATTTGTTTTTTGGGTTTTTAAATTCTATGGACATGAAAATCTGAAAATTATGAATGGTGGAAGAAAAAAATGGGAATTAGAAAATAAAGAATATGTCACTGAAGAGCCACAACTACAACCAACCAAATACATAGCACAACCTCCTGATGAAGGACTTCGCGCTTACTTGTTTGATGTTAGCAGGGCTTTATCTAAAGAGGATACTGTTATGGTTGATGTACGATCTCCAGCAGAATTTTCAGGAGAAATAACTGCACCACCTGAATATCCCATGGAACATGCACAACGCGGGGGACATATTCCAGGAGCAAGTAACATACCATGGGCAACTGCGGTCAATGATGCAGATGGAACTTTCAAATCCGTCGACGAACTTAAACAAAATTATGAACCAAAGGGGATTACTCCAGATAAAGATGTTATATGTTATTGTAGAATTGGAGAAAGATCATCTCACAGTTGGTTTGTTCTAAAGTACCTACTTGGTTATCCCCGAGTTCGAAACTATGACGGTTCATGGACTGAATGGGGTAACATGATAGGAAATCCTGTGGAAAAATAAATTGCTTCTAGACCTCCCTGTTTTAAAGAAGGGCTCCTTTTACTACATAAAAGATGGAGATTCAGATTTCGTAATGGAGGATAAAACCAAAAGTGGTCTTACCGTAAAGGAAACCTCAATTGATGAAAAACTAAATGTCAAGGCAGATAAGGGGATGATTCATGGTTTGGATGGCACAGGTCATTGGGTTCCAATTCGGTGGTATTTTTCAAAAAATCAATTTGATCTAAGCCAAGTCTTAAAGTACGCTGAGATAATGGAAAAAAAGTACACCCAAATGCGCGAACTCACCTGTCCTGATGACGACTAGATAACCTTTTTAAATAAATTCAATATACTGAAATTAAATGTCATTACTTCTAAAAGATAGAGTCTTCTCAATGGAAGCACCTACTGCTAAACGAGGAGTATATCCCCTTCACGGTTACAAATTAGGGCTTTATCGATTACCTATCACTTTAGAGGATCCAGATGAAATCACATCAGTTCATGATGGCTTGAAAAAAACATTTGAAATGGATGCTTATGCTGACAGAATTTATGCTACATATCGTTGGAAGGAACAAAACATGGATGATCCTGATGCAAAGGGCTATGAAGAAGTTGAACTATCTGTAACAGTAGAAATTGTCACTGGAGAAGTGGTTGACATTATTTATCAAATCTTCCCAATTGAAAAATTTGGAGATACCCAATGGGTTAAAGGTTATAGGAAAAAAGCAGATCATTTTGCAAAAATGATGATGGATACTATTTTACGAAATACAATTTTGGCAGATAAGATGATTGATTTTCTAATGAAAAGTGAAAAGATAACCGAACTTAACGCCATTCAAAAATTAGAAGAGATGACTCCTTTGGCAAAAATAGTTCTTGACGCCAAACCAAAACCAAAACCAGTAGAAGTAGCTACAGATGATGGAGGACCTCCAATTCCAATACTTGATGGTCCAAAATCAGGTCCAATTGATGTTGATTATAAATCAAAAATGAGAGCCACAGCTTCCTATAGTGTATCAGGATATTCAATCAAAACCTGGGGAAGACTTGGTACTGACAATAAACAAATGGGCGTTTGGGGAGAATTTGTTTCTGTAGATTACGATATTTGTATTGCAGATGGAGCATGCATTGAAGCATGTCCTGTAGATGTTTACGAGTGGTTTGACAGTCCTGGTAACGTTGCATCTGAAAGAAAACCTCTAATGTTAAGAGAGCCAGATTGTATTTTCTGTCTTGCTTGTGAAGGTGTATGTCCACCACAGGCAGTCAAGATATATGAAATAAAATAAGCAGAAAAATTTGCAAGTATAAATAGCAACCAGTCATCTTGACAAGCTAGTGTATGGCACTAAATCCTTTCACCCAATTTATATTTGAACTATTTATTATTTCAGCCATAATAATCACCGCCTATACACTCAACTTTTACTATCTTGCCTTTCTTTCAGTTAGAAGAAAAGAAGTTTTGATTACTAAAGAAATGGGAACTCCTTCTGTTACCATTCAACTTCCAATTTACAATGAAAAATATGTGGCCAAGCGATTGGTTGATGCAGTATGTGAATTAGATTATCCTAAAGAAAAATTGAAGATTATGATCATTGATGATTCTGATGATGAAACTGTTGAACTATTAGAAAATGAAGTAAATTATTACAAAAAACAAGGATTTCAAATCGAACACATAAGACGAGGCACCAGAAAAGGGTACAAAGCAGGGGCACTAAAGCATGCAATGAAAACAACAAATACTGAATACGTGGCTATCTTTGATGCGGACTTTATTCCTCCAAATTGGTTTCTTAAACGAGCAATTCCGTACTTTTCCAAACCAAATATTGGATTACTTCAATGTAGGTGGGGTCATATCAATGAAAACTATTCATCGATCACTCAGGTTCAAGCCTTGAGTCTTGACTTTCATTTTCTAATTGAACAAAAGGCAAAAAGTAATTCTCACTTATTTATGAACTTTAATGGCACAGCTGGAATTTGGAAACGCGATTGTATTATTGATGCTGGTGGATGGCATACTGCAACACTTGTAGAAGATTTGGACTTGAGCTACAGGGCTCAAATGAAAGGATGGAAATGTATTTTCTTGCCAGATATAGTAGTTGATGCAGAGCTTCCAGTTCAAATGAATGGAGCAAAACGACAACAATTTCGATGGGCTAAAGGGTCAATCCAATGTGCAATCAAACTTCTTGGAGGAATTGCAATTAAAAGAACAGTTGCAATTGAGGCAAAAATTCAGGCCTTTATTCAATTAACACGTCATATTGTCTATCCATTAATACTAATTCAATTTCTAGCGTTGCCTATTCTTTTAGCTGGAAACATCAATCTCTATGTGGTTAGTTTCATTCCTGCCATAACTATTGCAGCATATCTTGTAATGGGTCCTGGAGCGTACCTTATGATAATCCAAAAAATGTATAATAAATCTTGGAAATCAAAAGCCAAAATTCTTCCAACGCTAATCATTTACAATGCAGGAATGGCAGTAAATAACACCGTTGCCGTATTTGATGCCGTGGTTGGAAAGAAGAATGAATTTTTGAGAACTCCAAAATATGGAATAATAAACAAACAGGATGATTGGCGAGACAAAGCGTATAATTTACCATTTACAAAAACTACTCTGCTTGAGATTTTTTTTGGCGTTTATGGCCTAATGGGAATTTTAATCTCCATCTTTTCAAATAATCCAATTTTTGCACCTATTATAGGAATTCAAACAATAGGGTTTTTCTTCATTGCTTTCATGAGTATATCTCATACTAGATTTAAAAGAAATAAATCAAGCCCATCACGTGCTTTAACGAAGGAAGAAAAAATGGCAACCAAGTTTTACAAGATTTCCATGATTGGCATGATGGCAATTATTGTCTTTGGAGGTTTCATGGCAATCTATGGCTATAATGTCGATATTTATCCCCTTGATAGAATACGAGGTCATTTTGATGGAATTGTTGGTTCCTCAGATCCCATAGTGATTAAGGCTCATTTAGTTGAAATAAAACAAGATTTGTCAGTGGTAATGGTAAATATTGAGGACACAAAAAACCTTGACGGCGAAGTCATCGGCAAAAACCCAGTTTGGATATTTCCAACAGAATCTACAAATCTTCTTAGAATAGAAAACGACGTAGATTCTATGATTACAAGCATAGAAAAAATTTCCGTTGTTCCTAAGGATAGTTCTGCGTACCATACAGGAATGTTAGATATGAACGATCGAGCCACATTACTTAAAGAAAACATTATGGATGCCACCCCCTACATGTACGTAAGTGTATCAAATATTGTTTTTAGCACATTGTGGATTGCTGTAATAATTGGAATCTTTGCAGTCCTTCAACGTAAGAAAGATCAATTAGCCACAATTGATGAAGCATCAGGTGTTTAGGAAATATTTAGCTCTTTTCTAATTTCATCTACTGCTCTAATACCATAAATGTCTCTTATCTGTTGAATTCTGATTGATTCTTTTAATAGTTCACGCCCTATGGCGTTAGTCAAAATAGTAAATACCTCACTAAATCTAATTTCCCATTTATCTGCGCAATCAAGAATCTTACTTACTGCCCAATTTCTCACTTCATGTGGTAACGGAATTTTGTCATCTGATTCTATCGACAGTCTATCAAATAGGTTGACTATGTTGATAGTCTGAGACGCCATTTTTTCAAGGTCTTTTGCTTCACCATACTTTGTTTCTGATTGCATTCTTATGTTTGATTGATATTCAGACAATTTCAGTAATGCAATCATCTCCTTTGATGTATCAGTAGATACCTTGTTTGTGACAGTTTTGATTGATTGAAGTTCTTGAAATACTCGGTCTGTTTTTTTATGAAATTCTGCAGATAATGCATCTTGTCTTTTTAGCATATCATTAATTGATGATACTTTTTGTTCGATGGTGTTTGTTTTATCAAAAACACTATTTTTAAAATCTAACAAATCATCTTGAACTGATTTTAACCCCTCACCAACAAAGGCTGTAGAATCTGCTCTTTGAGCTAGAGTGGTAATTACTGTCTCAATTTTGTCTATCTTTCCACCAAAATCAGAGATTATCTGGGTTTTATCAGCCACGGTCTCAAATTGTTGTTTCAGTCCATCAATCACCCCCCCAAGGGAATCTATTTTCTCTGCTTTTCCTGAAATTGAATCAATTGTCATTTTTATAGCCTTTAGATCTGAATTCAAATTGGAAAAAGATTCAGTTTTATCTACAATCCTACCTAATTCCCTCCTTAGATCTGAAATTGTATCGGAGGACGATTCAATTTTGTCAGTTTTTTCAGAAATGGTTTCGACTGTATTTTTTAGAACTTCGATCTCTTGGCCAATATTCACTACCAAATCGGTTTTGCCTGAAATGTTGCGCAAATCATCTCTTACCTCATCAATTCTTTGTGCTATCTTGATAATCATCTGAGAATTATTATGGATGGAATTTATGCTATCTTCAACTTGTCGAGATAACTCCTCAGGCTTGGGAGATGCCTTTTGTATTTGATTCATTTTGTTTACTTCTTCTTGAAGTTTCGTGGTTTGGTCATTAATTTTTGTAATTAGATTTGATTGTGTTCTTACTTGATTTAATCCTGAATAAAGTTTTTGTGTATCGTTTTCAATAATGTTTAATCGATTGGATTGTTTTTGTATATTTTCTAGTGTGGAGGTTAATGTATCGATCATTCCTTTCATGGACACCAGGACTTTTTGATTGTCACCAAAAATCTTGGACATTGCTTTGATCTCTTTTTGTAGTCCATTCGTGGAATCGGAAACTGCTGCGACTTTTTTTAAAATAGCAGCTGGAGTTGGTTCTCTTTTAACAATTTTTGATTTGCTTGGAGGTTTTGTTTTTTGATTTGATGTTTTCGTTCTTTCTTTCTTTGATGGTTTCTTTACCATATCTTTTGAAATGAAAATATAATGATAAAAAAGTTGGGTCTAAAATAAAAAATGTAATGAGTTACTTATTAACAACATTTGGGTCATGTAGTAACTCATGAAAGGTCTTTTCGGCAAGACCGTTGGGTGTATCAATAAATCCCAATGTACAATATTCACATTGAATCATATGGTACGGTATAGTACCGTACTATTAATACATGGGTAATCTCACAATTACCGATTGTGCAATCTGATACCACAGGTCATATTTTTACATTTTTTCAGCTGACCTTCTTATCGCTCTGCGATTGAACAATAATTACGTGGCTTGAAGACTTTCAAAACATAATGAAATTTCTTAAAATCATTTTTACTGTAAAATTGGACCGGCAACATTTTCAAATTATTCTGAGCCCAATTTATACAATTATTTTAGAACCACAACTGTTTTTAGACAAATTTGTTGTATGAGATCATGCAAAATTTTGCTTTACAAATTGACTCTGTTGACATCCAACAATCGTTGAATCAAACAGTATCCAACATAATTGATCAAATTACCCCCCAACTTCCGCATACTACTTTTGTAACCGATTTAGCTTTTATCATGATAATAGGTGCAATAGTAACACTTGCGTTTTTCAAAATTAAACAACCTTTGATTATTGGCTACCTTTTTGCAGGAATGCTGATAGGTCCTTTATCGCCACTTTGGGCTTGGATACTTCCTAGAGGTGGTCCTGGATCAGAAATAATTGGCAGTGTGGGAATTTTATCTGATGTTTCTGCTCTAAACCTGTTTGCTGAAATCGGCGTAATCTTATTGATGTTTGTAATTGGAATTGAGTTTCCATACTCTAAAATCAAAAGTATTGGTAGAGCGGCAGTAGGTATAGGTACTATTGGATTATTTTCTACCTTAGGTGTTCTGTTTTATGCAGCTACTGCACTTGGATTGAATTTTATGGACTCATTATTCATAGCAGCCGCTCTTTCGATTTCCAGTACTGCAATTATAGTGAAAATATTTGAGGAGATGGGACGAATCAAAAGGAAATCATCTATTCTTGTTTTAGGTATCCTAATTGTAGAAGATGTGATTGCCGTAATTTTAATTTCATCGTTACAATCTATTGCTCTGGTTGGATCAGTTTCAATAGAATCTGTTTTGGTTGTAGTATTAGTAGCACTCGGATTGATTGTGGGCACATTTACTGTGGGAGCTAGAATCATTCCACCCTTAATTGATAGAGTGGCAGGAACAGAGCATCGTGAAATACTGCTTTTGAGCGTTCTCGGACTTTGCTTTGGTTATGCTCTTTTGGCCAACCTTGTAGGACTGTCAGTAGCCATTGGAGCATTTTTAGCCGGAGTCCTTGTAGCAGAATCCAAATCTTCTGAAATCTCAAAGATCTTAACCAAGCCTATCAAAGATATGTTTGTCGCAATCTTCTTTATCTCTGTAGGTGCTTTGATGGATATTTCTCAGCTTGGAGATTACATGTACATTGCTATTGCGTTAATGGCAGTTGCCATTTTTATGAAGTTTGGTGGAAATATGATTGGAAATCTTTTGTTCAAACAAAAACGTGGAGAATCAATTCACTCTGCTTTTGCACTAGCTGCCCCAAGAGGAGAATTCTCAATTGTAATTATTAAAACTGGACTTGATGTTGGCGCGATAAGTGCATTTTTGTTCCCATTAATTGGTGTAATTTCAATAATTACTGCCTTTCTCACGCCATTTTTAATGAAAGCAGGTGACAAAATAGCTCCAAAGTTGCAAGAAAAAGATGCCTGAAGAACTCAAAAAATTACTCCAGCAAGTACATAATGGAATAACCATTTTTGATTTTGATGGAAAATCTGTCCCCTGTATTATTCTCGAGGAAAGAAAATATGATGAACTCTTGTCAAAGGTTGCAGGAAAGTCACTCTCAATAGACACAGACCTTAACATATTACAGGACGGGAAAGGTCATGTTTTTGTTGAAGTTACATTTACTTTTTCTCAAGGTGGAATTGTAGAAAAAATCCTAGTAAATGCAAATAAGGATATTCTGTTTTTTCAATCCTTGGCAAAAACATCTATGCTTGCTATCTCATCTCCAAAGTCCTCTTATGGTAAAGACAACGTGTTTATGATTCAACTACCTAAACCTGAAAAAGCCGAAGACGCGCTCCGAATAATAGAAAGAGGATTAAAACAATCTGATATTAGTTGAGTGGTGCAGTTACCGGGATTTGAACCCGGGTCACGTACTTGGCAAGCACGAGTACTAACCAGACTGTACTATAACTGCAACAATCATGAGAAACGAATTTGGCTATTAAACTGTTTTTAACTATTTCATACAATGAAAACAATGGATAAAATTCTAAAAAATAAAATCGAAGAAAAAATTCAAGAAACTATTTCCAATAAAAATGAAATAAAACAACTCCTTCAATCACTGTCAAGTGTAGGTGAGTCAAAATCATTTGTACTGGGAATTATTGTCGGAAGAATTTACAATTCATTTTACTATCAATCAAAAAGAATTCTGAATCGTGAACCTACAGATAAGGAATTTCAAGAATTTGTAAAACTTGTAAAAAGTAAGAAATCAAACTTTGAAAATTTATGGTGATAGTTTACCATACTCAGAAACTTTAATCCTTGGTGTTGTTGGCAGTTTCACACATGCCCCTTTTAGTGCTTTTTTTGCAGCTTCTACGTGTGAGTCATTAACATATAATTCCATAATACATTGTCCTGCCCTAACTCTAGCACCCAAGCTGACGGCTTTTCCCCAAGCCCTTCTCATTCCTTCCTGAAGTCTGTCTGCACCAGCGGCTGCTATCATTTTATTTTCCCTTAGAAGGTTGTGTGGATAAATCCGTAACCTAGAATAATATCCCGTCTCCCCAGTAGTTTTTTCTAATGTTTTATTTGCAGCCAATCTACATGCTTCAATTGCCATATGTCTAATCTGGACTTTATCCTTTGAAAGTAATTGAACACAATATTCATATTCTCCCTTTTTTCCACCTTGGAATTTTGCAATTTTTATCTGGGGTTTACCTTTGATGAACTTCTTTCGAGTAAAAGGTTGTCCCTTTCCGGATCTATAATTAGCACCGTGCATGATATCATCAAACAAAAATGCCCATATTTTAACGGTTAGACAATCATTTATCCAATAATTATATCCAAATTAGAACTTTAGACTGTCTCTTCTTGCCTTTGCAAATATATTGACTTTATACCAGCTATAGATGGGGCGATGAGTTAACATGATAGATGACGTATGTGAATTTTGCAAAGGAGTTGGGAGACCCTCGCAGGTATGTGTTTATTGTAATGGGACAGGAGAGTGGAATCAAGCCGCACAAGCTTACATGAAAAATCATATTTGTCAATGCATAACACTGGATAGAGAGTTCTGCCCCGTATGTAACAAATCTTGTCATCATGATACGACATTGAATCCAAAACAAAAGACAGATCCAGGTTATGGGGGCATGTCATCACAAAAATCTTACAAACAAGAAATTATTATAGCATAATTCCATCATGACTTCTCTTCTTGGGTTGCTAATGTTTGATCTGGGTGTAATGTCTTCTTACTTTCATACTTTTATATTCATACCAAAATATCATATCCTATGAAGCAAAACTATCTAATATTGTATCATTTAGGTGTACTAGATCCTGACAAGGACGAATATGAGAATGATGAGTATGACTGATTCTAACGACAATTTATTAAAAGAATCAGAAAACTATTGATGTTTGCCAACATAAATATGGAAATCTTTTGGTTTTCTCATCATCATGGAAGATACTCCTCTTGTTGAAGGTGAATTAATTTCTGGTCAAACTCTAATTTCTAATAATGAAATGATCCATGAGCTTGAACTAAAGGGATATGGTGAACTTGAAAATGACAAATTATCCTTAAAATTTTTTGAATCTTTATACCTACTTTATTCCGATAAATTAATTCTGAAAAAAGGCAAGAAAAAAGTTGATTTTGATGACCTTTTGCATATCTCCCAGAAGCAAGATCCTGAAGCTCTTACCAAGTTTTTGATATATCGTGATTTGAGGAATAGAGGTTATGTAGTAAAAGACGGATTTGGATTTGGTTCTGACTTTCGTGTTTACGAAAGAGGACAATTTGGCGAAAAGGGAGCAAAATTCTTAATTTTTGGACTAAATGAAGGTCAACAAGAAAAGATGGGGAATCTTCAAAAAAAAATTGAACAAATTACACAAATGGGGAAAGAGCCAATTATTGCTGTAATAGAAAGAAGGGGAGAAGTAATCTATTACAAAATTAATAGAATGAATTTTTATGAAAATAAAGCAAGATTAGAGGAATCCTTTCAGATTTAAATGTCGTATGCCCATTCTGAGGAGAATTTTAATAAACCGCTTTGCTCTGCAAATAAAAAATCATAAACTTCAACATACTTTGTTTTATTTTCCCACAATTCTTCAAAATCCTTTCTTTTTCTGTCCACCCTTGATTTATCGTTCCACGAAGTAAAAACATCCACTGATTCAAAATCCAGTGTTTGTGTTGAAAATGATTCTTTTGATGTTCCAACAAAAGCAACAATTTGATCGTCTTTATCCAAAAACAATCCTATTCTTTCGGAAAATGATCCTGCAACATCTTCTGAATTTGTGATAGCAACCTTGAGCTCAATTTGGCCGTTATTTATTAGATCTTGGAGTTTTTGAATTTTAGAGTCTTTGATTAGTTTTCCATCAAATTTTTTGGTATACTTTTCAGAAAAAAGCTTAGTCAAAATACCAAGTTCTCTTGTCTTAAACCTATGACCTGTTATCATTCTTAGTTTTGCCTTTCCTGAGGAGAAATTTTCAAATGTCATTGCAATGGTGGCCAAGGTTTGAATTGATAAAAAATCCACACATCTGTCATATTCTATGCAATTGCTAAGACATGGAAAGAAAAATTCAGCCACGATATCGTCTCTATCCGAACGATATTCCTCCCTTAGTCCAATATCTCTCAGACCCAATATCACTTCATCATATTTTTATTATTTAAAGAAACAATTTTGATATTTTAATTTTTTAAATAATTATCACCGATTTCATAAATACTCATTTCTAATCATATATCTATGAACAAACAAGTGGTAATTTCAGCACTTGCAGGAATAATTATTGTTCTTGCCTTTACTGTAACTACAACACTTACAGAAAATCAAGCAGACGCAGAAATAACTCCTTTTCCTTCTCGTGAAAAAGTAATCTCAGTAACAGGTATTGCTACCACTTCGGTAGAACCTGATTTACTTGTGATCACCTTTGGGGTTGAAAACCAAGAAGAGTCAGCTAGAGATGCACTATTTGCAAATTCTAAATCAATGACGTCAATTGTAGATACGATACAGACTTTGGGAATTTCCGAAGATGAAATCAGTACCTCAAGAATCAGTATCTATCCAATTTATGACAACTACCGAGATCCTGTCACTGAAAGGTATGTCCAAGAACTAATTGGTTATCGCGTGATAAATACCATTACTGTAGAAACTAGTCAACTGGACAAAGCAGCAGACATTATTGATGGTGCAGTTTCCTCCGGTGCAAATAGGGTGGACAACGTATCTTTTACTCTTTCTCCACAAAAACAACTTGAGGTAAAAGATGATCTTTTAGGCAAGGCCATTCTTAATGCAAAAAAGAAAGCAGAAAATGCACTAGCTCCTCTAGATCATAAGATAATTGGGGTAAAGGCAATTACTTTGTCTGAATTTGGAATGCCTCCACCCATACCCATATTTAGAACAACAAGTGCATTTGCAGAAGAGGCTGTCTTCAAATCATCTACGCCTGTATTCTCTTCAGACCAAGATATCACCACCAGTGCAAGCGTAATATTCCTGATTGGAAGCAACTAGCTTCTTTTTTTTATTTTTAAAATAATTTTACATATACAAAGACTTTGAGCCCTAAAAGCAGAAAAATATTAACAAACCTGATTTTAATCTAATTTTTTTAAAAAAATTAACGATGGAATCAGGTCTGAATACAAATAAAGAAAGAAACCAGTTAATTGATTCTATTCAGTACCGAATATTTTATACCGAAATTAATTTGGATAAAATACCCACTTCCATTTCATTAGATATTTTTCCAAACGATAAAATTTCCACAGAGATTCTAATAGACGGATTCTTGTTTTATGCAAATGGATCCTTGGACTTGATTTTTGCAGAAATTAATAAAAAACTCAGTTTGGGATTATCTCCCAATCAAATTCATCCTTCAGATATTGTTCAGGCTCTTGAGGCAAAACATACCGATGAAGCAAAGGCGATGATTGAAGAATTTCAAAAATATTTTCAAAAACCTATCCATGAGGAAAAAATAATTACTGACCAAGAATTTAATGATGGTCTAAACCGATATGGCTATGATATAATTGGGTTTCATGCTGAATACGAAAGTAGAAATCAAGTAAAATACCAACATTTTTGGAATCGTGCAAGCAGTAGGTTGTGGGAAATTCGGAATCAACAAAAATTGGAATCTTATGACTCTCTTCTAAAAAATGCAGGAACAATAGGAAAAGATAAACCTAGAAACTATTTGAGAGTAAAACTTGTAGATGATGATCATCCTGCTATTTTTTGGGACTCCGCCCATTATGAAAACCCAAAAAGATATTTTACAAATATTTTATATCTTGTCAAGCAATTCATTGATAAGATACTAGAAATTTTAAAGCCACAATATCCTCTAGACTCTAATCTTGTAAACGAATAGAGATCTTGAATTTTAATTTAATACGAATGGATCATTTGCCTTATACCTAAAACATCCCCAAAAATCGAAAATCACTATTGGTTCCACGCTCATTTTTACCTCAAATTGAATAGTAAATGTTAAAAGATAAAACAAGAATCAAAATATCTGATGAGAAAACTTGTTTTCTTGCTTCCATTATTGGCGTTTAGTATGGGAATAGCATACGCAGAACCGTTTGAAAATATTCAAACAACTGTTTTGGATTATACCAATGACAAGGCCACAATTAAAATAACCTGGGATCAGGATGAAAATACTTCTTCCTATCAAATAGGATGTGTTAGTTGTTTTCCAAATACTGTAAAATCTACTTCTGAGAACAGTATAATTATTAGCAATGTCACTCCCTTTCCAAATGGCTCAATTGTAATGCTTTATGGCTTGGCATATGACTTTGAAAATGAGATAATCGTTGCAAAACAAATCTTTGTTAACCTTACTCAATAATCTCGGATATTTTCCAAAAGACATTTGAAAAAAACCTGTGCGTCATTATCTTCTTTTATACTGTTAATTCATAAAGAATTTTCGATTTGTTCGAGCTGATTTAACAATAGGCTTGTCTACTAAAGTTTTTAGAAATATAATTTACAGTAACTTTAGTGTTTCAGCTATAATTTTTGTATGATCAGCTTGAACATCAGTGGTTAGATAGATTAGATGTTCACCTCCATAAGGAATTGTAATACGCTTTATCTTTGCATATTCTGCCAAGACATATTTGCCTTCACCAATCTTGTCTGAAAGATCATTACGAGCATTCCAAGAATCTATTGCCCTTTGAAGTGATTTTTTACTTTCCTCTGAAGTCAGAACATTTGTTACACCCTCACGATGACCAGTATGTTCAATTTTTCCGTCTTTGTTTGCAATTGTTGCAAATCTAATCTGTGAGTCAATGTTCATGATTTTTTCATACAGTTCTTTTGGGTCCATATTGGGATAACATAGGCTTCCCTGATGAAAAGCTTTCCCTAAAAAGGTCCATTTTAGGCTCTTTTTGTAACTTTTTGATTTTAATTGAAACCATTCAATAAACCATAAAGAGGTAAAATCCCTAAATCAAAATAATAATACGTAGGCTACGGGGAGAAAAAAAAAATGACACAAAATGAAATTAAACAAGTAATTGAAATAGATGCCTCTCCTGAGGTAGTATTTAGTGCAATTTCTGATGCACAGGAGCTGATTCAGTGGTTTCCAGATGCTGCAATATTGGAGCCAAAAGTTGGGGGGCAATTCAAGCTTTCATTTTTAAAAGATTCAAAAAACTCTAGGATGAAATTGGATATGGATTTTATCAATGAAGGAAAGGTTCTTGAGATAATTCAGAATAAAAAACTAGTCCATACTTGGAAGTGGCAGGCGTTTTCTGACTTTGCTGAAACCATTGTAACCTGGGAATTAGAGCAAGTAGATAACAAAACTAGATTGACCTTGACCCATACAGGATTTACCGGCAAGGAACAGGGACCTGCGAGTCTAGAGGAGCACAACAAGGGATGGTCATTCTTTCTGAATGGACTGATTTCATATTGTGAGAAATAGCTTTTGGGGTTTGGTAATTTAAGTTAATTTTAAAATTATTTTTTGGGAAGTATGAGAATTGAATAAAATGTTTTGGTTATAAAAATTTCATAAGGTATGAGTATACTTAAAACATAGTTCTGAATAAATTACTATACTCTTGAATTATTGAAGTAATTTAGACTGACATTTGAGAGATATTGTAATCTTCAACTTTAAATATACTCTACAAACCGCCACCAGAAACTTCCCCCAGTTCTATCTCATAACCACTGGGGTCTACAATGTAGACTGATTTTGATTTTTCCCAATCAATCGCTCCTCCATATAGTATCTCAACTCCAAGGTCCTTGCATTTCGCTATTATTTCATCAAAATTTGCAATATTAAAGCCAAAGTGCGCAATTCCCCCTTCTGGTGACATGTCAGGTACTTCATACAGGCAAAGCTTGATTGCATCATTTCCAATGATTTTTGAGGGCACATCTGTTTTGTTTGGGTTTTCTTCTTTTTTTATCTCAAAGCCAAAAAGATTTTTGTAAAACTCTACGCTTTTCTCCAAGTTCTTGACTTTCATATTTACATGATCAATTGATGTGGCCTTTAGGTTACCCATACAATTCCTGTAGGTACATAGCATTTAGTTTTTTTTATTTTGTATATTGGTTAATTAGAAAACTCGTCATGGAGTAAAAATAACAAAGTCAAAATCAGAATACCTTGTTCCATCTTTTTCATCTAATTTTAAAATTAAAGAAGGTTTTACAAAAAAGTCATGGTGTTCGTCTCCTTCAAAATATAACTGCGTAGTATGAGATAGCAAACCAGGAGCTGAGATCTTTACATGAATATGTGCTGGACGCATAAATCCAGCTTCTGAATATTTACCAGGAAATATGGTTTCAAGTTTATACTGTCCATACTTGTCTGCTTTTATTTTTCCACGAAGTGTAAAATCTTCAAAATAATAATTCCCATTTGAATCAGTTTGCCAAACATCCACTATGGCTTCTGGTATGGGATCACAATGCTGATTTAAGACCTGTCCAGAAATTATTAGTTTTTGTCCTTCAAGTGATTCTCCAAGTTTCTCTTTGTATGGTGCCCCTGGGATATAGTAAGGACCTTGTGGATTGCCTTCAGTTAAAGCACATGCAAAGCTTGGATTTTGTATTACAGGATTTGGCCAGACAAACGTTCCTAATACCACTGCAACTAAAATTACTGAGGCTGCCATACCAACTGTCTTTTTTTTCATAGATTAACCCTTGAAATTTAACTTCTTTTTAGATTCTCCTTTCTTTATCATCCACCAACGAAAGTAAACGAAAAGAGAAATGCCTACAATAATTCCTGCATAAAGCAAGTATTGGTTGGTGTGATCCTGAAAAAGACATTGCTGAATCTGACTGTGTAATTCGTAGTACTCTAATAATGTGGGATCATTGTAACTGGTGATATCTTGTTCGTTGAGAAAATTGATTCGTTCTTGCATTTGCTTTTGTAATGTCTCTAGATTTTCATTATCTTTACTGTTACAACCATATACAAGCTGAAGGAAAATTTTTCCCAGATTAATCAAGATTTACTAGATTTATGATTTTCTTAGCATTTAGTATTATTGGTTCCGTTGGCAGTATTCCAAAAGGTTTGTAGTCATTCTAGTAAACAAATCTGAAATTACTTGAGAATAATGTCATAAACTCTAACTTTGTTTAGAATCTACTTAAAACATCTATAGTGTCAATTTGGTCTTGATGATCTGCCAGATAGTACAAAATTCTATCAGAATCTATTTCTATCCATTCTGAATTTCCTGAGTAACTTACAATATCCTCAACATAGGAACCATTAATTCCACTTAAACGTAATAATGCTTTTTCATCTTTAAATTTTATTGGCAGTTTGATTAATTTGTCTCTCAATAAACTCTGGCCCTGAATGTTAATCTTGTAATCTTCTCTGTTTATCTCAGCAATTCCAAAAAAGTGATTTGGGAACATATCTAAACGTTTTATTTTTATTGACAAAGTTCTTTTCAGTTGATTATACATTGTCTTTTTCTATGGTTTTCTGATATTTCTAAATGTCCCTAATGTAGAGAATAATCATCAACATTTCCAACAAAACAATCAGATTTAATTCTTTGATTTTCAATTATTATATTAAAAACAGGTGTGCTCCCATCGGGATTTGTCAAATTGATTTAATGCTCCACTCTTTGGATATGATTTGATCTATAAAGTAAGACACCTTTAGAATATTTTTAATGAAAATTATTTTCATTGGCTAGAATTTCATGATCAAACTAGATGTTAAAAATTAGAATGTAAAATAATAGAAAAGATGATAACTCTGTTCAGATAAATAGTTCATACGATATAACATGGAGAAAAACCAATGAAAAAATTTATCATTGACCAACAAGTGGAAGACATTGAACTTCCAGAGAATCTTAAATTAAACACATTTTTGCAAGAATTTCATACTGTTTGTCCTCATCCTGAATGCAGTTTTGGGTTCTATGGATTTGCATTTGGACAATCTCCATTTCCGGTACCAAAACCAGTACAAGATGCGTTAATCAAAAATGCAAATAAGGGAACATATGCAGGAGTTCCTGGGATTCCAGAACTTAGGGAAACAATTTCACAATACAACAAAAGAAATTTTGGAATTGAAATAGATTCTAAACGTGTATACGTTGGACCTGGCACAAAAGAGCTAATCTTCAATCTATTGCAAGTCCTACATGGAACCGTGATATTGCCCACTCCAGCATGGCTTGGTTATCTTCCACAAATAAGACTTCTAAAGAAAAATTTTCACATGTTGCCTGCTCGTCCAATCGGCAAAATTACTCCAAATGATCTTGAACACCTTGTACTAAGACTACACGATAGACAAAGGATTCTCATCTTAAACAATCCAAACAATCCAACAGGACTTGTGTATTCACAACTTGAATTAGAGGAAATTACAGATGTCTGCAGAAAATTCGAGATTCTTGTAATTTCTGATGAAATTTATGCCCAAACAACTTACGACATCAACAAATTTGTCAGCATGGGTAGAATATACCCTGAAGGTACATTTGTCACAAATGGATTGTCAAAGTCCCATGCAGCAGGAGGATACAGATTAGGATATGTCATTTTCCCGCAGCATACGTATGAACTAAGACAACATTTCAAAAAAATACTTGCAACAGAATATACTGCAACATCTACTCCAATCCAACATGCTGCGATTGCAGGATTCCAAGAAAGCACAGAGATGAATGAATATTTTGAAATAACTAGGAGCATTCATCATATTATGGGGGATTATACCTATCAGGCTCTAAACAAAATTGAAGGAGTTAAGACAACAAGGCCGGAGGCAACGTTTTACTTACTTGCCAACTTTAACGCATTTTCTGACTATTTCTTGGCAAATAAAATATCAAACTCCCAAAAATTTTCTGAATCTATTATGCAACATCCATATCATACTGCATTGGTAGGTGGAGATAGCCTTGTTTTGGAAAGAACTGATTTTAGTGCAAGAATAGCCTTTGTAGACTATGATGGTGAAAGAGCAATGAAAAACTATGTTGACAATCCCCCAAGGACTGCTTCAGACAGAATTGAATTTGTAAAAAACAACGCACCAAAAATAGTTGATGGTATAGCAATGATACAACGATACTTGAATGATATCAAAAGCAAGACCAACTCAAAGATAACTAGACGTGGAATAGATATTGAAGAAGTTATCCCTCCATGAGCAGATTAATTATTTCTGCATTTTACACAAAGTGGTTGGAAAAACAGATAACACCTCAAGCCAATCAACTTCATGGAACATACCAAAGAATGTACATACAGAAATTCTCATGATATGCCACATACCAACTGTTTCTGCGGATGCCATAAGATTCTGAAGGAAAATTCTATGAATCTAGAATCAAAGACGTTTTGATCAAAACAATTTCATTTACTACATATTCAGAAATCAGTAGAAAAAATAGGTTGAAAACAAATGGTGTTTTTGCAAAAATATTTTTCAAACTTGATCCTTAATAATTTGATATTATTTTATCAAATTTCTTTGAACAGATTAAATGTTTGTCTCAAGGATTACCTGGTATCGCAATCCAAAACGGCATATTTCCTGTTGTCAAGGAATTGGTAATTTCTAATCTCTCTGTATCAATTTCCACAATTTGATTTGTTTGTGTTACTGCAACATATAGAAGGGAACCATCAGAACTTGCCCGGATTCCATGAGGACCTTTTCCTACGTTAATTTGTTTAATTACGTCAAGTGATTGTGTATCTATAATACTGATCACGCTATCACCAATTCCGGACACGTAGACTCTACTACCATCAGGGGAGACATCTATTCCATGATGGCCAGCACTAACAGGAATCCTTGTTATAATTTGCTGGTTTTCTAAATTAATTACTGCAACGTCATCTGTGGCCACATTTGTCACATAAAGAAACTTTCCATCAGGAGATATGTCCAAATTGTGTGGAGACCCTTCTACTGGAATTGAAGAAATTATTTCAAATTTCTTTGCATCTATTACTGCTACCATATTATCACCTTGAAGTGTAACAAAAGCGAGATCCTCCGTTGGATGGAAAATTATATTGTGTGGATTTTTACCCACTGGAATTTCTTTGTGAACCAATCTTAATACAAGATCAATTACAGTAACTGAGTCTGAACCCTCGTTTGCTACAAATGCAAAATTTCCATCAGGACGAATTTTTACACCCTTTGGTGTTTTTCCCACATGAAAGGTCATAATCTCTCCCGTTTCGCTGCTAAGGGCAAAAACTGTATCGCTTGCAGTGCTTGTTGCAAGTACTAAAAATCCATTTTTATTTGTGGAAACATACGTCATTTTTTCTCCTGCAACCCAGGTATCCTTACTTGGAAAAGAAGAAACCGTGTTATCATCTTGAAGCGTGAAAAACATTTTTTCGTAATTTTTATTCAAATTATTTTGTAAAAATAACGTTCCAGCAATACTGATGAAAACTATTCCAATTATTACAATAGAAATTCCAAAAACTAATTTTTTGTTTTGTTTCATGTTTCTTTAATTTTCTTTTTTTTCTTCAAATATTGAAAAGGGCTTAGACTCAAAGATTTTTTCATAATAGATTTTTTATTAATCATCTTTTACAAAACCTAAGCGAATTAATTTCTCATTTTTGTGGACGTGGTTGTTGATGATGAATTTTTTCAGGTTGGATTTTCAAAATTATCCTCTGCTCATCTGGAGAGCGAAAGGGGTATTTATCCACACCAAAATATTTCTTTGCTAGTTTGTCAATATGCTCATCTGCTCCTTCTGTGATAAGTTCTATTACCTTGCCTCTTACTGATACCATATTGTATGGATCTTCTTGGTCGTAAATTGATAGGGCAATACGATTATCTCGTCTGATGTTTTTTTCCTTTACACGCCCTACTGCAGTGTTTATCAAAATGATATCTCCATCCAAGTCAACCCAGATAGGCGCAACATGAGGAGAACCATCATTCATCAAGGTTGCAAGAGAGGCAAAGTTTTTTCCTTGAAATAATTTTGCAATTTCTGGTGTTATAGTGGTTTGACTCATGATTAACTTAGATAAACCGCCAATTTTAGGATAGTGTTAGATTTGTTACGGTCCAATTCAATTAAAAAGAACTGCCTTTTTGGTTCAAATCTCTGAAGATACGAATCTACAAAGACTTGGGTTAATCGGTATAATTTCCGTTCTCGTCTAGCTTTAGTTCGATTGTCAATAATGTTCCGCTGATAAATGAATCATTTCGAATTTTTCTTACCCGTGCCACATCAAGATGATATGGCCAAATCTCCACTACGACAGCTCCTACTTTGACGTTTTCAGGCGCATCAGTTAAGACAATATCTTCTTTTTTTATCCCATATCTCTCTAATGTATGAATGGAATGTTCAACTAATGGTTTTGGATTATTGTGATCAATTGCCCAAACAGTTCCTTCATAATCTATTTTTTCCATTTTGAATTAGACAGAAATTGACTCCTATAACAATTATTTGGGATTGATGACATTTAATGTCATTGTGCTAACCACTCGGGATAACTTTCGTATTGCTGAAACTGTTTTTTCAAATTTATCTTGATTATCAGTGTGAACTTCTGCTATTACATCATATGCTCCAAAAGTGAGGTATGCATTAGTAACATTAGACATTTGTTTTAGTTCATCTACAACATATTCTTCTGCCCCAAGATCACAATTTAATAAAATGAAGCCTATGTGCATTACTTTATCTTAATTTACATATGGAAATTGTATATATTTATGA